>JBICIE010000011.1:0-30025 GCA_043101635.1 Phycisphaerales bacterium JB039 | reverse complement strand
GCTCGCCGCGTCGAGTTCGGCCTGCTCGATCTCGGCCAGTTCGGCCTCGTAGGCGTCCTTGAGCCGCTTGACCTGCTCGGTCGCCAGCGGCATGGTGATCTCGAGGCGGTCGCGCCCGACCGCCTCGATGGAGATGTCCATCTGGTTGCCGGGGTCGATGCGCCGCTTGAGCACCTCGATCAGCCGGCCCATGGTGTCGTCGCCGGCCTGGCCGGGCTCCAGGCGCACCGAGTAGACCAGGGTGACGCCGCCGGCGAGGTCCTTGCCGAGGCGGAGGTTCTTCTCCGGCGGGATGATCGACGCCGCGGCGACGATCAGCACGACCACGACGAGGATCGT
The DNA here is from genome assembly GCA_043101635.1 of Phycisphaerales bacterium JB039. Classification (GTDB taxonomy): domain Bacteria; phylum Planctomycetota; class Phycisphaerae; order Phycisphaerales; family UBA1924; genus CAYMJK01. The sequence continues at coordinate 29,686 of JBICIE010000011.1, read as the reverse complement.
GTTGCGAATCAGATGGCGCATCTGCGGGTTCCTGAAGGCCTTGTGAGGCGGGGAGTGTAGGGCGCCGAGCCCGGCGAACCGGTGCTGACGCCGCTCAGACGCGGGCGGCGTCCGCCTCCGCGGGCTGCTCTTCGACGCCGGCCGAGCCGCCCCGGGCGCTGGTGAGCACCTGGGAGACCGCCGCCTTGGCGAAACGGATCCGGGTGTTGGTGGCGTCGTCGACCTTCAGAACCACCTGATCGTCCTTGATCTCGACCACGGTTCCGATGATGCCGGCGTGGGTCTGGACCTTGTCGTGCTTCTTGAGGGCGGCCAGCATCTCGCGCTTCTGTCGCTCCTGCTTCTTCTGGCCTCGGAAGCTGGTGAAGATCATCAGCACCAGGAAGGCCAGCAGCATCGGCCAGAGGAAGGTGAGGATGTTGCTCGAGGGAGCCCCGCCGCCGCCGGGACCCGCGGGCCCCGCCGGCGCGGGCCCGCCGGGCGCCGCCCCTCCGGAATCTCCGATCTGTGCGACAAGCGCCCCCACCAACGAGACGTCGATCATTTCGGTCATGGATGTTCCCGATTGCCCGGTCAGATCCGGGAAGGTTGCGAGCGCCGGCCGCCGCCAGCCGCCAGAAGCTGGTTGGGTATGCCCGGGGCCGCTTGCGGCCAGTCGCGGGCGAGGCCGGACCAGTCATCTTCGCGGATGGCCCGCCGGATGTCCAACATCAGGCGCTGGAAGTGGCGGACATTGTGCAGACTGACCAGGATCGGCCCCAGCATCTCCCCCGCCTGGAACAGGTGCCGGATGTAGCCGCGGCTGAACGGGCCCTGGCGGGTAGCCCCGTGCTCCGGGGTGGGGCGTTCTGCCCCACCTGCCCCGCACGCCGGACAGTCGCACCCGGCCTCGATCGGCCCCGGGTCGGCCCGGTACTGCTCGTTTCGCAGGCGCAGGCGCCCTTCGCGGGTGAAAGCCGTCGCGTTGCGCCCGTTGCGCGTCGGCAGGACACAGTCGAACATGTCCACCCCGGCAATGACCGCGGCGACGATGTCCCGCTCGTAGCCCACGCCCATGAGATACCGGGGTCGGTCGGCCGGCAGCAGGGGCGCGGTGTGGGCGACCACGCGGGCGATCTGGTCGGCCGGCTCGCCCACCGCCACTCCGCCGATGGCGTAGCCGGGCAGATCGACGCCGGTGACATCGCGAGCCGAGAGCGTGCGAGCTTCCAGATCCGTCCCGCCCTGGACGATCCCGAACAGGGCCTGCTCCTCCGGCCGGCGGTGGGCCGCCCGGCACCGGACCAGCCACCGGGCGGTCCGCTCGCGGGCTTCGGCAAGCCGCCGGGCGTGGTCGTAGCCCGGCCCGCGCCGTGCCGCGGCGAGCTTGCGGCGCACCATCGAATCGGCCTGCTGGTCCGTCTCGACCGACGGCGGGCAGTCGTCCATCGCCATGATGATGTTTGCCCCGAGCAGGTTCTGGACGCGGATGGACTCCTCCGGCGTCATGCGGATGCGCGCGCCGTCGACGATGGAGCGGAAGGTCACACCGTCATCATCGATGGCGTTGGTGTCGGCCATCGAGTAGGCCTGGAAGCCGCCCGAGTCGGTGAGGATCGGGCCATCCCAGTTCTGGAAGCGGTGCAGCCCGCCCATCTGGGCCACCAGTTCCGGGCCGGGTCGCAGGAGCAGGTGGTAGGCGTTGTTGAGGATGATCTGCGAGCCGGTGCGGCGGACGAGTTCCGGCAGCAGGCCCTTGACCGTGGCCCGCGTGCCGATCGTCATGAAGGCGGGGGTGTCGAAGGCGCCGTGCAGCGTTTCGATGCGCCCGACCCGGGCGCCAGAGGATGACGACCGCGCTGTGATCTCGAATCGGATCGCCATGGGTGTCAGGCTCGCCGGCGCCGGTCCTGATCGGTGCGGGCGCGCAGGGCGCGTTTCTCGGTCTCGGTGAGACTGTGGATGCCCTGGGTACCGACCTTGGCGAGGATGCGGTCGATCTCGGCGTCATCGGCGGCGGGGGCGGAACGGGCGCGGGCGCGTGGGGCGGGGGGCTTGCGTGAATCCTTGAAGATGTCAAAGAAGTCGGTGAGCAGATGAGCGTTGCGGATGAAGAAGAAGCCAGCGACCGCCCCACCGACGTGGGCCGCGTCGCCGCCGGCGTTATTTCCCCCGAGCAGCAGATTGGCGAGGGCGATGCCGACGTAGCCGTAGGCGAACCACTTCAGGCGCAGCGGCACGGGCGGGAGGATCAACTGCACGATGGCGTTGGGCGCGATGTAGGCGCAGGCCACGATCACGCCGAACACGCCCGCCGATGCGCCGATCAGCGGCGTGCTCCGATCAACGTGCAGCGCCCCGGGGAGGTTGACCCCCATCGTGCCAAGGAGGTTGAGCAGCAGGTACGCCAGCCCGCCGAAGATGCCGCAGATCATGTAGAACGCCAGATAGCGGCGCGAGCCAAGGAACTGCTCCACGATCGAGCCGAAGATGAACAACCCGAACATGTTGAAGAAGAGGTGCACGAAGTTGGCGTGCAGAAACTGGAACGTCACCAGTCGCCAGACCTCGAGCCCCAGGAATCCCAGCGTCGTGGAGAAGTGCCCGTAGGCCTCGAGCGGGTCCATGAAGAACGGGAACCGCACCGGTCCGTAGCTGTCGAAGGTGCGCGGCAGCGTTCCCTGGATCAGGAAGATCGCGACGTTGATGACGATGATCCAGGTGTTGACGCTCCAGCCGCTGAGCCGTCCCACGCCCACGCCGCGGGGGCCGGACCATCGGCCGGAGGGCCGGTTTCGGTAGTAGTCGCGATCTGCCAGTCCCATCTGGGCGGTGTCCTCCTGCGGGCGCTGCCGCGGGTGTGTACTCGGCTCGCCGGGGTGATGTTCAGCCCCCATTGTTGGGGGCGTCTCAGGCGTCCTTCCGCTTGCGGGCGCTGGCACGCTGGAGAAATGCCTTTTCGCGGCGGGTGAGGCTTCCCATGCCCTCGCTGGCGATCTTGGCCAGGAGGCGGTCCAGTTCCGCCTGATCGCGGTCTTCCCGCTGCTGGCGGCGGATCTCGGCCTTCGAGGGGCCCCGCTGCTCGGCCTGCTGCTGGCGCAGGGCCCGGGCGTAGCCGACATCGGCGTAGGCCTCGCCGCCGTAGCTGTCGCCCTCGTGCCGCAGCCGCTGGCGCTCCATCCAGCAGGTGAAGCCCGCGAAGATCGCGATGGCGAAGAGGATCGTCTCGCCGGTGAACATCCCGAGCATGCCGACCGCGATCGCGGCGACGAAGCCCACCGTGACTGCGATCTCCTGGGCCTGGCGGTATCCCAGCTTCGCCCACAGCAGGTTCTGCAGCGTGCGCCCGGCGTCCATCGGGTACATCGGCAGCAGCATGTTGAACGCCAGCAGGTAGGCGTTCACCACGTGCAGCCACCAGACCCACTCCACCAGCGCTCCGCCGGCCGGGATCACCGGCGCCAGCGGATTGAACAGCACGGCGCTTGCGCTGCCTGTCAGGGCAAAGACACCGAGGCCGAACACAGGCAGCAGCGCAACATTCACCGCCGGCCCGCCGAGCGTCGTGATGAGGTTCGCCTTCCACTCGTGCGGCGGCACGCAGTAGGCCAGCCCGCCGAGCGGCCACAGCATGATCTGGTCGGCCTCGCCCCCCCCCGCGCGGCAGGCGAAGCAGTGACCGTACTCGTGCAGCAGCACCAACCCGAAGACGGCGCCGAGGATCAGGGCGCCATGGAGGATGCCACCCGCCGTCAGGATCTCGCCGATGGCCCAGAAGATGAAGATGAGGTGCAGGCGCACCTCGATCCCCCACAGCCGGTAGAGCGGGACCGACCAGGCCAGCGGGTTGCTGGTATCGCCGACGATGCGCCGGAAGCGCGCGCCGAGACTCGACCCATCCTGATAGCCGCCGTATTGCCGCACAGGCGCGCTCCGTCGCTCCCCGGACAACTCTACCGGCGCCAGCCTCCCTGCGGGCCGTAGATCGCCGAGTCCCCGAGATCATCGGCGATGCGCAGGAGCTGGTTGTATTTGGCGTTGCGGTCGCTGCGGCAGGGGGCGCCGGTCTTGATCTGGCCGCAGTTGGTCGCCACGGCGAGGTCGGCGATGGTCGAATCCTCGGTTTCCCCGGAGCGGTGCGACATGACCGCGGCCCAGCCGCTGCGCATCGCCAGATCGACGGCCCCGAGCGTCTCGCTGAGGGTCCCGATCTGGTTCACCTTCACCAGCAGGGCGTTGGCGCTGCCCTGCTCGAGCCCCTTGGCGACGAACTTCGGGTTGGTCACGAACAGGTCATCTCCGACCAGTTGCAGTTCCCCTCCCAGCCGCTCGGTCAGCAGACGCCAGCCGTCCCAGTCGTTCTCGGCCAGACCATCCTCGATCGAGCGGATCGGGTACTTGCGCCGCCACTGGTCCCACAGATCGACCATCTCCTCGGAGTTGGCCACGCGATCCGGATCGCTCTTGAAGAAGCGGTAGCCCTGCTTGCCGATCTCGGCGGCGGCGCTGGCCAGCTCGCTGGTGGCGGGGTCGAGGGCCACGAAGATCTGCTCGCCCCAGCGGTAGCCGGCGCGGCCGGTGGCCTCTTCCAGCAGCTTCAGGGCGTCCTCGGCGCTCTTGAGATCGGGGGCGAAGCCGCCCTCGTCCCCGACCGCCGTGGACAGGCCCTGCTCGTGCAGCAGTTTGCGGAGGCTGTGGTAAATCTCGACGCCGGCCCGCAGGGCCTCCCGGAAGTCGTCGAAGCCCCACGGCTGGATCATGAACTCCTGAAAATCCAGGTTGTTGTCGGCGTGCTTGCCCCCGTTGATGACGTTGAGCATGGGCACGGGCAGGGTCCGGGCCCCGCTGCCGCCGACGTAACGGTACAGCGGCAGCCCGGACGCCTCCGCGGCCGCCCTGGCGACCGCCAGCGAGACCGCCAGGATGGCGTTGGCGCCCAGCTTGGCCTTGTTGGGGGTCCCATCCAGGTCGATGAGGACCCGATCGACGCCCTCCTGCTCGCGGGCGTCCAGCCCCTCGATCTCCGGGGCGATCGTGTCGTTGACGTTGCCGACGGCCTTTCCGACGCCCTTGCCGCCGAAGGGGGCGCCGCCGTCGCGCAGCTCGACGGCCTCGTTCTCCCCGGTGGACGCCCCGGAGGGGACGGCGGCCCGCCCGAGAACCCCGCAGGCGAGGCCGACCTCGGCCTCCAGCGTCGGCATCCCGCGTGAATCGAGGATCTGGCGGGCGAAAACGGTCTCGATCGTGAAGTCCATGGCGATTCCTTTGCCCCGCAGCCGATGGCGCCGGATGATAGCGACGGGCCTGGCGGCTTCGTGAAACCGCAGAGGTCCGAGCATCCGAATAGGTATGTGTCAGGGCGACGGGGCGACCTGACGCTGGAGACAGGGCATGACTGTGGATGACTTCCTGAGCCGCCTGGAGAACCTGAAGGACCGCCTGGTCGATCAGGGGACCCGGGTCGGCGAGATGATCGAGGACAGCTTCGAGGCCCTGTACGACCTCGACGCCGACGCCGCCGCCACCGTCGCGGCCCGTGATGACGAAGTCGACCGCGTCGATGTCGAGATCGAGTGCGCCTGCGTTGCGCTGCTGACGGCGGCCAGCCGGTCGGGCGCCTCACTGGATGAGGCCGATGTCCGGTCGCTGCTCACGATCGTGAAGGTCAACAACGAACTGGAGCGTATCGCGGATGCCGCCCAGCGGATCGCCACGCACGTGGAGGTCTTCCGGCGGATCGGGGCGCCCTTCCCGCCCACGCTGCGGGTGATGACCAACAGCGTGATCGGGATCGTGCGCGACGCCACCGCCGCGCTGGCCCGCGATGACGCCGACCTGGCCCGCCTGGTGCTGCAGAGCGAGGACACCGTCGAGCAGTTCACCGGGGCCCTGCTGCGGGAGGCCGACAAGCAGATCGCGACGGGCGGCTTCCCCGTGGAGTTCGCCTTCCATCTGCACGAGGCGGCCCACGACTGCGAGGTGATGGCCGATCACGCGACCAACATCGCCGAGCAGGTCATCTACGCGCTGACCGGCGCGATCGTCCGCCACTGCGAGGAAGGCTGGAAGGACGTGCCCGTGCGCCGGGCCTGAGGCGCGGTACCCGCCGCCGATGCGCCCCCACGGACAGACGCCGCTGCTCTCCTCTGCCGTGCGCGCCCGTCTGGCGAGCTTTGCGCCATTCATCTACTGGGTGCTGTGGTTCGACATCGCCTGGCTGACCGCGGTTGCGGCGCTCGGCCTGTGGAGCGCTGCGCTGGCGCAGTGGCCGATCGCCCTGGCGATGCTCTTCGGCTCGTACATCGCGGGCTCGACGCCCATGGGAGGCGGGACCGTCGGCTTCCCGATCATCGTGCTGCTGTACGGCGAGGACGTCTCGATCGGGCGGAACTTCAGCTTCCTCATCCAGTCGGTCGGGATGTCCAGCGCCTCGATCTTCCTGCTGTGCGCCCGGCGCATCATCGCGTGGCGGCTGCTGATGGTCTCGGCGGGGACCGCGACCGTCGTCATTCCCCTTGCGCTGTGGCTGCTGGTCCCGATCGCCCCGGCGCCGCTGGTGAAGCTCACCTTCGCGACCATCTGGGCCGGCTTCGGCATGATGACGCTGGTGAAGCTGCGCGAACTGCTCGCCAGCCACACGCTGCCGGATCTGCCGGTCCGTTTCGACTGGGCCTGCGGCGTCGCCATCGGCTTCATCGGCGGCGTGACGACCGCCCTGACGGGCGTAGGCATCGACATGATCCTGTACACTGTGCTGGTGCTGCTGTACCGCTGCGACCTGCGGATCGCGATTGCCACCAGCGTGATTGCCATGGCCTACTGCTCGCTTGTGGGTTCGGTCAGCAGCGCTGCGCTCGGCGCGATCGAGCTGGATGTGATCCACAAGTGGCTCGCCGCGGCCCCGGTGGTGCTCATCGGCGCCCCGCTGGGCGCGCTGGCCATGCAGTACCTGTCGAAAACGAGGACGCTGCAGATCGTCTCGGCGCTGTGCCTCGGCCAGTTCGTCTGGACGCTCTGGAAGGTCGACGGTTCGGCGGCGATGATCGGCGGGGCGATCGTCGCGGTGCTGCTGCTGAACCTGGCCTTCATGGCGACCTACGCCTGGGGCCGGCGCCTGCACGCGAGTTGACCGCCCTACTTCTTCGGCGCCTTGTAGAACGGCAGCGGCGTGACCTGCGCCGCCATCGTGGCCCGGCCGGCGTCGATCTCCAGCGCGGCGCCCTCGCCGGCGCGATCGACATCGACCAGGGCCATCGCGATCGAGCGGCCCAGCGTCGGGCTGGCACAGCCGCTGGTGATCACGCCGATCTCGGCGCCGCCGGCCCGCACCGGCATCCCCTGGCGGGCCGTCCGCCGGCCGTCGACGTTCAGCCCGACGATCTTCTGCTGCGGGCCGCCCTCGGCCTGGATCCTGCGCAGGGCCTCCAGACCGATGAACGCTTCGCCGTTGTCGTCGCCGTCCTTGTCCATGCTGATGGCGAAGTCCACGCCGCACGACAGGGCGCAGATCTCCTCGCCGAGCTCGTGCCCGTACAGCGGCATGCCCGCCTCCAGGCGCAGCGTGTCGCGCGCGCCAAGCCCCGCGGGCCTGACCGGGGCGTCGGACGTGTCAGCGTCGATGTCCTTGAGCAGCAGCTTCAGCGCCATGGCGACGGCGCCGGCCGGGAGGATCACCTCGACGCCATCTTCCCCGGTGGAACCGGTGCGGCTGACGATCAGCTTCATCACGAGCAGGTTCTTGGTCGTGAAGCGGTACCGCTTCAGCGTCGGGATCTCGCTGCTGACGCGCGAGATCAGGTCCATGACCTTCGGGCCCTGGATCGCGACCATCGCCGTCTTCTCGGTCTGATCGTCGATCTTCGCGGTCCAATTGGCGGCGGCGCGCACCTGCTCGAAGTGCTCCAGCAGCTTGAGCCGGTTGGACGCGTTGACGACGACGAGAAAGTCATCGGCTTCCTTGCGGTAGACCAGCACATCGTCGCGCACGCCGCCGCGGTCGTTGCCGACCAGCGAGTAGCGGCACTGGCCGGGCTGCATGTCGCTGATGCGCCGGGTGCACAGGCGCTCCAGCAGTCGGCGGGCGTGACGGCCGGTGATCGCCACCCGCCCCATGTGCGAGACGTCGAAGAGGCCGCCGCTGGTGCGGACCTGCTGGTGCTCGGCCTGGATGGAGCTGCCGTAGCTGATCGGCATCTCCCACCCGGCGTACTCGACCATGCGGGCCCCGTGGTCGAGGTGGAACTGGTGCAGGGGGGTCTTGAGCAGGGTTGCGGCGGCGGGAGCGGCGTCGGTCATTGTGAAAGTTAGGCCTCCGGCGACACCGCCGCGCCGCCAGGCAGCGGCCACGGCATGTTGTCGAGCAGACGAACCGCCTCGGCGCCCTCGCCGACTGGGCAGGCGATCAGGGCCCGCCCGGGGCCGTCGGCGGCGCTGGCCAGCGGGAGCAGCGTCTCGGCGTGGCGGACGGTGGCGTAGTTGGGGGCGAGACCGGCGGCGCTGAGGTGGGCGGCCATGGCCTGCTCGGCCTCCGCGGGCGTCCGCCGGGCCCCGGCGCGGCGGAGCGCCTCGGGAATGGCGAGCGCCTGGCGCCGCCCTTCCGCCGAGAGGAAGCGGTTGCGACTGCTGAGAGCCAGCCCGTCGGCGCCCCGGACCGTCGGGCCGGCGAGGATGTCGATGGGCAGCCGCCGGAGGCGGGCCATGGCCCAGGCCACCTGAAGCTGCTGCCAGTCCTTCTCGCCGTAGATGGCGGCGGACGGCTCGATGAGTTCATAGAGCCGGCCGAGGACCTGCACGACGCCCACGAAATGGCCGGGGCGGAAGGCGTCCTCCAGGCCCTTGTGCCGGGCCTGATCCGGCAGGTCGGACGGCGGCGGAGGCGGGCCGCCGGGATAGACCTCCTCGACCGCCGGCGCGTAGAGGATGGCGGCGCCGGCCGCGGCGGCGACCTGGGCGTCCGCCTCCAGGTCGCGCGGATAGCGCTCGAAGTCGGTGCGGACATCGAACTGGGTCGGGTTCACGAAGACGGTGGCGAGGCAGATCGTGCCGCGCCGGGCCGCCTCGGCGGCGCCCTGGCGGATCAGCGCCTCGTGCCCGGCGTGGAGCCCGCCCATCGTGGGGACGAGGACGGGGCGCGATGAGCCAAGGGCGCCATACGCTTCATGAAGCTCCGCTCGCGTCCGGGCAATGTGCACGGCGAAGGCTATTCAGGGGCCGGCCGGAACTGGGTGGTCTTCTTACTTTGTCGTCTGCGTCGTTGTTAGCAAGAACGCCCCGGCCTGGGCCGGGGCGCGTTGTGCGTCAAGAGGAGCTTGTCCTGCAATCAGTTCGGGCGACGCAGGCGACGCACGCCGGCGACCAGGCCGAGCCCAGCGAGCCCGGCCCACGCGGCAGGTGGAAGCGGGATGACTGTGAAGTCACTCCTGGTGGGTGCCCAGCCGACCCTCGATGCCGACCCTCTGAAGAACAGCCCGGTTCCGTCCCAGTCGTAGGACTCAATCTCCAACAAGCTGTCTCCGTCGAACCCAGCAATCTCGAATGACAGCGGATCACTCATGGTGCCGCTGAAGTTCACATCAATTGAGAAAGCCGCACCAGGCGCGGTTGTCGTCGCAATGGCGGCTATATCTGGCGTAGGACCGCCGTTGGTATAAACCTGGGCCCAGCCACTGCCGGCATCTGGATCCAGCGCCGGAATGTCCTCGAAGGGATCACCAGCGATGACCCTGAAGCCGATGAGGTCCACGCCCGGACCACCGACGTTGCCAGTGTTCAACAAGGCAGAGAGTGTCCAACTGCCGCCCGGCGTGCCCACACCGGAAGTTATTGCGATCTCGTCCGCGTGCGCGGTAGTGCATCCGATCATCCACGCGCAGGCTAACACCATCGATGCCGACTTCTTCATTTCCTTCCCCTTACCTCAACTTCCCCACAAGTCTCTCGGTGCGGCACACGCCTGCCGCAGTACTTTCCGCGATGAGCATACTGGGCGGGTTTCTGGCGTGCAACCGATTTTGTACGTTGTTCACAACCATGCCTCAGAGCATCATAAGTGCTTGATTTTCAGGCGGTTGCGGCGCAGACGTATTGATGGAAGCGTTCATGGCATTGCTCGTAAGTTGTTTATAAAAAATGACTTACACATCTCGGGTTTTGTTTGAATGATCGTGCGAACGCGGGGCGGTAGGCGGAAGTTGGGCAAGACGCGCTGATTAGGCAGTCCCAGCGGCGGCGCCTCGGCGCCTCATCGCCCCTGATTCAGGGGAGGTCCGGCCACTACATCAGGTGCATGCGCATCGCGGTCCGCCCGTTGAGCGTGCGTCCGCGGGCGTGAATCTGTATGGTCAGGTACTCCTCCGGCAGGTCCTCCGGCGACGCGCTGATGAAGCCGAGGCGGCCGAAGAAGTCCGGCACCTTGGTCAGCAGCACGAGCTGATCCAGTTCCAGGCTGTTGGCCTCATCAATCAGCCGGCGCACCACCGCGGCGCCGAGGCCCGTGCCGCGGGCCGCCGGGCTGACGGCGATGGAGCGCACCTCCGCCATCGCCGGGCTGAACACCACCAGGGCGCCGCAGGAGAGGATCTGACCATCACGCTCGGCCACCACGAACTGGCCGAGGCCGAGGGCGACCTCGTCGGCCGTGATCGGGAGCGTCGTGCCCTCCAGCGCGCAGGCGTTGACGACGGCGCAGATCCCCGCGATGTGCTCGGGGCCGGCGTGCGTGATCACCGCAGGCGACGGGGTATCCCGTGCCGGGACAGATGTCGCCTTTGGGGCCCGCGATGCGGCGCTGGCCGGTGTCACAGGCCACCCCCTTCGATGCGCTGCATCATCGCCGCGCTGGCCTGTCGCACGCGGCGGGGCGCCGTGCCGCCGAAGACATCGCGCCGGGCAAGACAGGCTTCCAGCGTGATCGCCTCGTGCACATCGGACTCGATCATCGGCGCGATCGAGCGCATGTCGTCAACGGAAAGCCCGTCGAGCGGGCAGCCGCGCTCGAGAGCCAGACGCACCAGCCGCCCGGCGATTTCATGAGCGTCGCGGAACGTGACGCCGCGCCCGACCAGGTAGTCGGCCAGCTCCGTGGCGTTGGAGTAGCCCCCGGCGGCGGCGGCGCTGCACGCCTCGTGATGAACGCGGATCTCGTCGAACATGAGCGGGATCAGCCGCAGACACACCGCCAGCGTGTCCATGGCGTCGAAGATGGCCTCCTTGTCCTCCTGAAGGTCCTTGTTGTAGGCAAGCGGGAGGCCCTTGCACACCGTCATCAGCGAAACTGCGCTGCCGAGGATTCGCCCCGCCTTGGCCCGGATCAGCTCGGCGCCATCGGGGTTCTTCTTCTGCGGCATCAGCGATGAGCCGCTTGCCACGCCATCGGGCAGCTCGAAGAAGCCGAATTCACCCGAACTGTACAGGATCACATCCTCCGCCAGGCGGGACAGGTGCATCGCGCAGGTGGCCGCGGCCAGCAGCGGTTCGAGCACGAAGTCCCGGTCAGCGATGGCGTCGAGGCTGTTGGCGCTGGGACCGTCGAAGCCCAGATCACGGGCGAGGGCGTGGCGATCGACCGGGACCGTCGTCCCCGCCAGCGCCGCAGCGCCCAGCGGACACACGTTGACACGCCGCCGGGCGTCGGCGAAACGGGCCTGGTCGCGATCGAGCATCTCGGCGTAGGCCAGGGCCCAGTGCCCCAGCGTGATCGGCTGGGCCCGCTGGAGGTGCGTGTAACCCGGAAACACCGTCTCCGCCTCGCGCTGCGCAAGAGCGGCCAGCGACCGCTGCGCGCCGCGAATGTCGGCGATCCGATCATCGATGGCCTCGCGCAGCCAGAGCCGCAGGTCGGTGGCGACCTGATCGTTGCGGCTGCGACCGGTGTGCAGCTTCTTGCCCAGGGGCCCGGTGAATTCGATCAGTCGCTGCTCGACCCAGGTGTGCACATCCTCCGCCTCGCCGATCTGCGGCAGGCGGTGGCCGCCGGCGGCCTCGGCGCCGATCTGCTCGAGGGCGCGCCCGAGTCGTTCGGTCTCCTCCGGATTCAGCACGCCCGCCGCGCCCAGGGCGCGGGCCCATGCCGCGGATCCCTGAAGATCCTGGGCCAGCAGGCGCCGGTCGAACGCCAGCGAGTCATTGAGCTGGCGGAACAGCTCCGCCGGCCCGCTGGCGAAGCGTCCGCCCCACATGCCCGTGGCCTGGTCTGGCGCCTGCCGCTCGGTCAAGCGTGACTCCCGCTGAGGGCGTGCGGGTCGCGGGCCCGCAGGCCGGCGATGCGCTCCGGCAGCGTGTAGAGGCGGATGAAGCCGGCGGCGTCGCCCTGGTGGTAGACGTTGTCGGCGCCGAAGGTCGCGTGCTCCTCGGAATAGATGCTGTTGGGGCTGGCCCGCTTGATCGCCGTGGCGTGGCCCTTGTGCAGGCGGACCACGATCGTGCCCTCCAGGCGCTGGGCGATGTGCTCGCAGGCGGCGCTGATCGCGGCCCGCACCGGCACGAACCACTTGCCGCCGTAGACGAGGTCGGCGAACTTCAGGCCCAGCGACTCGCGCAGCGCCAGCGTCTCGTGATCGAGTACGAGTTGCTCCAGGGCCCGCAGGGCCGCGACGATGACCGTGCCGCCCGGCGTCTCGTACAGACCGCGCGACTTCATGCCGACCACGCGGTTCTCCACGATGTCCACGCGCCCGACGCCGTGCATGCCGGCGATGTCGTTGAGCGCCGCCACCAGTTCGTGGCCCGGCAGCGTGAGGCCGTCGAGCGCCACGGGTCGGCCCCGCTTGAACTCGATCTCGACGTCCCTCGGCTCATCCGGCGTGTCGCTGATCGGGCGCGTGAGCATCCACGCGTCCTCCGGCGGCTCGTTCCACGGATCCTCGATCAGCCCGCCCTCGTGCGAGATGTGCCAGAGGTTGCGGTCGCGGCTGTACAGCTTCTGCCGGCTGGCCGAGCACGGCACGCCGCGGGACTCGATGTACTCGAGCACATCCTCGCGGGATCGCAGATCCCACTGGCGCCACGGCGCGATCACGGGCAGATCGGGCGCCGTCGCGGCGTAGGCCGCCTCGAAGCGCACCTGGTCGTTGCCCTTGCCGGTGCAGCCGTGGGCCAGCCCGTCGGCGCCGATCTTCAGGGCGTGCAGCGCCTGGCCGCGCCCCAGGATCGGCCGGGCCATGGAGGTGCCCAGCAGGTAGGCGCCCTCGTACACCGCCCCGGTGATGAGCGTGCCGAAGACGTACTCCTCGATGAACTGGCGGCGCAGGTCCTCCACGACGCAACTGGCGGCGCCGCTGGCGAGGGCCTTCTCTTCCACGCCGGCGAGTTCGGATTCGCCCTGGCCGACATCGCCGACCCATGCGTGCACCTCGCAGCCGTAGGTTTCGATGAGCCACGGAACGATCGCTGAGGTATCCAGCCCGCCGGAGTAGGCGAGGACGACTTTTGTGAGTGAGTGAGGCATCGTGTGTTTCTCGTGAGAAAGCGAAAAGCGAAAAGCGAAAAGCGAACATGTGCAGTGGCGACGCTCTCGATCAGCCGGAGGGGTGTTGACGATCCGGCGCGGCCCTGGTGCGGACGATCATCGTTCCGAAGATACGACGCAGTTCCATGGATTCATCGATCAGAGGAGCAAGACGGTCGGCGGAGATCCACTCTCTCCTTCCCGCAAGACGGAGCCAGAATCGTGACTCGGCCAGTTCCTTGACAACGACTCCAAGCGATTTCACGAAGTCCTTGCGCGTCATGGCCTCATCTCCCTCGTACGCGTTCGCGCCGACGGACGTGCCGCAGGCAGAGATCTGGTCGAGAATGCGCCGGGAAACATGTCGCTGCTCCAACGCATCGGCCACATCCAGCATCCTGTCGGAAAACGACTCGCTCCGCTCAAGAAGCTCATCAGATAGTCGCGCCATCCGTCCCTCCGCTGCGGTCTTTCCTGATGTTCGCTTTTCGCTCTTCGCTTTTCGATTTCTGCTTACCCCCCCACCATCCCCGCCAGCAGCGCGTTCTGCACGTGCAGGCGGTTCTCGGCCTGGTCGTACACGATCGACGCGGGACTGTCGATGATCGCGTCGGTCACTTCCTTGCCGCGCCCCGCGGGCAGGCAGTGCATGAACAAGGCCTGCTTGCCCGCGATGGCCATCAGGTCCTCGTTGACCTGGAAGCCGTAGAAGCGCTCGCCGCGCCAGGTCGTCTGGTCCGCCTGGCCCATCGACACCCACTTGTCGGTGTAGACGGCGCTGGCGCCGGCGATCGCCTCCGGATCATTGGTCAGGGTGATCGTGGCGCCGCTGCTCTTGCACTGGGCCAGCGCCTTGCGCACGATCTCGAACTGCGGCTCGAATCCCTTGGGTGTCGCCACCACCATGTCCACCCCGAGCAGGGCGCACGCCAGCAGCAGGGAGTGGCACACGTTGTTGCCGTCTCCGACGTAGGCCAGTTTGGCGCCCTCCAGCGAGCCCAGCCGCTCCTGCAGTGTGAAGAGGTCCGCCAGCGCCTGGCACGGGTGCTCCAGGTCGCTCAGGGCGTTGATCACGGGCATCGAGCCGTGCTCGGCCAGCCCTTCCAGCGTGGCGTGCGTGAACACCCGCGCCACCACCGCGTCGACCCACCGCTCCAGGTTCCTGGCATAGTCACGGATCGACTCGCGCTCGCCGATGCGTTCCTTCGACTGGTCGTAGTACAGGGCGTAGCCGCCGAGTTTGGCGATGCCGAGTTCGAAGGTGATGCGCGTCCGCAGCGACGGCTTCTCGAACAGCAGCACGATCGACTTGCCCGCCAGCGCCCCCGCCAGCCGGCCGGGCTCGCGCTTGTGGGCCGCGGTCGCCTCGAACAACTGGCGGATCTGCGCGCAGCTCAGGTCGGCGATGGACAGCAGGTCGGTGGTGACGGCGGGCTTGGCTTCGACGAGTGCGGACACGGGAATCTCCATTGCGGAAGCGGCGACTGACAGGGGGTAACAAGGCGGCTAGGCGGGGGCGGGAGCGACCCCGCTGGCTCGGCGCCGCTCCGGGCCGGGTGCGGCGCAGACTCTCGTGCCGGCGCCGCCGCCCTCCAGCGCAAGGGCGAGCGCATCGGGGTCCGCCCACGATGCGATCAGCGCCGGGGCCCCCGAACTCCGGGCGACATCCATGGCGGCGCGCACCTTCGGGATCATGCCGCCGTGAATGACGCCGCCGGCGATCAGTTCATCGATCGCCACGCTGTCGAGGCGTCCGATGACGGCGCCCTGCCCGTCGAGCACGCCCGGCGCGTCGGTGAGCAGCACCACCAGCACGGCGCCGGTGAAGCGGGCCACGCCCGCCGCGGCAGTGTCGGCGTTGATGTTCAGCGGGCCATCGGCGTCGCGCCCGATGCAGGCGACCACCGGCGTCACGCCCTCAGCCAGCAGGGCCCGCAGGGCGCCGGGATCGCCGCCGGTCAGTTCGCCGACGCGCCCAAGGTCTTCTCCGGCGGGCCCGCGCAGGACCCGGGCCGTAGCCATCGCCTTGTCCAGCGTCAGCCCGACGGCCGGGCGTCCCGCCCGGTTGATCGCCTCCACCAGCGCCCCGTTGACCTCGCGCCCGAGGACGTCGGCGATGATGTCGATCTGATCGGGCGGCGTAACCCGCAGCCCCGCGACCCGCCGGATTTCCCGGCCGGCCAGGCGACGGTCGACAGCCACACCCCCGCCGTGCACCACGATGATCGGCGCCGACGCCGCCGCCCGCGCCAGCGACGCAGCCAGGGCGCGCAGGGAGCGGGCGTCGTCGATCGCCTTGCCGCCGACTTTGACCACCACGGGTTGGAGATGGCTCATGGTCATGCGGCGCGATGGTCCAGCCCTGTCGCCTCGGGGAAGCCGAGGCGGATGTTCATGCACTGCACGGCCTGCCCGGCAGCGCCCTTGATGAGATTGTCGATGGCGCTGAAGACGATCGCACGCCGGCGCTGCTCGTCGACGGCCCACGCGATGTCGCAGCAGTTGGTGTCACGAACCGCGGCGACGCTCGGCCAGACGCCCGGCGCCAGCAGGCGCACGAACCGCTCCGACTCATACGCGTCCGAGTACGCCTCGCCCACGCGCCCGGCGTCCCAGCCCTCAGCCAGCTCGATGTGGATCGTCGCGAGAATGCCGCGGTCGAACGGCCCGAGGTGCGGGGTAAAGAGGACATCGACGCCCGCGTGGCGGGCAATCTCCGGCTGGTGGCGGTGGCTGAGCACGCCGTAGGGCGCCAGCGAGACCTCACAGAAGCTGGTGCGTTCGGCGGCGCCGCGCCCGGCCCCGCTCACGCCGCTGACGGCGTCCACGATGGCGGTGGCGCCGGCTCGCAGCGCCGGCGCCAGCGGCGCCAGCGCCAGGACCGAGGCGGTCGGATAGCACCCGGGGACCGCGATCAGGCTGGCGCCGGCGAGCCTGTCGCGGTTGCGCTCCGGGAGGCCATAGACCGCGCCCGCCGCGCCGGCGGGATCCTCGTGGGCAAAGCCGTACACCGAGGGCGTCTGCTCCGGCGAGAGGCGGAAGGCGCCCGAGAGATCGAGCGTGACCAGGTCCAGGGCCAGCAGTTGCGGCGCCAGACGCGCACTGGCCTCGTGCGGCGTACACAGGAACACAGCGTCGGGACGCGTCGCAGCGATCGCCTCGGGGCTGGCGGGCTCGATCCCCGGCAGGGCGGCGCCGGCGAGGCGCGGCGCGATCTGCTCCAGCCGCGTGCGGGCCGGATCCCGGCCGGACCCGAAGAGCCCCACGATGCGCGCCTCGGGGTGACGAAGCAGCAGCCCCACGAGTTGCTCGCCCGAATACCCACCCGCCCCGACAATGGCAATGCGCGCTGCGCTCATCAGGGACCCTTCAGGCGGTGCGCCGTGATGTCAGTTGGGCCTGCTCGGAGAACCGGGCCGCCAGCCGGGCGCTGGCCGCGTCGCTCTCGGTGGCCACGAAGATCGTGGCGTCGCCGGCGACGGTCCCGAGCACCCCGGGGGGAGGCGACAGGTCGATCTCCAGCGCCACCGGCTGAGCCCGGCCTGGTCCGGTCCGGAGCACCACGAAGTTGCCCGCCGTGGTCGCCGAGACGAGATAGTCGCGAATGGCCCGCTCCAAGGCCCCCGGCTGCTGGCGCGGGGCGTCCCCGGCCACGGTGTACCCGCGCGGACCCTTGACCACGCCCAGCTCCCGCAGATCGCGTGACAGGGTGGCCTGGACGACCTCGACGCCGCGCTGCGCCAAGGCCTGGCGCAGGCGCTCCTGGCTGGCGACCTGCTCCTCGCGGAGGATGGTCCGGATCAGTTCGTGGCGGGCTCGCTTGGGCATCCGCATGATTATGCACGGCGTTGCATAATCAGTCAAGCGCCGGGGCGAATCGTGGGGCCAGGAAAAAAACCCGGCCCACCCAGAGGATGGGCAGGCCGGGCATAGGGGGAATGAGATCGTGATCCGAAGACCGCGTAAGTGTCCGTCCGGGCCCCCCCATTGTCCATGGGGGGAACGGCGTAAATATTAGCCGAGGTTTACCACTTTTGGTAGCCGGATCATTCAGATTCCGACTGAATTCTCTTTAACTTCGCGTCCTCCACCCGCAGGCCGGCCCTGGCCGCCAGCAGGGCCAGTTGCACCCGGTCGCTCTGGTGCAGCTTGCGCCCGATCGACTCGCGGTGCTTCTCGATGGTGCGCTCGGATCGGTGCAGGATCTTGGCGATCTCCGCGATGCGCAACCCCTGTCCAATGAGCGCCAGGACCTCCAATTCGCGCGTCGTCAGCCCCGAGAGCTCGCCAAGGTCGATGTACTCGGAGACGAGGTCGGTCTGTGCGGCCTGCACCCCGCTGCACAGCCGGCTGATGATGAAGAAGTGGTCTGGATCAGCTTCATCGTCGGTCTTGATGGGGTGGTAGCTGTTGATAATCTGTCGGCCACCCCAGACGATCCGGGAACTGAACGATCGGCGCTCGTGAATGCACCGGGCGCCGCGCTCCAGCGTCTGCTGGGCCACCTCCGCCGGGACGATCTCATCGAGCGCGCGCCCGACGACCGAGGCGGCGTCCTGATGGCTGTACAGGCGGGCCGCCTCCTCGTTGGTGTACAGGATCTTCCCGTCGAGCCCGATGATGGTCAGCCCGATTCCGGGCTCCTTGCTGAGGGCCTCCCAGACGGCCTGGTATGGTTGGGGGCCGGGCATTCATCGCCTCCTGTCGGATGACTATATCAGCCGTCCCCTGTCAAGCTACGCCGAATCCCCCCTTTGTCATCTCACACCAGCAGCGTGGCCGGATTCTCCAGCAGGGTGCGCAGGGTCGCCAGGTACTGGGCCGCCATCGCCCCATCGACGATCCGGTGGTCGCTGGACATCGTCATCGCCATCCGGTGGGCAATGACGATCTCCCCGTCGCGTACCACGGGCTTCTCGATGGCCGCCCCGACCGCCAGGATGCAGGCGTTGGGGGGATTGATGATGGCGGTGAAGTGCTCGACGCCGTACATGCCGAGGTTGCTGATGGTGAACGTCGAGCCCTCCATCTCCTCCAGCGTCAGGCCCTTCTCCCTCGCCTTGGTAGCCAGCCGGCGCGTCTCGGAGCTGATCATCCGAAGACCCATGCGGTCGGCCTGGCGCAGCGTGGCGACCACGAGCCCCCCGCCGCGCTCGGCCGGCAGGGCGATGGCCACGCCGATGTTGACGTCGCCGTGGATGTGGATCGCCGCCTGCCCGCCGGACTCGCCCCACGAGGCGTTCACGAACGGATGCTCGCGCATCGCCACGGCGCAGGCCCGCACCAGGAAGTCGTTGACGCTCAGCTTCACGCCCTGGGATTCCAGCTGCGTGTTCAGCCGCTGGCGCAGGTCCAGCAGTGCGTCCATATCGACCTCGACCGTCACCTGATAGTGCGGGATGGTGGTCTTGGACTCGACCAGCCGGCGGGCGATCGTGGCCCGCATGTTGGAGAGCTGGACGGTCTTCTCCTCCAGCGTCGGCTGCTCGATGATCGGCTGGGGAACGGTGGCCGCGGCCATCGGGTGGCTCGGGGCCCGTCCCGGCGCCTTCTCCTGGGCGGGCGGGCCTCCCGCCGCGGCGGTCTCGACATCCTTGCGGACGATGCGCCCGCCGGGGCCGGACCCCTCCAAGGCGCCGAGATCGACGCCGCGTTCCTCGGCCAGCTTCCTCGCCAGCGGGGACGCGAAGATGCGCCCTCCGTCGCCCCGGGCCGGCGCCGGCGGCGCGGCCCCGTTGCCGGTCGGCGCAGCGGTCGCCACCGCGCTGCCGGCGTCTTCCCGGTCTGCCGACGCCTCGGCGTCCCGCTGCTGGCGCCGCTCGCCCCCGGTCCGCCGCTCCCCCGCCGCGGCGGCCGCCTCGGCGTCTTCCCCCTCCTCGGCGATGATGGCGATCACCGAGCCGACTGCGACGGTCTGGCCCTCATCGGCGACAAGGCGAGCGATGGAGCCCTCGTCGAAGGCCTCCAGCTCCATGGTGGCCTTGTCGGTCTCGATGTCGGCGATGACATCTCCGGGCGAGACGCTGTCGCCGGGCTTGACGTTCCACTTGACGACCGTGCCCTGCTCCATGGTGTCGGAGAGGCGCGGCATGGTGACTTCGATGGGCATGGGAGACGCTCCGAAAGCGGGGAGATGGTAGCTGGGCCGCTATGCCCGTCGGTCAGGTCGATGGTGATTCAGCGATCTCAACCAGCGGTTCGCCAGCCTCCAGCAGGGCGAAGGCCTGGGGCGCGACGCGCTCGAGCAGGTCGCACAGCGCCCGAGTAGAGGTATTGCCGCATCGGAGCCAGAGGATCCGAGGCGGGGCGCCGTACCGCTGCACGAGCCTGGCAAAATCCGAGTCTTTCGTCAGGATCACGGCGTCCGCCGCGCGTGCGGCAGCGAAGGCCGCTTCATCGGGCGTGCGATCGTGGCCCAGAGCTTGGAAGTGTTCGGCCGTGACGCCCATGCGGTCCACGAGCCATTGCGCCAGGCCGGGCGGCAACTGCATGTCGATCCAGACCGGCCCCATTGCGCTCACGAGGCGAGCAGAACCGGGTGATCGAGCGACCGTGCCGCGTACACCAGAGCCGCGGAGATGTCCTCACGCTCCAGGTAGGGGTAGTCTGAGAGAATCTCGTCGGGTGTAACGCCCGATGCGAGAAGATCGAGAACGTCGCTGACGCGCATGCGCAGACCGCGAATGCAGGGGCGACCGCCGCAGACGGCCGGGTCGACCGTGATCCGGGATAAGAGAGCATTTTTCGAAGAGCCGCTCACGATGCCGTTCTCCTAACGCGGCGTCCGGGGCGCCGTCCCGAGGATGTTATGCGCGTTCGGCAGCCACGGACGACTCGCTCACTTGACCGGCGAGATGGAACGGCCGTGCAAGTGCAGCCGCGAAATCGGACCTCCGAGCAGGCGCTTGTTGGTGACCCATTACCGCCGGCGGCGACTCACCGTAGCGCCGCCCATCACCACAAGGGCAAGCGATGCCGGCGCCGGCACGACACGGATCGTGCCCTCGCCCTCGATCAATCCCACGATGTGTGAGCGAGTGCCGAACTCGTGCATGGAGAAGTAGGTGTCGAACCGAGTGGTTTGTGTAGCCAAGCTTAGATCAAAGGGCACGCTCACATCACGCGGCGCGGTATACGTGCCCTCCCAAAAGAGCATGGGGTTGCTCAAGTCCGGCCAAGGCCCCGCTGGGGGAAAATAGATCTGCCCAGCGATAATCTGTTCGATCCCCATCGCGGTCGGCGTTCCATCGGAGGAGCCGGGAGCACGGAGCGCTGCGGGAATCCCAAAGTCACTCCACCCGGACGAGCCTGTCGATGACAGCAGGTCCGTGACGATTCCAGCGAAGGCGAACTCGGCCGGTGGAAAAGCAGCATACATTCGGACAACCGTCGATTCTCCAGGCGCCAATTCAGACTTCTCGGACTCAAGACGCACTTCAGCCTGCGCACAGACGATGGCGGTTGAACACCCCACCACCACGATGCTCAGCCATGTTCTGACGATCGACATCTCTCTTCTGCTCCTCCGGTTCCTGCTGCTCAACTATACAGTGCGATCGCAGCAAGTAGGAAGCGTCAGCCCGCAAGGTACAGCGGTTTCGCGAGGGCCGCCTTGTAGTCGGCCATCCTCCCGAACGGCCAGATTCGATCGTCCAACCGGCGAAGGCGTTCCTCCACCCGGCGGCCGGCGGCACGCTTGCGCCGCGGCAGCCAGCGGAAGAGCCCTGCGAAGATGGGCTGTCCGAGCAAGGTCAACGCCTTGAAGCTCTCGGCCTCGAATGGGAGCTCCGAACGAAGGAACAAGACACAGATGGCAAACTGCCGCCGCTGAAGGCGGGTCAACCGATCGCGCCCCACCAGCCGGTATGCGGGCCGGATGTCATCGTACTGCGACCATGCGAAGCAGAAGACCTCATCAATTGCCCGGTCGGAACTGCGAACATCGTCAAGAACGCGGTCTTCGAACTCGTCGTTGGTGATGAGGCCGGATGCCAGAGCCCGGATGGCGCGGACTAGCCGCCGCCGGGCCTCTCGATCAACGGTCCTTGCCGACCCGTGCGCCATGGCTCACCGCAGTGTCCGCTTCACCGCCGCCACGATCTTCTCGGCGTTCGGCAGGTACGCCGCCTCCAGGTTCTTGGCGTACGGCGTCGGCACATCGTCCGTGTTCACGCGCACCGGCGGGGCGTCCAGCCAGTCGAAGCCCTTCTCGATCACCTGGGTGATCACCTCGGTGGCGACGCTGGCGAAGGGCCACGACTGGTCAACCACCACCACGCGGGTCGTCTTCTGCAGGCTCTCGATGATCGAGTCGATGTCCAGCGGCCGGATCGTCCGCATGTCCAGGAGGTCGCACTCGATCCCGTCAGACGCCAGCGTGTCGCACGCCTCCAGGCAGAAGTGCACCGGACGCCCGAAGCTGATCAGCGTGCAGTCATCCCCCTCGCGCAGCTTCGCCGCCTTGCCGAAGGGGATGTAGTACTCCTGCTCGGGCACGTGGGCCTTGTCGCCCAGCATCCGCTCGGACTCCAGGAAGAAGACCGGGTCGGGATCCCGAATCGCCGTCTTCAGCAGCCCCTTGGCGTCGGCGGGGTTGCTCGGGATCGCGATCTTCATGCCCGGCACGTTGGCGTACAGCCCCTCGACGCACCACGAGTGCGTGCTGCCGAGCTGGCCGCCGGCCCCGTCGTTGCCGCGGAAGACGATCGGGCACCCCCACTGCCCGCCGGACATGTACAGCATCTTCGGGGCGTTGTTGAGGATCTGGTCGGCCGCGACCAGGCTGAACGACCAGCTCATGAACTCGATGATGGGCCGAAGCCCGTACATGGCCGCGGCGATCCCGAGCCCGGCAAACCCGTTCTCGCTGATCGGGCTGTCGATGATCCGCTTGGGCCCGAACTCCTCCAGCATGCCCTGGGAGACCTTGTAGGCGCCGCTGTACTCGGCGACCTCCTCGCCCAGCAGGAAGACGCGGTCATCCCGGCGCATCTCCTCGCTCATGGCCTCGCGGAGGGCCTCGCGGAACTGGATCAGGCGGTCCCCCTCCCGGGCGGGGAGGGGCTTGGAGAAGTCGGGCAGGTCAAGCTCGATGTGGGCGTGGGTCATAGACCGGAAGGTTAGGTCGCGAAGCGCGGGGCCTTCCGTGGCATCAGTGGTATCGCCCTTCCGGGCGATGTTCCGAGAGCATCGGCCGGAAGCGCGATGCCACCGACGGCGTCAGACGGCCGGGTCCGTGGGCTCCGGGTCCGGCGGCGCGGGCGGCACGAGCGGCTCAAGCTGGATCACAAGCTGGGGCACGTGGACCGTCAGGACCCGCCAGATCTTGTCGTAATCGAGGTCACCATACTCGTGGACGAGAACGTGCCGCTGTGCCACGATGCCCTTCCAGTTGATCTCCGGGTGCTCGGCCTCGAAAGCCCGTGAGACCTTTCGGGCGGCTTCGCAGAGGTTGTGAAGGGCTCGTTCGACCGCGAGCCGAAATACGAGATCCGTATCCGGCCGCGACCGCCCCTTGCACAGATCGAGGACGATGCGCCCATACCGCGCCATATCGTGCAGGTACGCGGCGTCGTCGCGGTACTCAGGCGGCATAGACGATCTGCCTGGTCGTCAGCACGCGGTGGCGGATGAAGGGATTGCGCAGGGTCTTCTTCTCGACCAGGTCGATCGGGCGCCCGAAGATGGCGGCGAGCTGCTCCTGCATCTGCGGCCAGTCGAAGTAGGACCACTCGGCATCCGGGGCGAAGCTCACCAGCACATCGATATCGGAGCCTGGCCCGAAGTCATCGCGCAGCGCTGAGCCGAAGATCGCCAGTTCGGTGATCTTCCAGCGCCGGCAAAAGTCGGCGACCTGCTCATGGGGAATCGGGAGTTGCGCGACCATACGGGAGAGGATATGTCTGATGAGGTCGCCAGGAAGCGCCGGGCGGAACCCGGCGCCACAGGTCGGCGAACGACCCTATCGGCAGCCGGCGACGAACCCATTCTGGAAACAGAGGAAGTCGAAGAAGTCCAGCGATCCGGACAGGTCGCAGTCCGCCCGCGGCGCCCGCGCGGCAAACAGGCCCTGGAAGCACACGAGATCGAGCAGATCCAGCGCCCCGCTGCCATCGCAGTCGGCGTAGCACCCGGCTTCAAGCGGGAAGCGGGCGAGCCATGCCTGGCCGTCGTCCGGGTGGCGCGGGAAGGCGCCGCCGGCCACGAACATGCCGCCGGCGTCATCCAGTGCGATCGCGGTCCCGACGTCGCGCACGCCGGGCGTGCCGAACTGCGTGATCCACTCGATGTTCCTGTCCTGCCTGCAGCGCACGAGGAACGCGTCGGTCCAACCCGAGGGCGCGCCGCCAAGGGCGCCGCCGGTCTGACCCGTCAAGAGCACCCCACCAGCGCCATCGCTTGCGGCTGCAAGAAGGCGATCCGAGCCGGTCGTACCGAACTGGATGATCCAGAGTTGATCCCCGTCGCCGTCGTATCGCGCGAGGAACAGATCCTCGAAGCGCTGCGACGGCGCGGCCAGAATCGCCGCTGGTATGCCCGGCGACGAATGCGCCTCCGGCCCCGTCGCTCGCCACGCCATGGGCCTCATCCATCTGCTCAGTCCCGAACTGGCGAACCCAAAGCAGTTCGCCATTGCCGGCCATCTTGGCAAGGAAGGCGTCAGCTCGCCCCGCGGACGAGCCAACCAGATCACCATCGGTCTGTCCCGCCACGAATACACCGCCAGAACCATCATCGCAAATCGCGTTTGCAAGGTCACCCGCCGTGACGCCAAACTGCGTCGCCCACACCTGCCGACCGCCACTGTCGTGACGGGAGACGAACGCCCCAACAGCCGTGCCGGCTGGAGCGAGCGGCGACTCCGCGCCTCCTGCGAGGAAGACGCCACCGGCTCCGTCCGGCTCAAGCGCCCGGCTCGCATCATCCCACTTGGTACCGAACTCTGTGAGCCAGAGCATTCCGCCAGCCGCATCGAAACGGGCCAGCCAGATGTCCGTGTCATCGACCCGCGGCATGCCCAGGAAGCTCCCCCACGTCCGCCCGCTCGCGAACGCGCCACCGCCCCCATCGGCAGCGACGATCGCGTCCCACTCTGCCGTCACGGTGCCAAGCTGCGTGACCCAGAGTCGATCACCCTGCGCGGTGTACCGGGCGATGAAGGCGTCGTCGGCGCCCGCGCTCGGCCCACCGAGATCGCCCCCGGTATCGCCTGCGACGAACACGCCCCCTGCGCCATCTGGCGCGACCCCGGTCGCCCAGTCGTCCTCCGGCGTACCGAACTCCACGAACCATGTCGGCGCCGGGCCGTGCTGCGCCGTTGCAGCACAAGAAAGGACGCCGCCCCCCATGAGCGCAAGCAACATCGTCCGCATGGCGAAACTCCCGTACCGCCACCCGCTGAACGCCCCGAGGCGCTTAGCGCGCGGGCGGCTCCAGCCGCTGAGGCCAACCCCATGCCGACCTCGCGCGCGCAGTCTACCCGAACGATCGCGTTCCGCAAAGCCCATTTTTGCTCACTCGGTCGTCGGCCGGGCTTCCGCCACCACAGCACGGCGTCCGAGTCGGCGCTGCGGACGGTCATCTCATCCTGCGCCAGCAGGTCCTCCCACCATGCCGCGGGGGCGTTCCACCACCCCTTCACGATCAGCAACGTCGGCAGCCACGCCGGCCGCTTCGCCACGCCGATCATCAACTACCCGGAGGTGGCGATCCTGGCGGTGGGGCGGGGACGCGAGGGCATGGTCGTGCGCGACGGCTGGTTCCGGGTGGGCAAGCTGCTGCCCCTGAGCCTGGCGTGCGATCACCGCGTGGTCGATGGCGCAACCGCAGCGCTGCTGCTGGCGCGGATCATCGAACTGCTGGAGGCGCCGGATCAGTTGCTGGAGCCGGCGCGGGGCGGGTGAGGCCGTCGGCTCTCACTTTGGAATCGCGCGGCCATCGCACACATCCTGCGCAGCGCGCGACATGAGGTAGGCGTACTGCTCCATCGCTTCGGCCGCCCAGGCGGGAAAACGGCCCGCTTCGAATGCAGCGATCAGTTCCTCGGGCGATCGCCCGCTCTCCAAGTACGCGTCCAGCGGTGTCTTCGACTCAGGCTCGCCGGCCAACCATTGGTTGATTACGTCAGGGAACCAATCCGAGAACGTATCGTCGATCTCGAGCTGCGACCATCCTTCGTTGCAGAACTGCTCCAACGTCAAACGATGCTCGCGAAGCCCGGCGAACCGATACCCGACGTAGAGTTCGTGGGAATCCACCCAGGGTATTGGCAGATTACTGCGACCCTCGATCTCTCGAAGTGTCTTATACAACTCGTCAGCGTCTCGCTGGCCGCAAAGCTCAAGCACCCAGGTGGGTGGATTGTCCATCGCGACGACGACCCCGTCCGCCCAGGCCTGCCACTCCTCCCGAGTGGCGTACCCGCTGCCGATTGCAGCCATCCACATCTGCATCACCGGCTTCGGCGCTGGGCTTTCCACCACCCCTCCGATGTGAGCTTTGTGCTTTTCGCTTTTCGCTTTACTCCGGCGCCCCGCCGGAGGTGTCGTACACCCACGGCTCGATCGCCCGCTTGATCTGCTGCACTTCGCCCTTGGCGAAGAACAGCGACAGTTCGCGCTCGGCCGCCTCCGGGCTGTCGGAGCCGTGGATCAGGTTGAAGCTGTTGCTGACGCCGAAGTCGCCGCGGATGGTCCCCGGCTCAGCCTTGGAACCGAAGGTCGCGCCCATCATCTTGCGGCAGATCCCGATGGCTCCCAGCCCGCGCACCGCCAGCACCAGCACCGGCGATGAGGTCATGAACCGCACCAGCCCGTCGTAGAAGCCCTTGCCCTTGTGGGCCTCGTAGTGCTTCGCGGCCAGATCCTGGCTGATGGTCATCAGTTTGCAGCCGACGATCTCGAGGCCCTTGTCCTCGAAGCGGCTGATGATCCGGCCCATCAGGCCGCGCTGCACGGCATCCGGCTTGAGGATGATGAGCGTGGTTTCCATTTGGCGGTCCCTCCGAAGTGCAGAGTGGCAAAGTGGCGAAAGTGGCAGAGTCTCGTGCCACCGATGTCGGCTCTGCGACATCGGCGCCCGCTCGCGCGGGGGCAAAGACTATCCCCGGTGGCCCGCAATCTCCGCTCCGGCATCACTGGCCACCGTGCCGCTTCGCCGTATCTTCGTCACGCCAGGCGCCGCCCCAACCAGCGGCAGGACTACCCCCGCCGCGGCCGTCGCCAGCCAGCAGATCGTGGCCGCCGGTTACACTGGCCTCATGGCCCGGGCGTGGATCTGGGCACTGGCGATCTCGACGGCAGGGCTCAGCCTCGCCGTGGCCCTGTGGGCGCTGCTCTGGGATCGCGCCAACCGCCGCCAGCGCTGCCCTCGGTGCTGGTACGACCTGGCCGGGGCGCGCCCACCGGTGACCTGTCCGGAATGCGGCCGCCAGCTAACAAGGGCCCGGGATCTGCATCGCACGCGCAGGCGATGGGGCACGGCGGTCGTCGCCCTGGTGGTTGCGGTCACTGCTGGCTGGGTGGCGCCGATGTGGATGACGCGCGGCTGGATCGCTGCGATCCCGGCGCCCGTTCTGGACGTCATCTTCGGCGCCGTCTTCGCCGATCGGGCGGAGGAACTTTGCGCCGAGTGGGGGCTGTACGAGTGGCCGCCGGGCCAGTGGCCGCCCCCGCCGCCCGACGGCGCGTGGCGGCGCACCCTCATCGCGTGGCGTCTCGCCCGCGAACTCGACGCGACCGATGGCGCCGGCGCCGACGCGTTCTCCATCGCGGCGGCATGGTCGGTGCTTGACGCCGGGGGCCCGGAGCAGCGCAGGCCGATCATCGAGGCAATCATCCGACTGCCGCGGCGCGCCCTTCGCGATCCGCAGCTCCGCCCACTGGCGTTCCGCCTGCTTCGCTGGGCGGGCCCTGATGCGCATCGCGCGATCGAGCATCTGTGGACGATGGCGCCGGGCGTTGAAGACCGCGATACCTATGGCTTCATTCAGGCGATCTGTGCCATCGACCCGTCGTTCCAGCCTGGAGCGCCCCTGACGCGAGCGCAGTGGTACGAGCAGGCGCTTGCCAGACCGCTCTCCCATGACCTGCGGATCCAGATCGCTTACCGCGCCATCTGGTACGAGGATGACGCGTGCGAGCAGGTCGGCCGCGCTGCCCTCGATCGCATCGGCGCCTGGCAGCCTCCGTCCGACCCGCCGGGCGTGGACCGTATCGGAGGGTCGTGACGAGCCGGCCGCGGATGGGTCAGGGACGGTCCGGCATCAGGGCGCATCTGGCCCATCCGGCGCGGGTCCGGCCGATAATGGCGAATTCCTCAGAACCTGATCATGCGCCTTGACGAATATAACTTTTATGGAATAATCTGGTGTGGGAAGTCGAATACACAGATGAGTTCGAGGCCTGGTGGAACACCCTGCCCGAGGACGTTCGGGAGTCGATCGCCCACGACGTCGGGATCCTCGAAGCCGTCGGTCCCGGCCTTGGCCGCCCGAAGGTTGACACCGTCGCCGGATCACGGTTTGCCAACATGAAGGAACTGCGAACCCAGCATGACGGCGAGCCCTACCGGACGTTCTTCGCGTTCGATCCACGGCGCTGCGCGATCCTCCTGATCGGCGGCAACAAGGGTGGTGACAAGCGGTTCTATGACCGGTTCATCCCGGAGGCTGACCGGCTGTATCAGGAGCACTTGACGGACTGGAGCGGGAGGGGCTCACCTGACTCGGAGTCGAAGCATGGCGCACAAGTGGAACAACCTGAAGCGAAAGTTGAGTCCAGCCGCACAGGCCCGCGTTGACGCTCGCGTCAAGGCGACCCTCGCGTCCATGCCGCTGGCCGAGATCCGCAAGGCCATCGGCATGACCCAGACGGAACTCGCCGGCCGACTCGATCTCGCGCAGGGCAGCGTCTCCAAGATCGAGAATGCTGCCGACATGTACCTCACGACCCTCCGCAAGTACATCGAGGGGCTCGGCGGGGAACTTCACCTCACTGCCAGCTTCGCCGACGGCCGTCAGATCGAGATCGATCGCCTCGGGGAAATTGCTGCGGCCAAGTAGGCGTCACGCCAGCCGCCGGCCCCCATCCAGCGGCAGCACCACACCGGTCACGTAGGTCGCCTCCATCGCCAGCCAGCGGATGGTGGCCGCGGCGTCATCCGGCGTGCCGCTGCGTCCGAGGGGGACCCGCGACAGGTACGCCTGCTGGGCCTCGCGGTCGGACTCGTAGCCGGACTCGGGCCAGGCGACCACGCCCGGCGCCACGCCCGTGACCCGGACATCCGGCGCCAGGTCCCGGGCCAGCGAGCGGACCATCTCGGCGAGGGCGGCCTTGCTCATGGCGTAGGCGGCAAAGCCCGTCCGCGGCCGGCCCATGGCGTGGATGTCGCACATGCACACGACGGCCCCGCCGCCGGGCGCCCGGGAGGCGCGCAGCAGCGGCGCAAGCTGCGCGGTCAGCAGCAGCGGGCCCGCGGCGTTGACGGTGTAGTGCGTCAGGATCTCGTCGGCGGTCAGTTCATCCAGCGCGGTCGCGCGGTAGATCGACGCGTTGTGGATGAGGTAGTCGAGGCGGTCGAGATCGCCGGCCAGGCGCGCCCCCGCGGCGATGGTCGCATCGAGATCCGCAAGGTCGAGCCGCTCCAGGCGCACGCGGGCGCCGAGCGACTCGAGTTCGGCTTTCGCATCGGCGGCTTCCACGGCGCTGGTGCGGTAGGTGATGACGATGTCGCATCCTGCGCGCGCAAAGGCGCGTGCAGTGGCCCGGCCGATGCGCCGGGCGGCGCCGGTGATCAGGGCAACCGGTCGATCCTGATCGGGCCCGGCGGTCACGGGCGCCGCTCATCGGGCTCAAGGGGCTGCTCGCCATCGAGCAGGTCGCCGCGGGCCCGGCGGCCGGCCTCGGCCCAGGCGTCGGTGATGGCGGTCGGCGCGTGCGCATCGGCCTCGGCCCGCATGCGCCGGCCGCGACGCAGGGCCCATGCGGCCAGCAGGCCGACCAGCAGCAGGACGACGGCGAGCGTCAGCAGCCCGAGCAGCAGGGCCCAGCGCCGGGCGGCGTCCGCCTGGACCTCAGACTGCGCCACCAGTTGCATGAGCGCGCCGATCACGACCGGACTCTAGCCGCCCACGCCGAATTCAGTGCAACAGTTGGCTGGGCCGGCTCAGAGCTGGCAGGTGTCGAACTCGGTCTGGCCCAAGTCGACTCCCATGATCCCGCCGCTGGTCCAGCGGTAGTTGCCCTGAACCGAGTCAGATGCCTT
>JBICIE010000010.1:0-62564 GCA_043101635.1 Phycisphaerales bacterium JB039 | reverse complement strand
TGGGTCGATGGCCGTCGTGTCTGGCGGCCGGCCGGCGGAGGAACTGAGGCATAGAGGAAAGCCGAGGTCGTTCTCCCATGGCTCTCACCTTGCGTGTGTCGTGGTACGCTGTCGTGTGCGCAAGCCTTCTGGTCGGCGCGCGGGCCGAGGCCCAGTCGCCGGTGGATCCGGCGATTACCTACCAGGGCGAACTGCGATCGGGCGCTGTTCCCGCCGCTGGACCGGTCGATCTGCGATTCCGGCTGTTCGAGGAGGCTGCGGCCGGGGCGCAGGTCGGGCCACAGCTTGAACTGCTCGGCGCGGCTCTTGTGGATGGCCGCTTCAGCGTCGACTTGGACTTCGGCCCCGGCGCCTTCGGCGCCGACGCCCGCTGGCTGGAGATCGACGTGCGCCAAGCGGGCGTCGGCTCGTTCGTAACGCTTTCGCCGCGTCAGCGCGTCGGACCCGCGCCGGTGGCGCTGTTTGCGCTGGCCGGAAACGAGGGGCCGCAAGGACCGGAAGGCCCGCCCGGGCCACAGGGCGACGCAGGTCCACCCGGCCCGCAGGGGCCCAAGGGCGATGCCGGTCCGATCGGTCCTGCGGGGCCGCAGGGCGATCCCGGTCCGGCAGGCCCGGCTGGGCCGGCTGGGCCGCAGGGGCCGCCGGGCGTTCCGTGGAGCCTGAGCGGAACCAGCGCGTACTACACCGGCGGGGATGTCGGCATCGGGACCAGTCGGCCCGCCGCGCCGCTGCACGTTGCCGGGCGCGCGCGATTCGACGACAGCATCTCCTTCGGCAAGTCCGGACTCATCGAGGTTGCTCACGACAACAAGGATGGGCTGGTCATCGACTCCATCGCGCGCAAGGTGCATCTGGCGGTCGACAGTGACAACATACTGACCGTCGATATGAATGGGAACGTCGGAATCAACAATCCTCGCGCAACCAGGGCTCTCGATGTCGTCGGTGATGCGCACATCAGCGGCGCGCTGACACTCTCGCCGACCGCACGTGTCAGGACCATTCAGCCAAGCGAGTTCAGCCGACATGTCGTGCGGATGGGCCTAATCACCTTCGGAAGCGGGGTGGGGTTCGGAGGCGGCACGGTGGTGCAGGATCAGTCTGAGAACGGGTGGGCGTTTGCGGCGATCGATCTCCCTGAGGGCGCCGTCGTGACCCGGGCGGAAATGCTCAGCATTGATAGTTCGGCGTTGGCCGACCTCACCGTATCCCTGTATAGCCGTCAGCTCGGCGCATCGGACGTTTCCGTGCGCAACTGGGGCAGTATGACGACATCGGGGATTTCCGGTTCTCGCACGCTCATCGGGCTTGATGTGCCTTCAGCGGATCCGGTGGGTCCTTCCGATGAGTGGTTTGTGTATGCAAGCTTCCCGGCGGCATTTCAACCCCCGGGATCTGGAACTCTCGTGCTCTTTCACGTTCGTATCTTCTACACCGTGACGAGTCCCCTGCCCTGAGTGCATTCAAGGCCAGGTCGTGCGCAAGCAGCGGCTGGTTGTGCTCGGCTCAACTGGCAACCACCGATCGGCGCACGCAGCGTTCGCGAATGAGCACGCCGATGAGTTGAAACGGACCCATCGGGCGGGCGCCGGCGCGCCGGCGGACAGCGCCGAGCCGATACACCGCTTCCCACTGGCGCAGGAGCACACCCCAGGCCCACAGCACCGAGCGGTTGGCATCGTACATGTTGGTGCTCTCGCTGGTTGCGCCGTTGAGTTCGATGATGGCGAAGCCCTCGCCGCGGCGCAGATCGTCATCGCAGGTGTAGCGCAGGTCGAAGCGTCCGAAGTCGAAGTCCGGAATCGTGCGCGCAATCGCGGCGATGCGGGCCGTGAGCTCGGGCGTGATCAGGTCGGCGCCATCGCGGAAGCGCGTGCCCTGGGCGTGGTTGCCCGCCTCGGCGAGGCGCAGCGTCTCGCCCCTGGCCAGCACGCGCCGGCGCTGGTCGGCGAACCGGCGCAGGAAGACGCCATGCTGCATGCGGAAGCGCCGGTCGGCGAGGATCAGGCGCTCCAGCGTCCGCTCGCCATCCCCGGTCACGCGCTGAAAGTCCTTGCGCGTGATACTGAAGATCCGCCCCCCATGCGGGGCGCCGCCCCGGCGGACCCACAGCAGACCGCACTCCTCCGGGCCGGCGTGGTAGCGCTGGGCGATGATGGCGTCCGGTATGGCGGCGAGGTGCTCGCGGGCGTCCGCCGGTCCGCGGCAGAGGCGCACCGCGTAGCCGCGCTCGCCGCGGTCGGGCTTGAGGATGATCGGCCAGCCCCCAAGCGCTGGACGGGTGGCGATGGCCTCTTCCAACTGCGCCAGGCGGGCCCCGGCGTCGCCATCTGCGCGCGCGTCGATGACGGCGTGGGCCAGCACCGCCGGATCATCGCCGAGGGCGCGCAGGATGTGCGTCTTGCTCTCGCCGATGACGCCGCCGCCGGGGCCCAGCGAGGGGTTGACGCAGGTGAAGCTCATCAGCCCCCGGTGGCG
The DNA here is from genome assembly GCA_043101635.1 of Phycisphaerales bacterium JB039. Lineage (GTDB taxonomy): Bacteria > Planctomycetota > Phycisphaerae > Phycisphaerales > UBA1924 > CAYMJK01. The sequence continues at coordinate 60,086 of JBICIE010000010.1, read as the reverse complement.
CAGCGCCAGCCAGGGAATCCAGATCACCAGCGGCAGGTAGTAGATGTACCACGGCCAGAACTCGTGCCGCCAGAGGCGCGCGATGCGGGCTTTGAGGCGCTGGCGGCCGGTCCACGTGCCGAGGTCGCGCAGCAGCGCGATGACCATCGGCGTCCCGACGATCCACAGCAGCAGACCCCCAGGACCAATGGCGCCGATCATGCGCTCGATCAGCAGATGGCCGAGGATCATCGCCACCGTGAGGGCGATCAGGATCCTGAAGAACATCAAGGCGAGATGTCCGGCCGCGCGCACGATGGAGTGGGGCAGGTTTCCAACCTGCCGGGATCGAGGCGCCGCCGCGCGATGATCGCGCAGTTGATGGAGCAGGGCGCCAAGCAGCAGCCCGACGCTGGCGACGCCGAAGTCCACGCTCATCACCGTGACCAGGTAGCCCGCGACGCCGAGCGCCAGCCACCTGCTGCCGAAGGCCAGCAGGCCGAGCCCGAGCGCTTCGATCCACCACGGCACATCGTGCAGCGCGTCCGCCCCGCGCTCGATGGCGTCGAGCAGCCCGGGTCGTCGCGGCGCTGGGGCCAGGTCCGCGATCTGCACCAGCGGCGCAACGCCAGGCGTGTCATGGCGCGCCAGGAATGGCGCAAGATGCCCAACAGTTGCAGCAGGCTCCAGGAACGGCATGAAGTGATTGCCGCCGGTGATGACCAGCCGGCTGGATCGCATGATGCGATGGTGCTCCTCGGCCGCCCAGGCGCCGATGAGAAAGTCGTGCCGCCCGTGCAGGATGAGCGTGGGCGTTTCGAGATTCGCCATGATCCCGGCGAGCGGGCGCTGATCACTGTCCCAGAAACTCCGCAGGAAGGCCCAGCGCATCTGGCGCGGTCCGAGCAGGCCGAAATGGGGGACCAGTTCGGCGCCGGCGACCAGTGTCGCAATCCCGAATCCGTACTTGGCGTGCTCGAACCAGTAGCTACCGGAGCCTTCCGTGTGCTGGGCCCCCGTTGCCGCAAGCAGTGTGACGCTGGCGATGCGCTCGGGCGCCAGATCCGCCATCCAGAGCCCGACTGCGCCGCCGTTGGACCAGCCGACGACGTGCGCCCGCTCAATGTCGAGCGCCTCGAGCATCGCCACCAGCGCGCGCGCATGGGCGAGATTGGAATAGTTCGGCACATCGCCGCGGGAAGCGCCGAAGCCGGGCAGGTCCGGCGCGATGATGCGCCAGCCGCGGGCGGTCAGTTCCGGCGCCATCAGATTGAAGTTGGATCCGTCGCCCGGCGAGCCGTGAATGACGATGACGGGCGGGCGACCCGCGCCGCCCGCGGCCGGCCAGTCCTGGTACGCAAGCTCGATCGTGCGATCCGGCGCCGGGCCGCCGCGGCCCATCGCGGGGATCGTCACCGTCGAGAGGCCGTCCTTGGGCAGGTAATAGGCCTGCTCGGGGATCAGCGCCTGTGTCAGCAGTGATGCGCCGAGCGCCAGCAGGTACAGCCACGGCCAGTATCGTCGGAGCCAGCTTCGGACGGTGTCTCGGCGGGCCATAGGCGCAGGGGTATCAGACTCCGGCTTCCTGCGCCGGCGTCATGGCGCGCAGTTCGGCGCCGAGCAGGTCGGGGATGGTCTGGCGCGGGCGGGCCAGCAGGGCGGCCCGGCCATCGACGAGCACTTCGGCCGGCAGCGGCTGCGTGTTGTAGTTGGAGGCCATCACCATGCCGTAGGCGCCGGCGGTGAAGACCGCGACCAGGTCGCCCCGCCGCATGGCTGGCAGCATGCGCCCCTTGGCCAGGAAGTCGCCGCTCTCGCAGATCGGCCCCACGATGTCGGTCTCCACGAGGTCCGGCAGGTCGACGCTCTGTGCGCGCTTCGGCGGGGCCATCGATGGACCGGGCTGGGCTGGCCAGATGAAGTGAAAGGCCTCGTACAGCGCCGGCCGGATCAGCGTGTGCATGCCGGCGTCGCAGATCACGAAGCGCCGCTCGCCGCTGGTCTTGATGTACTGCACGCGCGCAAGCAGCACGCCGGCGTTGGCGCTGATGGTGCGCCCCGGCTCCAGGATGACCCGCAGCCCGGCTGCGATGCGCTGCTTCAGCAGCGGCAGGATGGCGTCGGCGTACTGCACGGCCAGCGGCGAGCGGTCCGACTCATAATCGGCGCCGAAGCCGCCGCCGATGTCGATGGTGTCGATCGCAAAGCCGCGGGACTCCAGCGTGTCGATCAGGTCCAGCACCCGCTGCACGCCCTGGACGTAGACCTCGGTGTCATAGATCGGCGAGCCGAGATGGATGTGCAGGGCGCTGAGCTGCAGGCGCTCGCTGCGCCCGTACGTCTCGAAGAAGCGCAGAGCCCGCTCCAGGTCGACGCCGAACTTGGTCTCCTTCTTGCCCGTGGAGGTGTACCGGTGCGTCTTCGGATCGACATCGGGGTTGACGCGCAGGGCGCCGCGGGCGCTGGCGCCGATCTCGCCCGCAATGCGCGAGATGTTCTCGAACTCCTGCTCGCTCTCGATGTTGAACCAGCCGATCGGGCCGCGGGCTTCAGGGCGGCGTCCATCCGGGGCCCGCCCCCCGGCGAAGGGGCTGTGGCGCCCATCCAAGGCAGCGCGGATCTCGGCGTCCGTCTTGCCGACGCCGGCGTAGACCACCTTCTGCATGTCGCAGCCGGCCAGCCAGGCCCGCTCCAGTTCCCCGCCGCTGACCACATCCATCCCGGCGCCGCGCTCGACCAGCGTGCGGCAGACCGCCAGGTTCTGGCAGCTCTTGATCGAGTAGCAGATCAGCGGATCGGCCGGGGCGAAGGCGGCTTCGAGCCGGTCGTAGTGCTCCAGCAGCGTCGCCTTGGAGTAGATGTAGGTCGGCGTGCCGAACTGCTCGGCCAGATCCGCCATCGGGATCCTCTCGCACCAGAGCCGGCCATCGCGATACTGGAAGTGGTCCATGTGTTGCAGGCGTCCTCGGGGCTCAGCCCGGCAGCGGGAAATCGGCGCACAGGGCCCGCACCTGCTCGCGCACCGAGCGCGAGGTCGCGGCCAGCTTGTCCTCGCCGGCGAGCCCGGCGGTGAGGACCTCGTCGATCCACGCGGCCACCTGCTTCATCTGGGCCTCGCCGAAGCCGCGCGTGGTGGTGGCGGCGGCGCCCAGGCGCAGGCCGCTGGTGACCCGCGGCGGGCGAGGGTCCTCGGGCACGCCGTTCTTGTTGGTAACCAGCCCGGCCGCCTCCAGCCAGGTCTCGGCGTCCGCTCCCGTCAGGTTCTCATCCCGGGTCCGTAGATCGACGAGCATCAGGTGGTTGTCCGTCCCGCCGCTGGTGATGCGGTAGCCGTGCTCCTGCAGGGCGCTCGCCAGCGCGCGCGCATTGGCGATGATCTGGCGGGAGTAGGTCTTGAACTCCGGCTTGAGGGCCTCGCCGAAGGCGACCGCCTTTGCGGCGATGATGTGCATCAGCGGCCCCCCCTGCATGCCGGGGAAGACGGCCCGGTCGATCTTCTTCGCCAGTTCCTCATCATCGGTCAGGATGAGCCCGCCGCGGGGACCGCGCAGCGTCTTGTGCGTGGTCGTCGTCACGATGTGGGCGTGCGGGAAGGGTGAGGGATGCTCGCCCGCCGCCACCAGCCCGGCGATGTGGGCGATATCCGCCAGCAGCAGGGCGCCGACCTCGTCAGCCGCCTCGCGGAACTTCGCAAAGTCGATGATGCGCGGGTAGGCGCTGTAGCCGCACATGAGCAGCTTCGGCTTGTGCTCGCGGCAGACCGCCTTGACGGCGTCGTAGTCGATGCGCTCGAACTCGGGCGAGGCGGTGTCCTTGACCAGCGGGTAGTGGACCGGCTTGAACCACTTGCCGCTCATGTTGACCTTCAGCCCGTGGGACAGATGCCCGCCATCGGCCAGCACCAGGCTGGCGAAGGTGTCGCCGGGGGTCAGCGTGGCGAGGAAGGCGGAGGCGTTGGCCTGCGCGCCCGAGTGCGGCTGCACGTTGGCGAACCTGCACCCGAACAACTGCTTTGCGCGCTCGCGGGCGATGTCCTCGACACGGTCATGATGCTCGCAGCCACCGTAGTAGCGGGCGCCAGGGTACCCCTCGGCGTATTTGTTGGTCAGGCACGTGCCCATGGTGTGCATGACGGCCGGGCTGACGTGGTTCTCGCTGGCGATCAGTTCGATGGTGGTCGCCTGGCGCTCGGCCTCGGCGGCGACGCAGTCGGCCACAGCGGGATCGTGCTGGCGCAGCAGGTCGAGCGTGGCGCCGGCGACGGGGTCGTGGTGGGTTGCGGTAGCCATGACCGATCGTAGCCGGAGGCTACGCTTGCTCGTGCCCGGCTACGACATGATCGCCATCGATCTGGATGGGACGCTGCTGGACTCGTCCAAGCGCGTGGGGCGCCGCTGCGGCGAGATGATCGCCGAGGCCCGCCGCCAGGGCGTGGCCGTCACGGTCTGCACCGGGCGCAACCTGCCCGAGAGCCTGTTCGCCCTGGAGGCCATCGGCCAGCAGGACCCGGTGGTGGTCGCCGGCGGGGCCATCGTGGCCTGCCCGCTCAAGCGGGTCACGCTGCGCCGGTTTGCCATCGATCTGGATGTGGCCCGCCGGGCGGTGACGCACATGCTCGGCTCCGGCCACGTGGCGATGGCGCTGAAAGACCCCGTCGCCGCGGGCTACGACTACCTGATGATCACCGGCGAGCCGGCCCTGGTCCCGGACCCGGTGATCACATGGTGGTTCGAGCAGATGGATGTGCAGGTACGCTGGGCCGCCTCGCTGGATGACGATGAGCATCCCGAGCACACCGTGCGCATCGGCGTGTGCGCGATGAATCACGCCCTCGACGGGCTGATGGACATGCTGCGCGGTGACCTTGCCGACCTCGCCGAGATGCACCACTTCCCCGCCGTGGTACCGGCGGAAGTCGCGGCTCGCTTTCAGAACGGCGAGCGCACCCACATCCTCGAGGTCTTCGCCCGCGGCGCCAACAAGTGGTCGGCCGTGCAGGAGGTCGCCCGCATGCTCGGGCGCGATCCCGGGCGCATCTGCGCCATCGGGGATGACATAAACGACCTGCCGATGATCCGCAGCGCCGCGCTGGGCGTGGCGATGGCCAACGCGGTGGCGCCGGTGTGTCAGGCGGCCTCGCGCCACACGCTCGCCAACGACGCCGGCGGCGTGGCCCACGCCCTGGAGATGATCCTCAGCGGCGCGTGGTGATCAGGCCGCCCGCCCGGTGGCGCGGCGCAGGGCCGTGGCGTCCAGCCGATCGGCCGTGGTCACCTTCGCGATGTCCGCCAGCGGGATGGCGCTGCCGCGGACGCCGTCGGTGATGACCGGGGCCCCAAGCTGGCTCAGGTGAATCCGCAGCGGCCCCTTGATGGCAGTCTCGAACTCCGCCCGGTGGGTTCCGATCCAGATGGTGGCGCCGGCGTGGATGATCTTGCCGACCGACAACTCCGCTTCGGTGTGACGCGAGAGCGACTCGGCGATCTGCTCGATGGCCCGGCGCAGCGGATCCAGGCGGGCCTCGGTCGCCTCGACCTCCAGTTCCAGTTCGGTCAGCTCCCGCGTCTGCTGGGCCGTGGGCTTGATGGCCATGCGGCGCATCTGCTCCAGACGCTCGGCGGCCACCTCCGCGGCCCGCTCCACCGCCGGCAGCAGGTCAAGCGCCTGGCGGGCCAGCTCCTCCAGGTCTCCGATGCGCCCGAGGATGACATCGGTCTGCGAGCCGCTTTCTCCGCCGATCTGGCCGATCTCCGCCTTGCCGGCCACCGCGAGGGCCCCGCCGATGACGGCGCAGGTCGGCCCGATGAATCGCCGGCCGACGACGACGTGGCAGTTGTGCACCTCCTTGAGGGCCTGCATGTCGCGCCCGACGACGCAGTGGACGTTGTCGAGGTACTTGGCGTCCAGATCGCGCCCGACGGTCAGCGAGCCCTTCTCGCGGGCCGCCATGCCGCGGTCGAGCTTGGCGTCGCGCCCGACGACGAGCGTGGCGGCCTCGACCAGTTCGCGCACCGTCAGGTCGCCGCCGCAGCGGACGGTGAAGCAGTCGCGCACGCCGCGCCCGACCACCACGTCGCCGGGGAAGTGCACGTTGCCGGTGGAGAAGTCGACGTACTCCGGCACGCTGAGCAGTTCGACCACCCGCAGCAGCCCGCCGGTCGCCTGCAGTTCGCCATCGACGCGCGAACGCACCTCGCCGTCGGCGTCGGCCTCGACACTGGCGTCCAGCCGGATCGGCGCCGGCCGGCCGGACCGCGCTGCAAGATCGCCATCCATCACGTCGACGCCGGGCTGGCCTTCTGTCGGCGCGATGAGGCGCCCGATGCGCTGCCCGGCGGCGACGATCGTGAACGCGGAGCGTTCGTAGAAGCTCACCGCCCCGTCGTCGGTCGCCCGCGGCCGGGCCCGCTGCTCGGGCGCCAGCGAGGGATCAAGCTCGAAGCGTCCGTCGACGCCGTGCACCGGCGCCCTGCCCTCGGCGACCACCATCTCCAGGCGCTCCGTGGCGTCCCGGTAGGCCTCCACCGCCGCGGCGATCCGCCGCGGGCGATCCGCGGCGAACGGGTCCACCCCGCGCCCCGTCAGCAGGCCTCGCACGACATCCTCGGTCAGTTCGTCGCCGATGCCCGGCTCCAGGCGCAGCGTCGCCGTCAGCCGATCGCCGGAGATGATCACCTTGGCCAGTCTGTCGATGGTGTCGCCTGACATGCCCTGGCCCTCGCGGGCGAGTTCAGGCCGCGCTGGCGCGCGCCATGGTCTCGCTGATGCGCTCCCCGAGCTGCGCCGGCGTGAACGGCTTGACGATGTAGTTGCTGATCCCCGCCCGGATCGCGTCGATCACGAGCTGTTTCTCTGCTTCCTTGGTCATCATGATGACCGGGGTCGTCTTGTCGCTCTTGCGCAGCTCGGTGATGAAGCGCATGCCCTCGCTGTCGGGCATGTCCCAGTCGACCAGCACCAGGTCCGGCCGGAAGGCCCCCATCTTGCTCAGCGCATCATGGCAACTGCACGCCTCCGCGAACTCGCTGTGTCCAAGCTGCGACAGCGTCAGTTTCTGGACGTTGCGCATGGTCCTGGAATCATCGACGAGCATGATCTTCATGGAGGCGCCCCTGCAGCCAACGCTGCGCAGACGAGATCCCCGGGGCCGACTTCGGACGGCCCCATTGCTGGTCCTTCGGCGTTTGGCGGCTCGGCCATGAGGCGCCCCGGGCGCCCGCGGCCCGACTGGTCCGGGAACCGACCCCTTCAGGCGGCCCGCCATCCGGCGGCGCCGATCGCCCCCGGCAGCCCGGCCAGGATCGCCGCCCCGTCGAGCGCCGTCAGCGTCCGGTCTTCCAACTGCACCGAGCCGGCGATCCACGCCGAGGCGGCGCCCGGCAGCCGGCCGCCCGGGGTGAGCATGTCGGCGCTGAGGCGCAGCACCTCGCAGACCCGATCGACGGCGAGTCCGACAACGCGTCCGCCCTCGGCGAGGAAGATGATCCGCCCGGCCTCGGTGGCTTCGGCGGCGGGCAGCCCCAGGCAGGCTCGCAGGCTCAGGACCGGGACCATCGCCCCGGCGCACGGGGCGCAGCCCGCCACCGGCCCGTGGGCGCCGCCGCCATTGAGCCCCGTCAGCGGACCGATCCGCTCAACCATCTCGACATCAAGGGCAAGCTCCTCGGCTCCGACCTCGAAGGCGATGAGCTGGATCTCCCGCTGCGCAGAGCCCGATCGAGGCATCGACATCTCCCTGTCCTGATGACTCGGGATGTATCGACGGGGCGCCGGTGGCCCTTGACCGCGGCCGGCAATCCGGCCCGATCCGTTGCGGCAGCGCCGGTTCCCGGACGCTCATCAGTTGGTGTGCCGCACCGGCGCGCCGCGCAGGCGGGGCCGGCGAAAGTGCCCAGGAGAGGACTCGAACCTCCACCCCGTTTCCGGGACTACCACCTCAAGGTAGCGCGTCTGCCAGTTCCGCCACCTGGGCCTCACCCGCCGCGCGGGCCTCAAGCGTACCCCGGGGCCCGGGATCTGTCGAGGCCGCCGCGCGCGGGCTCTATTGTTCGCCATGACCGCAACCCACACCGATCTGCTGGCCCGGCTCCGCTCGATCGCCTCCGAGGCTGGCGTCTTCGGCGACATCGTCCTTGAGGGCCATCGTCTCCAGTGTGAGGCGGCCGACGCCGGCGCGCCCGCCTTCTACCGGGTGGATCTGGAGCCGGACGCCGTCTGGGTTTCCCTCGTCACCGAGGATCGCTGGCTCAGCGAGTCGATCGAGTCGGATCTCATGCACTCCGGCGACAAGCTCGAGGAACTGATCGAAGAGGAACTGGTCGATCAGGGCGAGGAGCCCGGCCCGGTGAGCTTCGAGCACTTTCGCAGCGAAGACATGCTCTTTACCTTCCGCACCCGCGTCCCGGCCCGGTCCGCCTCCAGCGCCGCGGGCGTGGGGCGCTACCTGCTGGCATACGAGGCGTGCTTCCGCAATCTCGGCGACATGAGCGCTTCGGGCGACGACGAGTAGCCCCCGGCGCCCCGGCGCGCAGCAAAACGCGTCCGGCCGGCGGCCGGACGCGCACAAGGGACGTTTTCGGGATCAGGCGCCGCCGATGCTGGCCTTGCCGCTCTCCACATCCATCTGGATCTGGCGCTGCTGGCGCTCGAACTCCTGGCGGTCTTCCTCGGTCTCTTCGTGCACGATGGGGTTGCCCTTGCTGTCGCGCACGACCGGCGCTGGACGCAGGTGCGGCCAGGCCCAGACCAGGCCCGCGATGGCCAGGACACCGACAAGCACGGCGATCTTGATGATCTTGCTCTTGTCGCCACCGCCACCGCCGCCACCCTGGCCCTTCTTCGTGCCGATCGAGGCGAAATCTCCCTCGTCGAGCAGTGATGGTCTCTGTGACATGTGCTGTACCTCCCGCTGAGTATCTCGAGTTTATGCCGAAGCCCGCTTACTCCGTCCCGGTGACGCCACCTCGCTGCAGAACCAGCGCCCGGTCTCGCTCCTGGCGATGGAACTCCGCCTCATCGTCGGCGGCAAGCTTCGCTTCGGCTCCTTCCTGCTTCACAATACCATCCGGCTTCCAGTACGGATAGGAAATCGCGATCCCGGCCGCGGCAAACAGCAGGGCCGCCAGTGCCAGCTTCATCATATTCGTACGACCAGGGCCGGCTCCTGATCGCCCCGACTGCCTCCCGATCGACGCAAAGTCCGCATCATCCAGCAACGACGGTCGCTCCGTGGCCATGGCAAGGCCCTCCGCCTCTCGCTTCCAGGCGCCTCCCGTACAACCGGGGCGAGTCTGCCCGGCTCAGCCAACCCGCCGGCGTCGTGACGCGACGCCGGATCTGATCCTGTATTCAGTATAACGGAACCAGCGGTGGCGCCCAAGGCTGAATTCCCATTCCCTGACAAAAACCGATCATCCGACGTCCCGGCGCTGGAACAGGGCGATCCCGAGAGCCAGAATGGCGCCGATCTGCGTCGCCCCGTACGCCACCAGCATGCCCAGGTGCTCCGCCGGCACCGGCCGGTTCTGGCTGATCGGGTCCAGCAGCCAGAAGAAGTGCATGTTGGGGATGATCGCCCACGCCGCCGCGGCCAGCGGGTTGATCCGCGTCGGCTGGCCGAAGATGTAGTCATCGCGCCGGGGGGGGCGGCGCACCGCAACCGGCGCCTCCCCAATATTGCGGATCCGCATCTCCGCCCCGTCGATCTCGGTGATGATGATCGCCGGCGGCACGCCGTCGCCCAGCATCGTCCGGGGCGCCTCGACGTTGCCGGCAAACGGCCCGAACGAGCCGGAAGCCAGCGAGAAGCCGTTGGGATTGGGTCCGTACAGCAGCCGATCCCCGGGACGCAGCGACTGGCGCGGGTAATCGGTCAGCGTGATCCGGTAGGTCGCCCCGGCGGTGTTGAACTCGCGGCTGGGCGGGTCCACCGGCTCGGCGGTCGCGATGATGCCCAGCGCCTCGTTCTGGAAGGCCCGGGCCCCGAGCAGGTGATTGGACAGCAGCCCGCCGACGAACACCGCCGCGCACGTGACGATCGTCATCACCTGCCCCAGGCGCGTTGACGCCGTCACCGCCACCGCGGTCAGCACCATGATCGCGACCATCAGGGCGGCGCACCCGGTCAGCACCTGCGGCTTGATATCCGTCGTGATCGGCTGGAAGCCCCAGTCCTTGCCGATGACCAGCAGCCCCAGATAGGCCGCGACCTGCAGCGGCGCCAGGCTCAGCAGCACCGTCTGCGGGAACGGCCAGCCATAGAAGTAGTTGCCCAGCGCCCCAAGCGCCAGGGACAGAAAGAACGCGCCGAATCCAAAGAAGATCACTGGCCCGTCCAGCGTGTCGGCTGCCGTGGACATCACCTCGTGGCGGACGCCCATCAGCAGGAAGATGAACATCACCAGGGTCGCCAGCAGGATGCATCCGACCACGCCCAGGTACTTGCCCAGGACCACCGCCGGGCGGCTGATCGGCTTGCTGACGACCGTCAGGATGGTCTTCGCCTCGATCTCGCGGCTGATCACGCTGGTGGCGACGAAGGCGGCCAGCAGCGTTCCGCAGCCGAACACCGTCGCTAACCCGATGTCCAGCATGAGCTTATTGTCGGCGGAGATCTCGCCGGAGGTGCTCTGGCCCATCGAGTATCCGGCCGTCCAGGTGTTGAACCACTGGAAGATGCCGCAGAGGGTCACCAGGCCGATCACGATCGGCTGGCGGATGGCCTCGATGAAGGTGTTGCGGGCAATCGTGAGAATCTGGGAGAACATCGGGGCTCCGGCGCCCGCCGCCAGCGCGGCGGGCCGTGATTTTTAGCAGCCGGCCGCGAACAGGCCCGGCGCCGGGTCGTAATGGAAACGTACTCAGGGGGCTCCCGGTTCGCCGGTATCGGCGCGCCCGCCGGGATTGGGCGACTGGGAGGTCCTGGTCCGATCTGTTCGGGGGAGTGGAGAGGCTTGCGGGGTGGACGACCCGGGCGGTTGCTCGAACAATCGGCCCCTCGGCTCTGTAGCGCGACGCTGAGCGGTCTCAAGCGTCGCCGGCGTTTCCGAACCGGACAGGAATCGGCATGAAGGGTGATTTCCTCAGCTACCGCCGGGCCACCAGCCACTGCGTGCTGGGCATGCTGGCCCAGGCGGTGCTCGGCCTCGGGCTGCTGATCTACGGCATCGTCGGCGGGGACAGTCTCGCCCGGGCCGCGGCGGTCTACGCCCTTCCCGGCGTGGGCGTCTGGCTGGCCCTGCTGATCGTCTTCGACCAGCACCGGCGTGAACGCATCGAGGCCATGGAGGCCGAGAGCTTCGCATCCTCGGACGCCTCCAGCACCAGCGTCTTCGAGCAGTCCGAGGATGACCTGCGGGTCGCCGCCAAGCGCCTGCGCTCCATGCACCAGTGGTTCCTGCCCGCCGTCAGCGCCCTGTACGGCCTGTCGCTGCTCGTGATGGAGGGCCTGCTCCTGCGGCGCGGGCTGCACTTCTTCTCCCCGCGCGATCACGTCATGCCGGACGCCCCCATGCTGGCCCTGACGGTGGGCCTGGCCGTGGCGTTCGTCGGTTTCATCGTCGGCCGCTACTTCGCCGGCATGGCCCAGCGGCAGGTCTGGCAGAATCTCCGCGGCGGGGCCACGGTGCTCGTCGGGACCGGCCTGATGGGCCTGGGCATCGGCCTCGGCCACATCGTCAACCTGCTCGGCTCCGACTCCCTGCTTCGCTGGATGGAGTTCATCATCCCCGGCCTGGGCGTCGCCCTCGGCATCGAGGTCTTCCTCAACCTCATCATGGCGATCTACCGCCCGCGCAAGCCGGGCGAAGTGCCCCGCCCCGCCTTCGACAGCCGTGTGCTGAGCTACATCGCCGCCCCCGACAACCTCGGCCGCTCCATCGGCGAGGCCCTCGATTACCAGTTCGGCTTCGAACTGAGTTCAAGCTGGTTCTACCAGCTTCTGTCGCGCCTGTTCGTGCCGCTGGTCGTCGTGGGGCTGCTGATCATGTGGTTCATGACCTCCTTCGTGGTGGTCCAGCCGCACCAGACCGGCATGATCCTGCGCTTCGGGCGGATCGTTCGCTCCGAGGTCAGCCCGGGGCTGCACTTCAAGGCGCCCTGGCCCATCGACCGCCTGCTGGTGCCGGCCGAGATGGAGCGGACCGATGACGATCGCTGGCGCCTGAAGGACCGCACGACGACCGGCATCCGGGAGTTCCATCTCGGCACGCCGCCGGCCGAGGAGGGCAAGGCGATCCTCTGGACCAACGAGCACATCACCGCCGACGAGCAGTACATGCTCGTCCAGCCCTCCAGCGCCGGGGCCTCACAGCAGGCCACGTCCGACGGCTCCGGCGGCATGAGCCTGGTGGCCGTGGAGATCCCGGTGCAGTACGTGGTGCGCGACGTGGAGGCGTACGAGCGCCTCGGCCCCCCCGGCATCCGCGACCGGATCCTGCGCGAGCAGGCCGCTCGCGTGGCGTCGCGCTACTTCCTGACCAAGTCGATGGATGATGTCCTCGGCCCCGGGCGGCGCGCGATGGACGACGAACTCAAGGCGCGCATCAACGAGGCCTACAGCCGGCTCAACTTCCGGGCCAACGGCGAGCCCGTCGTCGACGTGCTGTTCGTCGGCGTCAACGGGGCCCACCCCGACCGCAGCGTCGCCCCCCAGTTCGAGCAGGTCATCCAGGCCCAGCAGGTCTACCGCAAGCGTCTGGCCGAGGCCCAGGCCGACGCCATCGCCGCCCTCTCCGGCGTCGTCGGCAGCGTCGACCGGGCCGAGCGGATCGCCGCCATGATCGACGAGGTCCGGCGCATGGAGCGCAGCGGGGCCGAGCCGGCCGAGATCATCGAGGCCCGGCTGGCCATCCGGCGCGAGATCGAGGCCGCCGGCGGCGAGGCGTCCTCCGCGATTGCCGCCGCCAGCGCCAAGCGATGGAAGAAGCACATGGGCTCGCGGGCCCTGGCCCAGAAGCACGCGGCCCAGGCCGCCGCCTACGACGCCTCCCCCCAGTACTACCGGGCCGAGCGCTACCTCAAGGCGATGGCCGAAGCCATCAAGGGCGCCAGGCTCTTCCTGACACCCGGCAACCAGCCCGATCAGAGTTTCGTCCTGGAGTTCCAGGAGCAGGACACCGGCCGGACCTTCTTCGAGGAGGATCTCGGCGCGGAGCTTCAAGGGGGCGGCTGAGCAGACGCCCTGATGCGGAAGATCCGTTCTTCCGAGGAGACGCAGTGTGAATCGAGTACGACTTGGGCTGATCATCCTCATCGCGCTGATCTTCGGCGTGTCGCTGATCACCTACGCGGTGACCTACACCGTGCAGTTCTCGGAGGCGGCCGTGGTCACGTCCTTCGGGAAGGTCAGCGCGGTGCGCGACGATCCCGGCCTCGGCTTCAAGGCGCCGTACCCCATCGGCGGCGTCACCAAGTATGACCGGCGCAACCGCATCCTGACCACCACCGTCGAGACGCTCCAGACGGCCGACGACTTCCCGATCGTCGTGGAGGTCTTCGCGGTCTGGAACGTCGCCGACGCCTCCAAGTTCTTTGCCCGCTTCAGCAACGCCGGCCCGCGGGCCGAGGACCACTACGAGCTGGCTCAGGACACGCTGGAGAGCCGGGTCCGCAACGCAATGAGCCAGGTCAGCTCCTACCGCCTGGATGACCTGTTCACCCCGGACCCCGACCGCTCCCGCCTCAGCGAACTGGAGAGCGGGCTGCTCAGCGCCGTCACCAGCGGCTCGCCCGGTGGCGAGGGCCTCGCCGCCGACGGACTCAGCGTCTCCATCGTCGGGCTCAGCTCCATCGAACTGCCCGAGAGCGTCACCGAGCGCGTCTTCGAGCGCATGCGGGCCGACCGCGAGCGACTCGTCAAGGCCCTGGAGAGCGAGGGGCAGGCCCAGGCCAAGAGCATCCGCGACCGCGCCAACGCCGACGCCGAGAAGATCCGTCAGTTCGCCACCGCCCTGGCCGCGGAGATCGAGGCCCTCGGCGAACTCGAGAGCGCCCGCTACCTCGAGCGCATGGCCGCCAATCCCGAACTGGCCGTCTTCCTCGCCAACCTGGAGTTCCTCAAGACCGCCTACGCCAAGCGCGCGACGCTGGTCTTCTCAACCGCCAACCCCGCGTTCATCCTCATGAACCCCGATCTATGGGACAGCGCCTCGGCCGCAAAGCCGATTCCGGGTGTCGAGCCGTACTTCGAGGATGGCGCGCTGGCCGGCAAGACCGGCGTGGAATCCGGCGCCCAGCCCGCCTCGCGCACGAGCGCTCCGGCTGAGCAGCCGGCCCCGGGAGGGCAGTGATGGCTGACGCCCCCGAGAACACCGGCGCCGGTCAGTCGCCCTTCGACGAGACGCGTCAGGCCAGCGTGACGCTGCGCCCCCAGCGCGGCGCCCCCGAGGCCGGCGATCTTGACACCGCCAACAAGTCGCTCGCCGACGCCTTCCGCCTCAGCTTCCGCGTGCTGCAGCTCGGCATGCTGGCCCTGGTGGTCGTCTACCTCGTCAGCGGCTTCCAGACCGTCGATGAGGGCTGGCGGGGCATTCGCATGCTCTTCGGGCGCCCCATCAGCGAGGAACTCGAGCCCGGCTTCACGCCGAGCTGGCCCTACCCGCTCGGCGAGCTGGTCCGCGTCAAGGTCCAGGCCGACGCCGTCGACATGCTCGACGAGTTCTGGCCGCGGCTGGAAGAGCGCGACAAGAACAAGAGCGACGCCGAACTGGCCGGCATGTTCCGCAGCCTCGCCCCGGATCGCGACAACAGCCTCATCACCGCCGACTACAACCTCGCCCACCTTCGCGTCAAGGTGCAGTACCGGCGAACCGATGTCCGCGACTTCATCTCCAACATCTACCAGAAGGAAGACAACGAGCGGCGGATCATCCGCCACGCCGTCAAACGCGCCGTCGTGCACACCGTCGCCCACACGCCCATCGAGGACCTGCTCAAGGAGAGCGCCGGCGGCGATCTGCAGGGACGCATCCGGCGCCTGGCCCAGGACACCCTCGACCAGGTCGACGCCGGCCTGACCATCGACACCATCAGCATCGACAAGCGCACCGCGCCGCACGCCGTGCTCGACTCCTTCGACCGCCTGCAGAACGCCCGCCAGGACGCCGAGTCCGCCAAGGTCCAGGCCGACACCGATCGCCAGACCGCCCTCAACCAGGTCGCCGGCCCCGCCGCCGAGACTGTTCTGGAACTGATCCGGCGCTACGAGGAGGCGACGGACCTCGGCGATGAGGCCGCCAAAGACGCCATGATCGACAAGATCGCCGCCCTCTTCCGCGGCGAGCCGGTCGAACTCGACGGCGAGATCGTCGATGTCCGCCTTGCCGGCGAGGCCGAGACCATCCTGCGCGAGGCCGACAACACCCGGGCCCGCCTCGTCGCCGAGCGCCGCTCCGCCCGCGACCTCTTCGACGCCAAGCTCGCGCAGATCGAGGCCGCCAGCCCCGCCATGGTGCTCCACGGCGACTGGGTCAACGCCTTCAACACCTTCGTCAACCGCGACACCATCGAGGTCATGCTGCTGCCGCCCGGCCCCTCCGAGGTCCGCCTCAACCCCGATCCGGACATCCGCCGCCTCATCGAGCGCCAGTTGCGGCTCCAGGAGAACATCAAGGCCCGCGAGGAGCGCGACCGCCAGCAGCGCGAGGCCGCCAACCAGATCGATACCAAGGAACGCCTGATGGATGGCGGCTGACGGAGCACGGATGGCCACAGCGACCGCCCAGACCGAGACCAGCCCACCGCGCACCGAGCGCGGCCGGCCCATCGTCGAGTGCCAGCGCCTCACGAAGATCTTCAAGGACTTCTGGATGCGCGACCGGGCTCGCGCAGTCGACGACCTCTCCATGCGCATTTACCCGCGCGAGGTCTTCGGCCTGCTCGGCCCCAACGGCTCGGGCAAGAGCACCACCATCAAGATGATCCTCGGCCTGCTCAAGCCGACGCGCGGGCGCGTCAGCCTCTTCGGCAAGCACCCGACCGATGTGGCCGTCAAGAAGCGCGTCGGATACCTCCCCGAGGAGTCGTACCTCTACCCATTCCTCAACGCCCGCGAGACGCTGGACTACTACGGCAAGCTCTTCGAGATCGACCGGCGCATCCGCATGCGCCGCATCGACGAACTGCTCGACATGGTCGGCCTCACCGCCGCCCAGTTCCGCCCCGTCCGCGAGTACTCCAAGGGCATGCAGCGGCGCATCGGCATCGCCCAGGCCCTCATCAACGACCCCGACTTCCTCATCCTCGACGAGCCGACGACCGGCCTCGACCCCATCGGCACGCGACAGGTCAAGGACCTGATCCTGCAACTCGGCCGGCGCGGCAAGACCGTCCTGCTCTCCAGCCACCTGCTCGCCGATGTCGAGGATGTCGTCGATCACATGGTCATCCTCTACGGCGGGCGCATCCGGCGCGAGGGCAGCCGCGATGAACTGCTGCTGGCCCAGGAGCGCACCACCATCGAGACCGACCGGCTCGACGACGCCACCATCGCCGAGATCGACCGCATCATCCGGGCCCGCACCGGGACCGCCGTCACCAGCGTCAGCCACCCGCGCCAGAAGCTCGAAGAGCTGTTCATGGACATTGTGCGCGTGGCCCAGTCCGAGCGGGCCGCCACCAGCGGCGCCAGCAACGAGGGTGTCACCGCCGCCTTCCTGCGCCAGCCGGTCGAGGAAGGCGAGGACCTGATCGGCCGGCTCGTCGGCGCCGGCGCCGAGCGCCTGCCCGCCGCCGAGATCGAGGAGCCCGCGGCCCGCCAGCCGGCCCCCAAGGGAGAGCCCCGGGCCGAGCCCGAGCCCGAGGCGCCGGAGGATGTGCTCGAGCAGTTGCTCCACGACGAGCAGGAGCCGGCGCCCGCCGAACAACCCGCCGCCGGCGATGGCGAAAAGCCGGCCCCGAAGCCGGCGCTCCACGAGGATGTCGACACCTCCGAGGTCGACCAGGATGTCATCGGCTCACTGCTCGATGATCAAGACAAGCGGGAGCCCGGCGCGTGAAGCTGCGCGATACCCTGGCGCGACTCAACCGGCTGCAGAAGACCCGGGGCTTCAAGCTCGTCGCCTCCATCGCGGTCGCCGCGGCCGCCATCGCGCTGCTGGTTTCCTACGCCGTGCTCATCAGTGCGCCCGGCGAGCTGCAGGGGATCGAGCTCCCCGACCGCTCCCAGGTCGCCGATGAGCAGCTCCGCGCCATCCTCGAGTCGGCCGACCGGGCCCAGATGGACCTGCTGCAGTCCAAGCGCTCCCTCGGGACGATCGCCCTCGGCGTCGGCGCCGGGGCCGGCGTAGCCCTGCTGGCGGTCTGGCTCGGCATCGGGCTGACCTACCTCGGGCTGGGACTGATCGCGCTGCTGATCGCCGGGCCCCTGATTCTCGCCGAGGCCGCCTTTGCGCAGGCCGCCGGCGGCGGGCTGCTGTCGCGCAGCGGCGACCTCGGCAAGCTGCTGCTGGGCGTCGTCGCGCTGACCATGAGCTTCACCGCGCTGCTGGAGGGCTTGCGCGTCGCCTTCGCAGCGCTGCCCGGGCCGGTCTTTGCCGTGTCGCGCAACGTGCTCAGCGAGGCGGTGCGGATGAAGGTCTCGCTGATCTTCATCGTGCTGCTCATCTTCGGGCTGGCCGCGTTGCCGGGTCTGCTGGATCCCGACACGCCGCTGCGCTACCGGGTCCAGTCGTTCCTGCAGTACGGCACCGGCGGGGCGTTCTGGATCATCGCGCTGCTCACGCTCCTGCTGAGCGTGTCGACCGTCGCCACCGAGCAGCGCGATCGCATCATCTGGCAGACCATGACCAAGCCCGTCGCCGCCTGGCAGTACATCCTCGGCAAGTGGCTCGGCGTCGTCGCCCTCGCCGCCGCCCTGCTGCTGGTCTGCGGCTCGGCCGTGCTCATGTTCACGGAGTATCTCAAGCTTCAGCCGGCGGTGGGGGAGGAGATCGCCTTCGTCGCCACCGCCGGTGGCATCAGCGACGACCGCATGATCCTGCAGAATCAGATCCTGCAGGCCCGGCGCACCGTCGAGGCCGAGACCCAGGTCGATCGCAGTTCCGAGGAGTTCCGCCTCGCGGTCGACACCTACATCGAGAACCAGCGCCAGAGCGCCATCGACTTTCAGGACACCGCCGAGACCCGCCAGAGGGTCGCCGACGACCTTTACAAGCAACTGGTTACCTTCCGGCGCTCCGTCGAGCCCGGCATGGTGCGCACCTTCACCTTCACCGGGCTCCAGGACGCGGCCCGCGACGACCGCTTCCTGATGCTGCGCTACCGCATCAACGCCGGCAACAACCGGCCGGATGAGACCTACCGCATCACTCTGCTGGTGCGCGAGATCCCGCAGCCCATCGTGCAGGAGGTCGGCCTCGGCTCGACCCACGTCTTCGACGAGATTCCCTCGCGCGCCATCAGCCCGGACGGCACGCTCGACATCGCCATCGTCAACGGCGTGCGCGTGTTCGATCCGGAGACGCGCCAGTGGGGGGTGATGGGCAATCCGCTGACCATGACGTTTCCGCCCGGGGGGCTGGAGATCTCGTATCCGGTCGGCGGGTACCAGATGAACTATCTGCGGGCGCTGGCGGCGCTGTGGGTCAAGCTCGCCTTTCTCGCGATGCTGGGCGTCGCCGCCAGCACCTTCCTGAGTTTCCCGGTGGCGTGCCTGATCGCTTTCGGGGCGTTCTTCGCGGCGGAGAGCGCGAGCTTTCTGAACGAGTCGCTGGAGGTGTACAACCCCGGGGAGGGCATCGGGGCGGTCATCGGCGCCATCGTCGTGCCCGTCGCCCGCGCGGTTGTCTGGACGTTCAGCGTGTACAGCGATCTGAAGCCGACGACGCGCATCGTCAATGGGCAGCTCATCAGTTGGGGCGGGCTCGCCCTGGGCATCCTCGTGCTCGGCGTGTGGTCGGTTGCCCTGTACATCGCGGGGACCGTGATCTTCCGCAACCGGGAGCTTGCCATCTATTCCGGTCACTGAATCCGGTCACTGAGGGAGAACGCCCATGCAGCGTGACCGCATCATCCAGATCGTCGCCTCGGCCGTGTGCGTCGGCCTGATCGGCCTCAGCGGCGTGCTCGCGGCGCAGACCGCCGCCAGCGCCGGGCGCAACAAGCTGCTGCTCAGCGAGACGCTCGAGGACAACAGCGACCCGGAGGTGGCCATCGGGATCGCGATGGGGGCCTTCCGCGGGCTGTTCGTCAACATGCTCTGGCTGCGGGCCAACAAGCTGAAGGAAGAGGGCAAGTACCACGAGGCGATGAACCTCGCCAGCACCATCACCAAGCTGCAGCCGCACTTTCCCCGCGTCTGGGCCTTCCACGCGTGGAACATGGCGTACAACATCAGCGTCAAGACCAACACCGCCGACGAGCGGTGGAACTGGGTCAACGCGGGCATCGACCTGCTCCGGCGCGATGGCGTGCCCAACAACCCCAACGACCTGCTGGTGCACAAGGAACTGGCGTGGATCTTCCTGCACAAGATCCAGGGGTATACCGACGACGCCAACCCCTACTACAAGATCCGCCTGGCCCACGAGTGGCACGAGGTGCTGGGCCCGCCGCCGGAGCCGGACCCGGAGGATCTCTCCCGCGAGCGGGCCGTCGAGCAGTACGTTCAATGGCTCGAGCCCATCGCCGCCAGCCCGGAGACGCTGCTGACGCTGCGGGCCCAGGACCCCGCCGTCGACGGGCTGGTGACCGAGGTGCTCGATCTGGTCAACCAGGCCCGCGCCTTCCCGCGCCAGCCGACCGGTGACATCACGCTGGACGCGATGATCCCGCGGATCGTCGACCTGTTCGCGGCGGGCCCGCGCGATACGAACTGGCTGAAGGCCTGGATTCGCGCGCGGACGGTGGTGAATTCCGGGCGCTGGTCGCTGCTGAAGCGCAGCCTCTCGTCGCCGGAGATCGCGCTGTTCGAGATGACGACCGACGAGGAGCTCCAGCCGGCGTGGACCGCGCTGCTGTCCCAGCAGCGCAAGCGCGTGCTCAAGGACGAGTACAACATGGAGCCGCAGCGGATGATCCGCTACACGCGGAAGTACGGCCCGATCGACTGGCGGCACGGCGCCGCCCACGGGCTGTACTGGGGCGCCAAGGGCGTCGAGGGCGCGCTCACGCGCGTCTCGGAGCGCAACCGGCAGGACTACGACTTCCTCAACACGGACCGCGTGGTGGTCCACTCCGTCCAGGAACTGTGGCGCGGCGGCAATCTCTACTTCGACTACGTCACGACAGTGCTCGATCCCGGGGCGGCCAATCCGTTCTACATCCAGATCCCCAACGTCTACTTCATCCGGACCTACGGCGACATCCTGGAGGAGGTGATGGCCCGCGGCGACATCTTCGAGGATGAGAGCCGCACCTTCCGCAACTACGCCGCGGGGTACGAGAACTTCCTGCGCGACGCCATCCGCTACCTGTACCGGCGCGGCCAGGTCGCCGAGGCCGAGGCCTACAAGCGCAAGGCCGCGACCATGAGCGAGGCCAACGAGCACTGGTCGCTGCGCCCGTATTACTGGGCCCAGAGCCTGCCCGAGTTCGTTGAGTCCGAACTGCAGGATGCGATGACGCGCCCGTCGGTAGCGGCACAGGAGGTCACGGCGGCGCTGCAGGACGCGTACGTCAGCCTGATCCAGGGCGATGGCGAGCGATTCCGGCGCCAGTTCGACTACGCCCGCGACGCGCACGCCTACTTCTTCCGCGAGCAGGGGCGCGGCAACCAGGCGAACCCGGGCAAGGAGCGGATGGAGAGCTATCTGGACCGCAACTTCCTGGTGACGGCCGGCGCCATGTTCGACCAGCTCATCCGCCGGCTGGAGCAGGACCCGCGCATCGAGGCGTACAACGCGGCGCCGGTCGAACTGCGCCAGTGGGTGTATGACAACCTCGAGTCTGGGCTCAGGGAAGCGATGGACGCCGAGGCGCAGGCGGGCGGCGAGGGCTTCGACGCCGCGTACCCCGAGCCGCCGGACATGGAGGCGTTCCGCGCGTGGCGCGAGAACCTGATCCGCGAGCGGCAGGCGCAGTCGGAGCAGGAGCGGAAGTAGCGCGGGGACGCGGGGTCGGCGAAGAGCGACCATCGAGCGGCATCGGGAGGTTGGCAGAGTCACGGCGTTCATCGGGTCGGCTCTGAGCTGGGCCGGTTGTGGGCGCCCAGGGGACAGCGCGGCCACTTGGTGGCCTGTGGCGATGGAGATGTGCGGAGGCGGCGCGGCGCGTGCGGGGGCGCTCGGGGGCGCGCTGGGGGGCGGCGCCGGCGGGCGCCGGGCCAGGTGAGTCTGATGGACCCGATGGACTTGATGGACTTGATGGACTCTATGGACTCGATGGGTCCGATCGACTCGATGGGCGGGATCGACAGGGGGCCGGTTCGGCGGCGGGCGCGCTTCGGGGCGGCGCGCGTGGGCGGCGGTGCTGGAGCGGGTTGCGCCGGCGGCGGGGGAGCGGCTTCGGCGGGCTGCGGGCGTGGTGGCGGCGCGGCGGGCAGCGCGCTTGGGGGCGGCGGGCTGAGGACCCGATCGGACCTTTGCGCGGGCGGGCGTCTGCGGCGGAGCACGCTGCGCAGGCGGAGGGCGCCGATGCGCGGGAGGCGGATGGAGCGGCGCGGGCGGCAGATGCGGAGGCGCAGATCGTCCAGAAAGGCGTGGACACCGTCGAGGCAAGCGTCGAAGTCGAAGCTGAGGATGGTGATGGCGGCGGCGACGGTGCGCTGCTGGGCGCGGAGGCGCTCGCGTTCGGATGTGAAGGCGTCGACGCGGCACTCGCGGAGGGTGGCGAGGCTGGTTGCGAGCACATCACGGGCGCGGGCTTCGGCGCGGAGGAGGGCGGCTTCGTCGTCATCGGGGCTTTGGGACTGCGCGGGCCGGCGCATCGGGGCGTGGTCGATTTCTTCTTGAGGTGGAGTCGGGTTGCGAGGCGGCGCGAGGTTCGGGTGCGCGCGCGCCGGCGGCGTTGCGCATCGCTGGGGAGCGGCCGGCCGGGGCGCACGGGGGGCGGAGCGGGGCTGGTGGGGCCTCAGCAGGGGGAGATTCGGGGCATGTTGGGCGGGTGCGCCGGGCATCGGAATGTGGTGGTCCTCTACCTATTGACGGCGGGACCGGACTGTGCGCGCAGGAGGGGGACATGGCGCGCAGTGGCGCGGAGCGAGCGGGCGGCGCCTTCGCCCATTTCATGGGCTCCTGAAGTTGAAAGGGCGCGCTGACCCCGGGCTCTGCTCGTCCGCCGGTGGCGGACTCGCGGCGCCCGGGGCAAGGTACTGGTCGCCCGCTTCGCGGGCTGCGCAGGGCACGGCGGGGAACTGGGTTGGTTGGTGTGGTGGCGAGGAGGTGTGCAGGAAAGGCACATCGCCCGGAAGGGCGATGCCACCGGCGCGGCGCCGGTTCAGGAGCCTCCGTGCGCCGTCGCCTCGGCCGCAGCGCCCGGGCGCTCGATCTGTTCGCCCGTTTTCTTGTCGATCGAGAGCTGGGCGCCGGTTGTGTCGATCCACGCGTCCATCAGGGCGGCAAGCTCCTTGAGCTTGTCCGGATTGGCCGCGGCAAGGTCCTTCGCCTCGCCGATGTCCTTCGCCAGGTCGTACAGCTCGAAGCGGCGGCCGGCGTGGAAGTAGATCAGCTTCCAGTCGCCGGCGCGCAGGCTGGTGAAGGGCTCGATGCCGGGGCCATCGGCGCCCCACTGGTGCGGCTGGTTCCATCCCAGCGTGCGCGAGGCGTCGAACAGTTCCGGCCGGCCGGTCAGCAGCGGGGTGAGGTCGCGGCCGTCGATCTCGGGGTCGTAGTCGGTCTGGAGGCCCGCCAGCGCGATGATGGTCGGGAACAGGTCGTAGCTGATGACGGGCGTGGTGATCGTCATGGGGCCCTCGACAACACCTGGCCAGGCGATGACCATGGGCACGCGCACGCCGCCCTCATACGCCGAGCCCTTGCCGCTGCGCAGCGGGGCGTTGTGGGTGTGGGCCATCTTGCCATCGGGCGCGGCGCCGCGGGCTTGGGCGCTGAGACCGCCGTTGTCGGAGGTGTAGAGGATGATCGTGTTGTCGAGCTGGCCCGTCTCATCGAGGGCATTGACCAGGGCGCCGAGCGCGGCGTCCACCGACTCGACCATGGTCGCGTAGGCCGCCTCGCGCTCATCGAGGTCCGGGTAATTGGCCAGGTACTTGCGGTTGGCCATGATCGGGGCGTGCACGGCGTAGGGCGCGAAGTTCATGAAGAACGGCGTGTTGTCGGCGGCGGCCCGATGGATCTGGCGCGTCGCCTCGAGCGCCAGCGCCTCGGTCAGGTAGATGTCGTGGCCGTGGTAGATCTCCAGGTCGGGGACATCCCACACGCTGGCGCCTCCGTGGGCCGCGGCGCCCTGCCGTCCCGCAACCGTGAAATGATCCAGGCCGTCATAGCTGGCCGGCCCGCCGGAGGCGTGGCCGGCGATGTTCACCTCGAAGCCGAGATTGCGCGGATCGGCGCCGCTGGTATCGTGGGCGCCGAAGTGGGCCTTGCCGACGTGGATCGTGCGATAGCCGATGCGGCGCAGGATCCGCGCCAGCGACCGGTCATCCTGCGAGAGCCCGTTCATGTTCCACGCCGGCGCGGCGATGTCCTCGCGCGGGCGCGAGGTGTCGGTGTCCCTGTGCAGCGTCCAGTAGGTGATGTGCGTGCGCGCCGGGCTCTGGCCGGTGAGGATGCTGGTGCGGGTGGGGGTGCAGACGGGCGCCGCGGCGTAGGCCTGGGTGAACTTTGCCCCGCGGGCGGCGAGCTTCTCCAGGTTGGGCGTGCGGTACCGCTGGTTCAGCGGCGTCGTGCGGGTGTGCAATGGCACGGAGGTGTCCTGCCAGCCCAGGTCATCCACCAGGAAGAGGATGATGTTCGGGCGCTGAGGCTCAAGGGGCCCATCCTGGGCCGCGGCAGCGCAGGCGATCCAGCCCAGCATGGCAGCAAGCAGCAGTGGTCGCATGGGACCATGGTACTCGGAAGCTGGGGCGGCGCCCCGGCGGCCCGGCTGGGGGTTTCGCCGCCGCCGGCGTACGCTTCTTTGCCGCAGGAGAAGGGTCATGAGCGCAGCGGGAGCACAGTCGGGCGTGAAGAACCTCTCACCGGCCGAGGCGCAGGAGGCGATGGGCGCCGGCGCCGTGCTGGTGGATGTCCGCGAGCCGATGGAGCACCGGTCAGAGCGGATCGATGGCGCGGCGCTGACGCCGCTGCGCCAGCTTGATCCGGAGGCGCTGCGCCGCGCTCACCCCGAAGCGCGGATCATCTTCTACTGCCGCACGGGCGTGCGGTCGGCGAACGCGGCGGCCCGCTTCGCCAGCGCCACCGGCGGGGTGGGCGAGCATCTTGCGGGCGGGATCGTGGGGTGGAAGAAGGCGGGCCTGCCGACGGACCGTCCGGTGCGCACGCCGATCGACATGATGCGCCAGGTGCAGATCGGGGCCGGCGTCATGGCGCTGCTGGGGGTGGGGCTCGGCGCGCTTGTGCATCCGGGCTTCTATGCGCTGGATGTTCTCGTGGGCTTCGGGCTGCTGATCGCGGGCGCCACGGGCTTCTGCGGCATGACGCAGGCGCTGGCGCTGCTGCCGTGGAACCGGCCGCGGGGGTGAATCAGTGCAGTAGTTCGCCGAGGGCGTCCAGCGCCGTCTGGAGCAGCTTCGGCGAACGCTCCGCCCACACCGCGCACGGGGCCCGGCCCAGGATCTTCTCGGTCGTGCGCCCCATGAACATCGACAGCGCCCCGGTGCGACCGTGGGTGGAGACGACCAGCAGGTCGAGCATCTCCTCCTCGGCCAACTGCACGAGCGCCTCGGTCGGCGGCCCCTCGGCCAGCGCGATGCGCACGCGCGGGGCGCCCGGCCCGGCCTGCTCGGCAAGCCGCTTGACCATGGCCTCGCCGCGCTCGCGGCAGTTCTTCTCGATTCGCGCGCACACCTCCTCGTGCGTCGCGATGGTGTGATAGCCCACCGGCGCCGCGTAGGTGTGCAGCAGGGTGATCTCCTTGAGGCCCAGTCGGCGTCCGAGGTCCAGGGCCCGGCGCACGCCGAGTTCCGACTCGTCGGTGAGGTCGGTGGCCACGCCGAGCCGCTGCACGGCGCCGACGAAGCCCGCCGGCACGATCAGCACGCTCACCGGCATCTTCCGGGCCATGCCGGCGCCGGTGGAACCCATCGCCCCCCGCCCCTCGGGGCGACCGACCAGGACCAGGTCGGCCCGCGTCCGGTGCTGCATCTGGATCAGCTCCGAGACGACCTCTCCGGTCTCCACGTGCACGGGGATGGCGCCCTCGATCCCGTGCTCCTCGAGGAAGGCCCGCAGCTTCTTGCGGGCCGCCTCCTCGTGCGCCTGCTCCAGTTCCGGCGCTGCGGCCAGCACGGACGGCTGCAGCGGCTCGATGATGTGGGCCGCCTCCACCTTCGCCCCCAGCTTCCCCGCCAGCCAGCGGCCGAGGCGGACCGCCGCGGCGGACTCCTCCCGCAGGCCGGTGGCGATCAGGATCATCGAGATCTCGCGGCATTCGTCGCTCATCGGTCCTTCCTTCCCGCCGTTGGATGCGCCGGGGGTCCGGCAGGGCGCATCCTATCATCGTCCAGTTGCTCCCCCCGCCTGCCCGGAACCCCACGTTGCCCGACCTCGACCACATCCGTAACTTCTCGATCATCGCCCACATCGATCACGGCAAGAGCACGCTTGCCGACCGGCTGCTGCAGGCGACCCACGCCCTTTCCGACCGGGAGGCCCGGCAGCAGTTCCTCGATGACATGGACCTGGAGCGGGAGCGGGGGATCACGATCAAGGCGTCGGCGGTGACGGTGAACTACGCCCCGGAGCCGGGGGCGCCGGGGTATGACCCGGCGGTGGCCGAGCAGGGGGCGTACCAGCTCAACTTCATCGATACCCCCGGGCACGTGGACTTCAACTATGAGGTGTCGCGGGCCCTGAAGGCGTGCGAGGGGGCGATTCTGGTGGTGGACGCGGCCCAGGGGGTCGAGGCCCAGACGGTGGTCAACGCCTATCTGGCGGTGGAGCAGGGGCTGGAGATCATCCCGGTGCTCAACAAGATCGACCTGCCGGCAGCGCGGCCGGATGAGATCGCGATGGAGATCGAGCAGGTGCTGGGGCTGCCGGCGGAGGACTGCATCGCGGTGAGCGCCAAGACGGGGCAGGGGATCCCGGAACTGCTGCACGCGATCTGCACGCGCCTGCCGCCGCCGCGGGCGCCGGTGATGGACCAGACGCGGGCGCTGATCTTCGACGCGGTGTACGACGACTACCGCGGTGTGATCGTGTACATCCGCGTGCTGGACGGGCGGCTGAAGATCGGGGACCGGATCCGGATGATGGGGCTGGGGCGGACGTTCCAGGTGACGGAGCTTGGCAAGTACACGCCGAAGCCGACCAAGGTCGACTCGATGGGGCCTGGGGAGACGGGGTATCTGATCGCGGCGATCAAGACGCTGGGGGACGTGCGCGTCGGCGACACGATCACGCTGGACGCCCATCCGGCGGCGGAGGCGCTGCCGGGGTACGAGCCGCCGCATCAGATGGTGTTCTGCGACTTCTATCCGGCGACCAGCGACAAGAAGGGCAACGACTTCGAGGCGCTGCGGGACGCGATCGAGCGGTTGAGCCTGAACGACAGCTCGTTCACGTTCCAGCCGGTGCATAGCGAGGCCCTGGGGTTCGGGTACCGCTGCGGCTTTCTCGGCCTGCTGCACATGGACATCATCCAGGAGCGGCTGGAGCGCGAGGGCGGCGTGGAGGTGGTGCAGACGGCGCCGACGGTGAGCTACCTGGTGGACATGCGGGCCAAGGGGGGCGCCCACGAGCAGATCGAGGTGCACAATCCGGCCGACCTGCCCGATCCGTCGCAGATCATCGCGATCAAGGAGCCGATCTGCCGCGTCGAGATCATGTGCCCGAAGGCGTCGATCGGCGATGTGATGAAGCTGTGCCTTGACCGGCGCGGGCTGTACAAGACGCAGATGTTCGTCAGCGAGACGCGCGATCTGCTGACGTTCGAGATCCCGATGGCGGAGATCATCTACGACTTCTACGACAAGCTGAAGGGGATCACCAGCGGCTATGCGACGATGGACTACGAGGTGGTCGAGTTCCGGCCGGACAAGCTGGTGAAGGTGGACATCCTGATCAACGGCGACCCGGTGGAGGCGCTCAGCTTGATCTGCCACAAGGAGCGGGCGGAGATGCGGGGGCGCTACCTGCTGACGCGGCTGCGCAAGCAGATCCCGCGTCACCAGTTCGAGATCCCCTTGCAGGCGGCGATCGGCGGAAAGATCATCGCGCGGGAGACGATCAAGGGCTTCCGCAAGGATGTGACGGCCAAGTGCTACGGCGGGGATGTGACGCGGAAGCGCAAGCTGCTGGAGAAGCAGCGCAAGGGCAAGGAGCGGATGAAGAGTGTGGGCAGCGTGCAGATCCCGCAGGAGGCGTTCATGGCGGTGCTGGATACGGGGGAGTAGCGTTTGTCCGCCGATCCGCCAAGCGTCATTGTCCTTGCCGGCCCCAACGGCGCTGGCAAATCGACCGCTGCTCCTTACTTGCTCCGCGGGCGCTTGAGGATATCGGAGTTCGTCAATGCCGATGATATCGCAAGAGGACTCTCCGGCTTCGTTCCCGAGATCTCGGCGATCACCGCCGGACGCATCATGCTGCAGCGAATTGCCGAACTCTCGGCCGAGCGTGCTACGTTCGCATTCGAAACAACGCTCGCCTCTCGGAGCTTTGCCCCGCGAATCGCCAGCATGCGTTCCGCTAGCTATCGCTTTCGCCTGATCTTTCTCCATCTCGCCTCCGCAGATCTCGCCGTCGTCCGCGTTCGCGCGCGGGTCCAAGAAGGGGGGCACGACGTTCCCGTGGCGGTCGTCCGTCGCCGATACGCACGGGGTCTCCGCAACCTCTTCTCTCTCTACCTTCCCCTCGCCGATGAGTGGGCCGTATACGATAATTCCGGCAAGGAACCTGCGCCCATCGCACGCAACGATGGCCGGATCTCGGAGCCTCGGCTGTGGAATCGTCTTCAAACGGAATACGGCGCGTGAACGGCCCGAGCGAGCAAACGCTCGCGGAACGCTTCAACGACGAAGAGGGCATGCTCCAGGCCCTTCGCCACGCCGCGCTCTTCGCCCGCCTCCGGCGCGAGATGTGGCAGAAGTTCCGCGCTGCCACTGGCGAAGACGGATCAGCCCCGGCGAATGCCGCGCCGGGCCTCCGCGACGCCGGTGAAGCCCAGTAACGGCCTCTGCCTTCGGATCGCTACCTTCGAGTTCTGCCTCCGGCTTTGCCCGCCTACGGGCGCCTACGGGCACCCGCCCGCAAACTCGTTCTGGAAGCACAGGAAGTCGAAGAAGTCCAGCGCGCCCGACTCGTCGCAGTCGGCGTAGTCATCGCCTGCCGCGAAGGCGTTCTGGAAGCAGAGGAAGTCAAAGAAGTCGAGCGCGCCCGAGCCGTCGCAGTCGGGGTAGCAGGGCGCCGGGCAGCCCGGGTCGACGGTGAACTTGCCGGCCGCGGTCCGCGGCAGGGCCAGCACATCGCCCTCGTAGTACGTCGCAAACACGGTGTAGTCGCCAGCGGGCAGGCGCCCGATCGGGATCTCGTGGGCGTACGGCGTGATCACCAGCGGGCACGGCCCCGGCGGCGGGTCGCGCACGAGGTCGACCTCGACTTCGAACCCGCGCACCGCGGCCCGGGCGATGTTCGGCGGGCAGGCGTCCCGCCAGTCGCCGGAGACCAGCAGCGTGAGCCGCGCATCGGGATGCGGGCAACTCGGATCGACTCCCACGCCGCCGGTTGGCGGCCAGTACCACTGCCCGGAGGCGCCGGCGCACAGGGACAGCGCTGCCGCGGCGCCGAGGGCGCAAAGGGCGCATCGCATCGCACACCTCCTTTCGATGCGCCATTGTACAGCGTCGCGCCGGGGGCGGCCAGCATCAGTTCTTCCGGGCGGCCTCGTCGGCCCGCAGCAGCCCCTGCGCCACATCATCCGGAATGCGAAGCACCGTACCGTGGCGGGCGCCCTCGGGGAGCGAGATCAGGCGCGAGACATCCCGCCACGTCTGCAGGTCGCGCGACTGGATGGCGCCGTACTTGTGGTCGCGGTACTCGTCGAAGTAGACCAGCACGGCGGCGCCAACCTTCGCCGCCGTCGGCGCCTCGACGCGGCGCACGGTGAGCCCGGCGCTGATCGGGCCCCACGGGCCGCGCGGCGTCGGGCCGCTGGTCATCCGCACCTGTTTCTTGGCGGGGGCGTCGCGCTCATCCTTGAAGAACAGCAGCCACGACCCGCCCTCGTACAGCAGCGTCGCGTCGATGACGGGATAGCCGGGGTCGAGCAGCAACTGCGGCGCAGCCAGCGTGCGGAAGTCCTGCGTCGTGGTGAAGTACACCCGGTGGTTGGCGCCGGCCATCTGGTCCGTTTCGGCGAAGCGCCCCGCCACCTCGCTGGACCAGAGGATCATCCACTCGGCGCGGGCCTCGTCCCAGACGATCTCCGGCGCCCAGCAGGCCTGCGAGCCTGGCATGGCCTGCATCACATCGAGGGCCCGCGGCGCACTCCAGGTCAGCAGATCCGGCGAGGTGGCGTAGCCGATCTGGCTGGTGTTGCCGCCGGTCCACACCGCGTGGAACAGCCCATCGGGCCCGAGCGCCACGCACGGGTCGCGCAGCCACAGTCGCCCGGCGTTGAGCACTGGCCGCCCACCGAGCAGCGGGCGGAACTCGTAGCCGTCGCTGCTGAGCGCCAGGCGCAGCTCCGGCTCGGGCTCGGTGAAGTAGGCAAAGACGAACCACGCGCCGGGCTCGGCCTCGGCCTTGTCCGGCAGCAGGAGTCCGTAGTCGCGGTTGAGCTTGTGGATGCGCGGGTTGGTCCGGTCCGGGTCCGATGCGCACGACGCCAGCGCTACCGCCGCGATCGGGGCCGCCGCGCGCAGCAATTTCCACATCTGCAGGTCCTCCGCTGGTATCCGGGAAGCGGAGGACTGTATGCGTCTGGGGCGCGGATCGGCCCCAGTGCTGCCCGCGGCGCGGGCTACTCGATGATGATGTAGTAATACCGCGAGCCACCGAAGTCGCGGAAGGCGCCGGTGGCGAGATTGCCATCGTCGAAGATGGCGTCCACCTGCGTCATGAAGGCGGCGCCCGGGTCATCGCCGCCCATGAAGTGCACGCCGATGAGACTCTCCATGCCGCCGACATCGCGGAACTCGGAGTCCCACATGCCGCCGATCGGCGTGCCGTTCTCCCAGTCGCGGGCCTTGACATACGGCTCCATGCCCGGCGGCAGCAGTCCGGTACCGCCGTCGGGGATGGGGCGGCCTTCCCGCGCCTGGTACATGGTGGCGGCGTCGACGAAGCCGAGCAGCGACTCGGAGAAGGCCTGGCGAGCCGCGTCTTCGCTGGCGGTGGCAAATCGCGGCACGACCAGCGCCGCCAGGATCCCCAGGATCAGCACCACGATCAGGATCTCCACCAGCGTGAAGCCCGTGCGGACAACTCTGTACGGTTGCATGACGATGAGCCCCTGCGCAGCGCCGGCGGCGCGGATCTACTCCTGCGTCGACACACGTCCAAGCACGAAGAACACGAACGAGGCGAGCACCAGCAGCACGCCCAGGAGCGCCGGCAGCGCCGTGGCGAGGTTGAGCCCCGGCTCCAGCGCAGCGCTCGTCGGCTGCGCCGGGTCGTAGGCGACCTTGACGAACCGCCCGACCGGATACTTGCGGACGACCGCGTCCGGATGCGTGCGCGCCTTGGCGACACGGCCGATGGCGAGGCGGTTGCTCTCGTACTCCACGCCGCCCACATCGTAGGAAAAGACGATCCGGGCCACGAACTTGCCGTTCTCCGGGACGCCGTAGCCGTTCTCGGGCACGATCTCGGAGGCGACGATCTTGCCGTTGGCCGTCGGCCAACTGTCGCTCGCCAGTGCGTCGCGGGCCACGCCGGCGCCACGGTAGAGCCAGAAGGCGCCCGCGGCGAGGCAGATCACCGACAACAGCAGCCGTCGCAATGAGACCATCCCGGAACCCTCCATCCCGCGGCGGGCGACCGGGAAAATGACGCCTACGCCTCGGGCTGAGTGACGCCGGCCTGGGCGCCGCCGGAATCAGGCCGCCTGAGCGGCGGGCCCACCTCGACGCCGACCACCGTGTCGTCCTCGTGGATGTCATCGGCGCTGGCGTCCCCGCTCACCAGCTTGAGCTGGCCTTCCTCGTCGATTACGGCCACAGGAATGGCGCCATCGCGATGACCGGTCCAGGTTGACACGCGGGCGAGGTTCGTGTCCATCTGGAACAGCAGGTGCCGAAGCGGACGTCCCCACTGCAGGGCCACGCCAAAGCGGCTGTCGTCGGCGCCGGGCTCTTCTCGGAACCACTTGAAGGCGTGGCCGGCGCCGAGGCGGTCCAGGGCCCAGCGGGTCGCCACGCGGTCGACATCGGCGTTATCGGTGATGGCCAGCAGCCAGCCCATCTGCGGCGTGGCGACCTCGCTCTCCAGCCAGTCGTCGTCGGTGGCGTCGCCGAGGGCCGCCGGCACCCCCAGGGCGCTGGCCGCGGCGATGTTGCCCGCGTTGGTGTCGACGAGGCGCACGGGGATCTTCTGTGCCGCCAGCTCGCGGGCCAGTTCCCGCCCCAGCCGATGGGCGCCGATGATGATCAGGCCATTGGGCGCCCCGGCCCGCACGCGCAGCAGGGTCGCCAGCGGTCCGGCCAGGGCCCCCGCCAGCGCGACGGAGGCGACGATCACCAGCAGCACGATCGCCTCGATGCGCTGTCCGGTGTCGATCAGCAGTTGGCCGCGCTCGGTTTCGCCGAGATCGATGATGACGGCCCCGACGCGCCCAAGTTCCAGCGCGACGATGGAGCCCAGCGACGCCGCCACGATGCCGCGCGGGGCAATCAGGGAGGCGAAGAGCTTCTCCCGCACCGACAGGACCGTGCCGCTGGTGGCCGCAAACACGCTGGCGGGGCGCACCACGAGGATGAGCGCGGCGGCAAACAGCGCCTCGCGCACGCCGATCAGGCCGAGCTGCGCAAACTCGATGCGCGACGCCAGCAGGATGAACAGCGCCCCGACGAGCATCACCGAGAGCTGCTCCTTGAAGCGGCGCAGCTCCTCGGCGCCGACAACGCGCGCGTTGGCGATGATCATGCCCGCCACCGCCGCCGCCACCAGCCCGGACTCGTGGGCCCACTTCTCGCTGAGCCCGAAGGAGACCATGCACACGCCCATCCCCAGCAGCGCCAGCGACATGTCGCGCCCGTGCCCGCCCTCCTGCCGGCGCATGACCCAGACCGCGGCCAGCCCGGCGGCCCCGCCCAGCACGAAGCCCGCGGCCAGCGGCGCCAGGTACAACTGCACCATCGACAGCACGCCGCCTGAGGTCCCGCTCTCCAGGCTGGTCCGCACGATCTCCAGCGTCGAGACGGCGAGCACGACGCCGATCGGATCGATCAGGATCCCCTCGGCGCCCAGGGCCGAGCGCAGGTTCGGCTTCACGCTGACGCGCCGCAGGATCGGCTGAATCACCGTCGGCCCTGTGACCACCAGCATCGCCCCGAGCAGCAGCGACAGGTTCCACGGCAGGTCGAGCGTGAAGCGGGCCGCCAGGGCCCCGAGCAGCCAGGCGACCACGATCCCAATGGTCAGCAGGCCCCGCACCGCCCGCGGGGCCTGGGTGAACACGGTCCGCTCCAGCCCCAGGCTGCCCTCGAAGATCAGCAGGCCCACGGCCACGGTCACCACCGCCAGCAGCCCGGCTTCCAGGTTGCCGCCATCGACCAGGTTGACGCCCGACCGGCCCAGCACGAAGCCGATCAGCAGCAGGGGCAGGATGGGGGGGGTCCGAAGGCGCATGCACGCCAGGGTCACCAGCGACCCGAAGCCGAGGGCAAGCGCGAGGGTCTGGACGGCGTCGTGCATCGGGCGTGAGTGTACGGAGGTCCGGGGGCGCGGAATGGGGCGCCCATCGCGGCGTCGTTTCCGCTACACTGGCCCGAGACGGAGGAACCGATGCGCCGAGACGACCGCGGCTTCACCCTGATCGAACTGCTCGTGGTCATCGCGATCATCGCCCTGCTGGTCGGCATTCTGCTGCCGTCGCTGGGCAAGGCCCGGGAGGCGGGCCGGCAGGTCATCTGCCTGCACAACAACAAGCAGATCGGCCTGGCGGCGACGCTCTACGCCCAGGACTTCAAGGACCAGATCTGGTTCGGCAACGACTGGGCCTTCGAGATGGATGACAGGACGGGGCGGTGGGTCGAGCCGCACGAGCCCGGGGAGATCTTCAAGTACGCCAACGACGCCCACGAGATCGTCTCGTGCCCGACCAACCAGCGCCGCAACTCCAGGGGGGAGCGCACCGGCGGGTCGATCTACGGCGGGCTGGTCGGCGCCCTTGACTTCGACTACACCATGTTCGACGAGGTCCAGGGCGCGCGCCTGGGCGTGGAGGTCGAGTGCGTGCGCATCAAGGACCCGCTGCGCACCACCGGCTCGGTCATCCCGGCCCGGCACAAGGACACGCTGCTGACGCCGATGCCCGGCGTCCCGCTGTACGTCGAGGAGAGCACCTGGGTCTGGAACGAGATCTACGCCGATGGCAAGTGGGGCAACCAGGACCAGATCACGCAGCGCCACAGCGGCGGCGGGCACATGCTCTTCCTGGACATGACGGCCCAGCACATGATCATGCCGCAGGGCGATCA
Source organism: Phycisphaerales bacterium JB039 (assembly GCA_043101635.1). Classification (GTDB taxonomy): domain Bacteria; phylum Planctomycetota; class Phycisphaerae; order Phycisphaerales; family UBA1924; genus CAYMJK01. The sequence goes on along the minus strand of JBICIE010000010.1, from coordinate 26,413 downwards.
GGAGGCGGTGCGCCAGCCGCAGGACTTCGAGGCCAACGACGTGTACGTGCGCCCGCTGGGAACGACGCTGGACTTCCAGCGCGTGACCGACCGGGCCCAGCCCTACGGGTGGATCAACAACCCGCGCTGACGGCAGGGATCGGATCGTCCCCGGGGCGGCCTCTACGCTTCGGTGTGGGCCTGATGGCGGATCCAGCCCTGGCGCAGAAGGTCGCGACCGACGTCGCCCGGACGCTGCAGACCCACGGCCACATCGCCTACTTCGCCGGCGGCTGCGTGCGCGACGCGCTGCTGGGCCAGCAGCCGACGGACTTCGACATCGCCACCGACGCCACGCCGCAGCGCGTCCAGGACCTCTTCGAGCGGACCGCGGCGGTGGGGGCGCACTTCGGGGTGGTGCTCGTCAAGCGCCGCGGCGTGACGGTCGAGGTGGCGACGTTCCGTTCCGACGGCCCCTACGGCGACCGGCGCCGGCCCGACCACGTGACCTTCAGCGACGCCCGGGCGGACGCCCAGCGGCGCGACTTCACCATCAACGCGCTGTTCCTCGATCCACTGGCGGAGGGCGCCGCCAGGGTGATCGACCATGTCGGCGGCCAGGCGGACCTCGCCGGCGGGATCATCCGGGCCGTTGGCGATCCCGAGCAGCGCCTGGCGGAGGACCATCTGCGGGCCCTGCGGGCGGTGCGGTTCGCGGCGCGGCTCGGGTTCACGATCGACACGGCGACGCGGGATGCGATCATGCGCCACGCCTCCGAGCTCGCCGGGGTGAGCCGCGAGCGGATCGGCGATGAGATAAGGCGCATGATGGCCGACTCCAGCCGGCAGGCGGCGGGGCGTCTGGTCGAGCAGCTCGGTCTGGATGAGCCGGTGCTGGGGGCGTCGGGGCGCAGCTCCGGCGGGCGGCTGGGGCGGCTGGGGCGGTCGGCGGATCTCGGCCAGGGGCTGGCGGCGTGGCTGCTGGATCGCGGCGCGGTGGTGGAAGCCGACCTGGAGCAGCGCGTCGGCGACCTGCGCCAGCGGCTGCTGCTGAGCAACGAGGAGCGGGCCGACCTGCGCGACACGCTGGCGTGCTACTTCAGGCTGCGCGATCGGTGGCGGACTGAGGGCGTCGCATGGCGCAAGCGGCTGGCGGCGGCGAGCCGCTTCCTGCCGGCGGTGGAACTGCTCAGCGAGGACGATGAGCGGGCGGTGGCGTCGCATATCGCCGATGATGTTCGGAATCTGAAAGGTACGACTTCCGGGCTGGCGCCGCCTCCTCTGCTGACCGGGGACGATCTGGTGGCGGCGGGCTGGCGCCCCGGGCCCCGCTTCGGGCGCATCCTGGAGGCGGTGTACGACGCGCAGTTGGAAGATCGGGTCGCCACGCGGGCCGAGGCGATGGAACTTGCGACCCGTCTGGGCGTCGAACAGAACCGGGCGGAATCTTCGCCCTGACGGCCTTGGATCTGTGGAGAGGGCCTGCCGCGGCGTGGCACATGCCGTATTCTGTAGTTGCAGGGCCCCCGAGGGCACGGGACGAAATCGCCGGCGAGGCCGGTTCAGCGAGGTGCGACCGATGATCAAGACACGAATTGCGGTAGTCGCGGGGATGTTGGGCCTGCTCGCTCCGGCGGCGCTCGCCCAGCATGGCGGCGGCGACATCATCCGTGCCGCGGGCGGCCTCGGCGCCGCGGTCATTGCGCTGGAGACCAGCGCGGCCAAGGACCGGATCATCTTCACGAACGGGCGCATCGTCGAGGGCGAAATCCTCGAGGAGACCGACACGCAGGTGCGGATGATGGTGGATGTCGCCGGCATCCGGGCCGAGATGACCTACCAGAAGGCCGACCTGCTGAAGGTGGAGTACGGCGAGGGCGAAGCCGAGGAGGTCAAGGGCGCGGTGGCGGCGGACAAGCCCGCGGCCAACCCGGTCGATCGCACCGGCATCCGGACGGAGAAGGTGTACGTGATGGAATTGAAGGGCGAGTTTGCCCGCGACATCACGCAGACGCCGATCGCCGACGCGGTCCGGGAGGCCGAGCGGCTGGAGACCGACTACCTCATCGTCAAGGTCAACAACGACTGGACGAATCCGCAGAACCGCTTCGAGGAACTGCCCGACGATGTGCTGGGTCAGTTCGACGGGTTCTTCCGGACCAAGGAGATCGCGCCGCTGCTGCGCGAGGATCTGCGCAAGTGGAAGAATCCGCCGAAGCTGGTGATGTGGGTCGAGACGGCGATGGGCGGCGCGGCGTTCATTCCGTTCCTGTCCGACACGATCTACTTCACGCCCCAGGGGAAGATGGGCGGCGTGGGCGGTATCTTCGTGATGTTCGGCAACCAGGGTGACCGGGGCGTCATCGAGAAGCAGATCTCGCTGCGCCTGGTCACCGCCAAGGGCTTCGCCATCGAGAACGGGTACGACCCGCGCCTGATCGAGGCGATGACGCGCATCGAGTACGTGCTGTCGTACCGCATGCGGGGCGGCAAGCCGGAGTACTTCGAGCGCATGCCGGAGAACCCGGGCGAGTTGCTGCTGACCGACAACGGCCTGGAGGACGAGAACAAGGACTCCGACATCGACCGGGTCCGCGGGCGCGGCAACGACTGGCTGACGCTCGACGCCGATCTGGCCCAGCGTCTCGGGGTCTCGAAGGGCACGGTGAGCACGCTGGACGACCTGCTGTTCGAACTCGGCCTGTCGCGCACCGCCGAGGTCGTCGGCAACGCGGATCGGATCATGGAGGGATGGACCCTCGGCGTGGACCGGGCCGAGCGCCAGCTCCGCGAACTGTGGCAGCAGCAGGCGGGCATCGCCGTCGGCGGCGACTGGGACGAGCGCCGGCGGGCCCGCGGGCAGAAGATCAACCTGCTGGAGCAGATGAAGCGGCTGATCCGCAAGTACAAGGAGTCGCTTGGCGGCGGGTATCCCAGCGAAGCGCAGCTCGAGACGATGATCCAGCAGCTCAAGCTGGAGCAGCTTGCGGACAAGAAGTAACTCAGCGGCCCGGCCGCAGGACACCTGGAGACAGTGATGAACATCAGAGCCCCCATGCGACGTTTCGCCGGCGCACTTGCCGTGCTGGTCTGCGCGGCGCTGCTGGCGCCGTTTGCCCAGGCCGACAAGGTCACGTTGCGCGACGGCAAGGTGATCGAGGGCGAGATCATCCGCGAGCTCGACGGGAGCGTCTGGATCAAGTCGCTCGTGTCGGGCGTGGAGCAGACACAGTTCTACTCGAGCACGCAGGTCCTGTCGATCGAGCGCGACACGGAGGGCGCCGCCGAGCCGCCTCCGGCCGAGAGGCCGCGCGCCGCGACCGATCGCAAGGCCGACCCGCAGAAGCGCGACTTCACCGGCGCCAACCGGGCCGCGGTGATCAGCCTCGGCGAGGGCGGCGACAAGAACATGGTGGGCCTGTACATGACGGCCGATTCGCTGCGCAACTGCATCCCGCTGCTGGAAGCGGAGGGCGTGGACACCGTCGTGCTGCGGATCAACTCCGGCGGCGGCGCGCTGCTGGAGATCCAGCGGCTGTCGGATGTCATCCATGAGGAGCTGAAGCCGAAGTTCCGCGTCGTGACGTGGATCGAGTACGCCATCAGCGCCGCCGCGATGACGGCCCACTGCGTGGAAGAGCACTACTTCATGAGCCGCGGCAGCTACGGCGCGTGCACCGGCTGGTTCGGCGCCCTCCAGGCCGTCAAGGGACGGGAGCTGGAAGAGGTCGTCTACATGATGGAGAAGATCTCGGCGCGGGGCGGGTACGACCCGCAGATCATGCTCGCCATGCAGGTGACCGACGACCTGCGCGAGGGCGGCGCCCCGCTGTCGTACGACAAGGACCCCGCCACCGGCAACGTCACCTTCTACCAGAACACCGAGGGCGAGCACGTGCTCAATACCGAGGATCGCATCCTCACCTTCACCAGCAAGACTGCGGAAGCCTGCGGGTTCTCCAAGGGCACCGCCGACACGCTCGACCAGTTGGCCGAGGCCATGGGCCTGACCGAGGTGGTCTGGGTCGGCGAGTGGGTCGACGGCGTGGACTACCCCGTGTGCCGGGCCGAGCAGTACATGCGCGACTTCCGCGATCGCACCGCCCGCGACGCCGCCAACCTCGGCCAGTACTTCACCACGTATCAGCAGGCCATCGCGATCGCCCAGGCCACGCCGCGGGAGGACCGCGGGGCCTTCGTCGGCCGGGCCCGGCGCGAGCTGAACAAGATCGTCAAGATGGTGGACAACAACCCCAACATGGCGCTGTTCCAGCTCGGGATGTACCCCGAGGACTTCCCCGAGTGGGTCGAGCAGCAGGAGAAGCTGCTGCGCGACCTGATGCGCTGAATTCGACTGACCGATCAGGGCCCCGCCGCGCGGCGGGGCCTTTTTTGTGCGCCCTACCATGGCCTCCCGGAAGGAGAACCCATGGCCGTTTCCATCCCGACCGATTTCATCCCCGCCGATCTCGACGCCACCCGCTGGGAGAACATCGAGCCCCTGCTGGACGAGCTGCGCGACCGGCCCGTCGAGACCGCCGACGAACTGGAGCAGTGGCTGATCGACCGGGGCGAACTGGCCGCGGCCTGCAGCGAGACCCAGGCCAACCTCTACATCTCGATGAGTTGCGACACCGGCGACAAGGGCAAGTCGCAGGCCTATCTCTCGTTCATCGAGACCATCCCGCCGAAGCTCAAGCCGCGCTTCTTCGAGCTGGACCAGCGCCAGGTCGAGCTGGCCCGGCGCTTCAACCTGCCGCGGGATCGCTATGAGGTGCTCGATCGCGACACCGCCGCCGAGGTCGAGATATTCCGCCCGGAGAACGTGCCGCTGGAGACGCAGCTTGCCAAGCTGGCCCAGCAGCACAGTGAGATCACCGGCGCGATGACCGTCGAGTTCCGGGGCGAGGAGAAGACGCTGCCGCAGATGGTCGTCTTTCAGCAGGCGACCGACCGCGCCACCCGCGAGGAGGCGTGGCGGCTGGTATCGGAGCGGCGGCTCCGGGACGCGGACAAGCTCGACGACATCTACGACAGGATGATCGCACTGCGCGATCAGGTCGCCCGCAACGCCGGCTTCGAGAACTACATCGGCTACACCTTCAAACACATGCACAGGTTCGACTACACGCCGGAGGACTGCCGGAAGTTCCACGACGCCTGTGAGCAGGTCGTCGTGCCGTTCATGCGCCGGCTCGATGCCCGGCGGCGCGAGCGGCTCGGTGTCCAGACGCTGCGTCCGTGGGACCTCGCGGTCGACGAACTCGGGCGCGAGCCGCTGCGCCCGTTCAGCGGCGGCGTCGAACTCGTCAGCAAGACGCACGCGGCCATGGGGGCCCTGGATCCGCGCCTGGCGGAGATGTTCACGCGGCTCGGCGATGGCTCGTCATCGCGCGGCGCCGAGGGTGGTGCGCTGCTGGATCTCGACTCGCGCAAGGGCAAGGCCCCGGGCGGCTATCAGTACATGCGCGATCGGTCCCGCCGGCCGTTCATCTTCATGAACGCCGCCGGCATCCACCGCGATGTCGAGACCATGGTGCACGAAGCCGGCCACGCCTTCCACTCCATGCTGTGCGAGGGCGATCCGCTGCTGCACTACCGCCACAGCCCGATCGAGTTCGCCGAGGTCGCCTCCATGGGCATGGAGCTGCTGTCGATGCCCCACTGGGGCGCGGCGGGCTCGTTCTACGAGGATCCGGCCAAGCTGGCCCGGGCCCAGAGCGAGCACCTGGAGCAGTCCGTCGGCGTTTTGCCGTGGATCGCCACCATCGACGCCTTCCAGCACTGGATCTACGCCAATCCGGCGCACACGCGCGAGCAGCGCACGGCCCGGTGGCTCGAACTGGATGACCGGTTCGGCCACGCCGTCGACTGGAGCGGGCTGGAGCCGCTGCGCCAGAGGGCGTGGCAGCGCCAGTTGCACCTGTTCAGCCACGCGTTCTACTACATCGAGTACGGCATCGCGCAGCTCGGCGCCCTGCAACTCTGGATCCGCGGGCTGGAGCAGGGCGAGGCCGCGGCGGTCGACGGCTACATGCAGGCGCTCTCCCTCGGCGGCTCGCGCCCGCTGCCGGAGCTGTTCGAGGCCGCGGGACTGCGGTTCGATTTCGGCCCCGAGATGATGGGCCGCCTCGTCGACCGGGTCGAAGCCGAGCTTGCGAAGATGGAGCAGGCCTGAGTTCCGCCGGGCCCTGCGCCCCGGGGGCCGACGATGTGAACGGTCAGTACAGCCGCTCGATCTCGGCCCGCGGGTAGAACATCGTCAGCATCCGGCGCCAGTCCATGCCCCGGCGGGCGAAGCCCTCGGCGCAGAACTGGCACATGCCGACCCCGTGCCCGAAGCCGCGCCCGGCGATGAAGACCTCGCCGGGCCGGAACATCACCTCGATGTCCCCGCTGCGCACCAGCGACTCGCGCTGCGGCGCCGGATACGCCGGAGTCGCGTAATTGAGGGCCAGGCGAAGCTGCTCGGCGCTGATCGTCGCGGTCAGCCCGGAACGGTCCGTGAGCCGGTACGCCGCGGGCCGCCCCGTGGCGTTGCGCCGCGCCACCTCGATGGCGCGCAGCTCGGTGAAGCCGCGGAGCGGCGCGCCGGCGTCCTGGCTGGTGGCACGGGCCCAGCCCAGCACCCGCTCGTTGATATCGTGGCTGCTGCGCAGCACATCCCATCGGTACAGCGGCGAGAAGTCGCAGGCGTGCGGGCGGTCATGGCCCTGGATCGAGTCGACCCGGTTGAACTCGTAGCCCGGCCCGGTCGGCCAGGTGTCCGCGGCCGAAGCGGCCCGCCCCCCGCAGGTGGAGCTGTAATAGGTGCGCAGGATCTGACCGTGGCGGCGCATCACGTGTCCGCGGGTCTCCTCGGTGGCCTGCTCGGCCACCGCCAGGGTGTTGACTCCGCCGTAGACCTGGTCGGCGGTGGTGTTCTCGACGTCGTAGCTGCGATCCTCCGCCATCGCCCGGGCCCGCTCGTGCAGGGCGTAGGACCGGGCCGTCACGGCCTGAACGCAGTAGGCGTCGAGCTGCCACGAGCTGTACAACTCCTTGGAGATCACCCCGGCGACGTACGTCTCCAGCGGCACGAGGTTGATGACATCCAGGCGCGGGCCGGTTGCCAGGAAGCGCAGCCGCCCGGGAAATCGCGCGCCATCCAGTTCCAGCGCCGGCTCCGGCGCGGGGCCCACCCGAGGGTCGGCGGGGACGAGTTCTGCGTCGCGCGACGCCGGGACGGTGACGCGCTGGCCGATGGCGTCGGTGAAGGTGACGCCGCCGCCCGCTGCCGTAGCGACCACCGGCGCGTTCAGCAGTGCCCGCTGCTCTCCGGCGACGAGCATGATCCGCCGGGCGCCGCTGATCTCGGCCTGCTCCAGGGCGCGACGGACCCGCACGCGCATGTTCGGCTCGCTGAGGATCGGGACCGGCGCCGGGGAGCGATAGGCGGTCTGCCAGTCGGCAAGCTCGCAGGCGACGGTCGTCACCAGCACGGCGGCGCACAGCGCCCCGAGCCAGACGATCCGTGTGCGCGGAGCAAGCTCGTGCGCGATGATGCGCCTGGTGGTCCGGGTGATGTCAGAGCATCGCATCGCCAGGGCGCCCTCCATTGCGGCCCACAGCGCCGCGGCGCTGCTGGGAGGATCATCGGCGCGCCGGGCCCGGCCGCGGCAAGCATTGCGCATCGGGCTGTCAACTGACCCGATGGGGTTTCATCGGCGGCTCCCCCGGGCTGGGCGCGCCACCGGAAAGTATGTATGATGTTCGGTATGCCCCCGCTCGACGATCGCACGCGCGACCTGCTCCGCCTGACCCTGATTCCCGGGCTGGGTCCGGTCCGGATTGCCCGGCTGGTCGAGCATTTCCAGGAGCCGGGGGCCGTGCTGCGCGCCTCGCCGCAGGCCCTCCAGCGGATCCGCGGCCTCGGGGAGGAGCTGGCCCGGGCCATCGCGGTCGGCGTCGGCGCCTCCGGCGCAGCCCTGGAGCACGAGCTGGAACTGATGGACCGCTTCGACGTCAGCGCCGTCGCGATCGGGACCGAACGCTACCCGCCGCTGCTGGCGGAGATTCCGGCGCCGCCGCCGATCCTCTACGTGCGCGGCAGTATCGACGCCGTCGCGGCCGGCAGCTACCCGGTCGCCATCGTCGGCTCGCGCCGCTGCACCGCCTACGGGATCGAGCAGGCCGAGCGGTTCGCCGGCGGCCTGGCGCGGGCCGGGCTGCCGGTGGTCTCCGGCGGCGCCCGTGGCATCGATACCGCGGCACACCGCGGCGCGCTGCGCAGCGGGGGGGTGACGGTCGCCGTTCTCGGCTGCGGGCTTTCGATGGTCTACCCGGAGGACAACGTTGATCTGTTCGCCGCCATGACGCAGCGCGGCTGCCTGGTTTCCGAACTGCCGATGCGGACGGCGCCGGAGGCCAAGAACTTCCCGGCTCGCAACCGGATCATCTCGGGGCTGGCCCTGGGGACGCTGGTGATCGAGGCGGGCCGCAAATCGGGGGCCCTGATCACCGCCCGGCGCGCCACCGACGAGCAGAATCGCGAGGTAATGGTCGTACCCGGGCGGGTCGACTCGGCGGCGAGCGAGGGCTCACTGGAGATGCTCAAGGCGGGGGCGCATCTCGTGACGTCACCCGCAGATGTGCTCGAGATCCTCGAGACGTCTGCCCGCCACAGCCACGCGGGCACGTTTGCCGACCGCTACGCCAACCCGGGCCCGGCATCTGCGACCGGGCCGGAGGGGGAGCTGCTGGCGGCGCTGGACGGGCCGATGTCCATCGACGACCTCGCGGCCCGCACGGGACGGACGGCGGCCAGCCTGCTGGCCAGCCTGACGGTGCTGGAGATCACTGGACGGGTGCGCCGCCAGGGCGCGATGATCCACCGGCGGGGCGGGTGAGCGGTCCCGATTTCGGGGGCCGGCGTGGAATTTGATCGGTTTCTGGGCGGTAAGTGCTTGGCGTGCAGGTGGTTGGGTTCTGTCTGCACGTTGGACGGATTTTGTATGGCATTTTTCCTTGATGTCAGGTCAATGATGGGCTATCGTAACCCGAACAGATTTGTGGAGATTGTGCTCCACGGGCGCCGATTCGGTGCATCAGAACACGGGAGATGTTCGTATCAAGATCAGGAATGTCGCCGGCGACGAGGATCGCGACCCGGCGCCAGCAGAGGGGCCGCGGGAGCCATGGCAGGCGAACAGACGGTCGTTCGGCTCGGGCCGGGCGGAGAGTTCACGGTTGAGTATGTGGCAGTCGAGCGCGCAAGCGGCAGTGGCGGCGGCCCCGGAGGGCCGGGCGGGGCGCTGCTGGGCTGGCTCGGGCTGCGCCGGCGTGAGGGGTTTGCTATCGCGGCGCGATCGGCCGGGGCGCTGCTGGGCGCGGCCAGTGCGCTGGCGGCGCAGGGGCTGGCGCTGGAGCGGCTGGCGATGGGACCGATCGGGCTGGGGGCGGGCGTTGGCGCGCGGCGCTGGCGGCCGGTGGGGCAACTGGCCGGCTTTGACTGGCAGGAACTGCTGAATCCGCAGCGCGTGCGCGCCGCGGGATCATGGACGTCCGGGGCAATGGGGCTGACCCGCGCCGAGCGCCTCGAAGAGCGATGGAGCGAGGAACGAAACGATGAATCTGACACCGAAGCAACTCCGCATCCTGCAGCTCATCCGCGACTGCCGGGTGCGCCGTGGCTATTCCCCGACGATGCAGGAACTCGCCGACGAACTCAAAGTCAGCAAGGTCACCGTGTTCGAGCACATCGAGGCGCTCATCAAAAAGGGCGCACTCATCCGCGAGCCCAACAAGGCGCGCTCTTTGTCGATCGCTGACGGGATCGCCGTCCCCGATGAGGGGCGCCCGCTCCGCTTCCCGCTGATCGGCAAGATCGCCGCGGGCTACCCCATCGAGAAGGTCGCCGACGAGGACGAGGTCGACCTCGCCGAGATCATCAGCCCGTCGCAGTCGCGCAATCAGACGATGTTCGCCCTGCGCGTCGAGGGGGACTCCATGCGGGACGAGGGCATCCTCGACGGCGACTACGTCCTCGTGCAGCGGGCCGATGTCGCGCGCAATGGCGACCGCGTCGTGGCGCTGCTGCCCGATGGCGCCACCACGCTGAAGACCTTCTACCGGGAAGACGATCACATCCGCCTGCAGCCGGCCAACGACAACTTCGAGCCCATCCGGGTCAAGCACTGCCAGATCCAGGGGATCGTCAAGGGCGTCGTCCGGCGCTACTGAGCCGGCCTGACCGCACACTGCCAGCCAGCCTCGCGCCGGCGCCGGCGCCTGTGCTGTGGCTCGCCCCGCTGGAGGAGACCAGGGAGTAGCCATGAAGAAGCTCACGCCGGTGATCATGGTCGAGCAGGTCGAGCCCTGCCTGCCGTTCTGGGAGCAGCGGCTCGGTTTCACCCGCACCATCGAGGTTCCCCACGAGCATGCGCTCGGCTTCGTGGCGCTGCAGCGAGGGGGCGTGGAGGTCATGCTCCAGAGCCGGGCCAGCGTGCAGGCCGATGTGCCGGACCTCGCCGCGGCGCCGGTCGGTCCCGGCAATGTCGGGCTGTTCATCGAAGTCGACGACCTCGAGCCGATCCTGAAGGCGGCCGAGGGCGCCGAGATCGTCGTCCCCGAGCGGCGCACGTTCTATGGCATGCGCGAGATCGGTCTGCGGGCTCCGGGCGGCCCGGTGGTCATGTTCGCCCAGCGGATCGATGAGAGCTGAGGCTCCGGCGCCACCTTCTGTGCGGATTGCGGTATGCTGCCGTGGGAAGCCCCACGGGAGGCCTGATCCAAGGAGATCCGCATGATCCGCCTGCTGACGATCGTCATCGCCTGTCTGCTGACCGCCCCGGCCGCGAGGTCATTTGGCGCCCAGGGCACGCTCATCGTTCTGAACAAATCCGAGGCCACGGCGTCGATCCTCGACCTCGACACCGGGCGCGAGGTCGCCGAACTGCCGACCGGCGCCGGCCCGCACGAGGTCGCCATCTCCGCGAGCGGCGCCACCGCCGTTGTGGCCAACTACGGCGGGCAGGAGCCGGGCAACACGCTGACGGTCCTCGATGTCGACCAGTTGCGCGTCGCCAGCACGATCGACCTGCCGATGCTGCGCCGCCCGCACGGCATTGTCTTCCTGCCCGATGGACGCATCCTCGTGACCTGCGAGCAGGAGCAGGCGGTCGCGATCGTGAACATCGAGAGCCGCATGGTCGAGAAGATCATCGGAACCGAAGCCCGGGTCAGTCACATGGTGGTGGCGACCCCGAACGGCCGGCGGGCGTTCGTCGCCAACATCGGCGACGGTTCGGTCACCGCTCTGGACCTGGCCATGGGGAGCATCCTGAAGCAGATCCCGACCGCGCCCGGCGCCGAGGGCATCGACATCACGCCCGATGGCGCGCAGGTCTGGGTGGCCAACCGCGCCGCCAACAACCTCACGATCATCGACGCCGCCACGCTGGAAGTGCTCGACACCATCGACTGCGGCGGCGAGTTTCCCATCCGCCTCAAGATCACGCCGGATGGGAAGCGCGCGCTGGTGTCCAACGCGCGCTCGGGCGAGGTCGCCGTGCTCGACACGGCCACGCGCACCGTCGAGCGCACGATCCGCATGGACGCCGAGGCTGTCGATGATGGCGAGGGCCGCCTCTTCGGCGCCCAGTTCGGCGCCAGTCCGGCGCCCATCGGCATCCTGATCCGGCCCGATGGCAAGCGGGCCTACATCGCCAACACCAACGCCGACATCGTCACCGAGATCGACCTGGAGACCTGGCAGATCGTCGGGCGGCTCAAGGCCGGCCGGCAGCCGGACGGGCTCGGCTGGTCGCCGCTCAAGCCACGCGATGGCGCGATGGAGCAGGTCGGAAGCTGATCAGAACCGCTTGTGCGCCGGCCGCCCCTGCGGCCCGCTGACGCCGAGGATCGACCGCGCCAGGCGCACATCCGCCGGGCGCGTGATCTTGATGTTCCGCGGATCGCCATCGACCACGTACACCGGCTCCCCCAGCCGCTCGACAAGCTGGGCGTCATCGGTGCTGGTCAGATCGTCCTGCCCGTAGGCTCGGCGCAGCAGTTCCGCCTTGAACACCTGCGGCGTCTGCACTGCCACCAGTCGCGTCCGGTCCAGCGTCGCTTCCACCTGGCGCGCCTTCGGCTTGTCATCCGGATCGGCGCCGAGGATGGCGTCGATCGGGTCGGCCTCGGCGGCCGCCTCCTCCTGCTCGCTGACGCGCTTGAGCGTGTCGCCGACCTCCACCGCGGGGATCACGGCGTCGAACTTCGCCGCGGCGTCGAAGACGCGCCCGATCACCTCCGATGGCGTGCACGGCCGGGCCGCGTCGTGCACGGCGATGTACGTGGCGTCGTCGCGGATTTCCGCCAGCGCCGCGCGCACGGTCTCGTACCGATGGGTCTGGCCGCCGCGGCACAGCGTCACGCCGAGGATGGCCAGCTTGTCGGCGTGCCGCTGGCTGAACGCCTCCCAGGCGTCGTCGGCGTGCGGCCCGGCGACCACGATCTGGATCACATCGTCGCGCTTGTGGAACAGCTCCACCGTGCGCTGCAGCACCGGCCGGCCGCCCAGATCCTCATCGAGCTTGGACCGGCCCTCGCCCCCCAGGGCGTCGGCAAAGCGCGAACTGAAACCCGCGGCAGGGATGATGATGGCGAAGCGCATGGGCGAGGATAGCCGGGCTCGGCGATTTCAGGGCGATTTTCCCCCTTGCGACAGCCTTGCTGATCGGTCATACTGGCAGATGACGGCCTGAGCGGAGCAAACCCTCCGGGAGGAAGCCATGCGCTGGCCCCACCTTGCCATGTTCGCGCTTGCCCTGCTGTGCCTGTTCGCCAGCGTGGCGAGTGCACAGCCGCGCTGGTCCCGTCAGTTCGTGCGCGTGTCGATGGAGCAGAGCCAGATCCGCGTGCTCCTGGCGGGCGACATCGGCGGCGGCGAGCGCCTGTGGATCGGAGGAGACTTCACGGCGGTCGATGAGTTTCCCGCGGCGCCCGTGATTGAGTGGGATGGCGAGACGTGGCGCGCCCTCCCGGGGCTGGTCGGGACCGTGCACGCCCTGGCCATCTTCGACGATGGGGCCGGCCCTGCGCTGTACGCGGGCGGCGCCTTCGGGCCTCCCAGCGGCGTGGCGCGCTGGACGGGCGCGGGGTGGGTCGCCCTGGAGGGGGGCGGCGTGGCGGGCGTCGTCAGCGCGCTGACGGTGTGGGATGACGGCGCCGGGCCGGCGCTGTACGCGGGGGGCGAGTTCGCCAGCGCCGGCGGCAGCGCAGCTCGCAACCTCGCCCGCTGGGACGGCACGGCGTGGGCTGCGCTCGGCGATGGTGTCGATGGCCCGGCGCATGCGCTGCGCGGCTTCGACGGCGGAGATGACAAGCTGTACATCGGCGGCGCGTTCTCGGCCGGGTCGGCGAACGTGACGCGCTGGGACGGCGGCGGCTTTGAGGCCGTCGGCGCCGGCGCCGATGGCCCGGTGCACGCGCTGGAGGTCTTTGACGACGGAACCGGAGCCCGCATGTTCGCCGGCGGCTCCTTCACCGCGCCGGGGTCGTACCTGGCGTCATGGGATGGCAGCGCCTGGCGGGCCGAAGCCCCGCTGAGCCATCCGGTCGAAGGACTATGCGTTGCGCCAGTGGACGGGCGCGAGGTTCTCGCGATCGGTCGCCATACGACGAGCAGCGAGTTTCGCCCCATCAGCCTGTGGGATGGGCGCCAACTCGTCGACACGCCCATCTTCGAGCGCTACCCGGTGCGGGCCCTCGCCGTTTTCGACGATGGCAGCGGCCCGGCCCTGCACGCCGGCGACCAGACCACCACGTGCTGCTGGAGCCGCGTCCAGCGGCTTGACGCCGATCGCTGGAACGAGATCGGCGACGGGGTGTCTCCGTGGGACCCCGGCGCGATCATCGATCCGCACATTCGCACCCTGGCGATGGCGCCGACGCCGGAGGGCGATCGGCTCATCGTCGGCGGCTCCTTCGTCGTCGGCTCGCCGTACACGCCGCCGACGCTGGCGACGGCGATTGCGGCGTGGGACGGCGCCGGGTGGAGCGACTTCAATGGAGAGCTTCCGGGGCCCGGGTGCGCTGACTGCGAGCGCACGACCCTCTCCATTACGGTGGCGTCCCTCATGGGCGTCGCTCGCACGTACGTCATGGGCGCATTCTCCATCGCCGGCGCGCGCCATGTCGTTCTGCAGTCCGATGATGGAGCGTGGGCGCCGCTGCCGGAGTTCCTGCGCGCGTGTACGGGGTGCTTCTTCGTGAACTGGGGGGATTCGATTGCATTCGACGATGGGCGCGGCCCGGCCGTGTTCTTTACCGGCGCCATTGAGATGGCTGGCCCGCAAGCGGCGCTCGGGATCGCCAGATGGGACGGCGCCCAATGGTCAACACTGGGCAGCGGACTGCGCATGCTGGACGAGACGCGCGGCGAGGGCCACGCGCTGGTCATCTTCGACGATGGGACGGGCCCGGCGCTCTATGCCGCGGGGGAGTTTGCGCGCGCTGGTGATGTGCTCGCGAGCAACATCGCCCGCTGGGACGGCGCCGACTGGAGCGCCCTGGGCGCCGGGCTTGACGCTCCCGCCCATGCGCTGGCGGTCTTCGACGACGGGCGAGGCCCGGCGCTGTACGCGGGAGGCGCCTTCAGCAAGGCGGGGGCGCTGCAGCGCGCTTCATCGCGCGCTGGGACGGGATGGAGTGGGCCCCGGTCGGAACACTGGCGCTCGGCAACGTGTTTGCGCTCGAGGCCTTCGATGACGGTCGGGGGCCGGCGCTCTTTGCGGGCTCGAGCACGCTCTTCCGGTGGGATGGCGCGACATGGAGCACCGTGGATGGCGGGGTGAACGGGTGGGTCCTGGCGCTGCAGGCGGTCCATGAGCGACCCATCGGGCCGGCCCTGTACGTTGGAGGTGAATTCTCGCGCGCCGGCGGGCATCCATCGCGCTGCATTGCCAAGTGGATCGCCGATCGCTGCCGGCCGGACCTCGATGGCTCGGGCGCCCTCGACTTCTTCGACTTCCTTGCGTTCCAGAACCTGTTCGCGGTCGGCGATCTCCGCGCGGACTTCACCGGCGACGGCGCCCTCGACGTCTTCGACTACCTCGCGTTCTTCAACGAGTTCGAGGCGGGTTGCCCCTGATCGCTCAGCGCGGCCCGGGACCGACCTGCCAGTTCGAGCGCTCGCTCAGCCCTTCACGCCGGTGATGCGCACCTTCGTGTAGCGCTGGCGGTGGCCGGTCTTGCGCCGGTAGCCCTTCTTGGGGCGGATCTTCTGGATCACGATCTTCTCGCCCATGACCACCGGCTCGACGATCTCGCCGGTCACGCTGGCGCCGGCGACGTACGGGGACCCGATCTTGGCGCTGGCGCCGGGGGCCCCGACGACCAGGACCTTGTCGAAGGTGATCGCGGCGCCCGCGCCGGCCTCGCCGCCCTTGATCAGGTCGACCAGGATCTCCTCGCCCTCGGCGACGATGCGCTGGCCGCCGGACTCCTCGATGATCGCGTACATGGCTCGCTCCTGCCGCGCCGGCTTCGGGGCGGGCGGTGGCCCGGCTTCGGGCCCGTCCGGCGGCGGGCCCAGATGGTAGCCCCATTTCTGCCCGAAAGCCGCAACCGCCGGCGGCGCCGCCGCGCATCGGGCCTCCGCAGGCCTTTTTCCGGGCAATGGGTCCGGCCATTGGCGACATAGGGAGTCGAAGGGAGCCCGCAATGCTCAGGACGCTCAGTGCGCTCGCGTGCGCCGGCGTCGCCTCCGTGGCGGCCGGCCAGGAGACGCTTCGGTTCGACCTGCCCCAGGGGCCGCTGGCCATCTTCGGGGCCCAGTGGGCCGCCGATTTCCTGGAATCGGGCGAGCCCGGGGCCCTCGTGCGGACCCGCCTGGTGGTCCGCTTCCGGACGGATTCGCCCGCCGGCTCGTTCCACGATGCCGCGGACATCCTCTTCCAGTTCCAGTTGCCGACCGATGGCGTCCCGACCTGGTCGGTCCGCGGCAGCGACCTGGGCTGGAGCGGCACCGGCGAATTCGCCGCCGAGATCGACACCGACGCCTTCGCCGGACCGCTGCTGGAGGTCCCCCCCGGGTCGCATCGCCTCTGGTACGCCCGGATCATCAGCGACGATCCGGCCCACCAGCGCCTCGGCGGGGAGCTGACGGGGAGCTTCTTCGAGGCGACGGTCATCCTGGAGTGCCCGGCGGACCTGACCCGGGACCGGGTGCTGGATTTCTACGACTTCATCGCCTTCCAGAACCTCTTCGCCGCCGGAGACCTCCGGGCCGACTTCACCGGCGACGGGGTGCTGGATGTGTTTGACTTCCTCGAGTTTTTCAACCAATTCGCGGCAGGCTGCCCCTAGCCGACCGCCGCGCGGTATCCTGCGGCGAGAGATGGAGGAAGGAACGCCTATGCGGATGTGGAAGCTGTCGTGCGCTGCGGGCGCTGTGCTGGCCATCAGCGGCCTGTCGCTGGCCGAGGAGATCACGGTCGAGTCCGCCGCCGACAACACCCTGTTCGAGGACCCGACGGGCTCGCTCAGCGCCGGGGCGGAGCCGGCCATCTTCGCCGGATCCGATGGGCGCGGCATGCTCAAGCGGGCCCTGATCCGGTTCGATCTCAGCGGAATCCCCGCCGGCGCGGTCGTCACCGAGGTGGAACTGACGCTGACGCTGACCAAGTCGGCGTCGCTGAGCGCCCAGGAGGTCGGGATCCACCGCGTCCTGGCCGACTGGGGCGAGGGAACGAGCCTGGCCCCCCGCGGCGGCGGAATCGGCGGCCCGGCCACCGACGGCGACGCCACCTGGCTGCACACGTTCTTCCCGACCGACTTCTGGGCGACTCCCGGCGGCGACTTCGAGGCCGCGGCCTCGGCCACCCAGATGGTGGGGCCGTCGCTGATGGCCTACGCGTGGACCAGCGACGCTCTCGCCGGCGATGTGCAGGCGTGGATCGACGACCCAGACTCCAACTATGGCTGGATGGTGCGCTGCAACGAAGTGACTGCGGCAACGGCCGAGCAGTTCGGCTCCAAGGAGTCGGTCGCCGCCCGTCGCCCGATGTTGCGGGTCGTCTTCGATGGCGGCTGCCCGGCCGACTGCGACGGCTCGGGCGAACTCGACTTCTTCGACTTCCTGTGCTTCCAGAACCTGTTCGGCATGGGCGACCCCGGCGCCGACTGCGATGGCACGGGCACGCTGGACTTCTTCGACTTCCTGTGCTTTCAGAACCAGTTCGCGATGGGCTGCTCCTAGCGCCGAGCGCGATCAGTCGTTGGCGACGTGCCTGAGCGCAACCTGCGCCTCCGCTGCGCGTGCCGCGTCGCCGGTCTTGCGGGCATAATCGAGGATCGTCAGCCCCGCGTGCAGCGCCCGCATCCGGGCGACCTGCCACATCTCAGCGTCGACCGGCCCATAGGCGTCGAGGAAGTCGCTGCGGGCCGGCGCCGGCAGCAGGCCCCAGGCGCAGGCAAGGTCGATCGCCGGGTCGCCCAGGTGCACATCTCCCCAGTCGATGATCGCTGCGAGCCGGGCGGCATCATCCACCAGCAGGTTGTGGAAGAAGCAGTCGCCGTGGACCAGCGTGTCAGTCCGGCTGCTGTACTCCGGCTGCTCATCCAGGATCCGCTCCAGCGCAGCGCGATCCGCGATCGCCCCGGCCCGCCCGAGACTCCGCAGCAGAATCCCGGCCCGCCGGTGGCGCTCGGCAGGCTTGAGGTGATCCCGAGGCGGCGCCGCCGGGACCGAACCGGGCGCAATTGCGTGCAGCGCGCGCAGAAACGCCCCCAGCGGGCCCGCAAGCCCCGCCCGCTCACCGTCCGCCGGCCGAGCCTCGTGGATCAGCCGCCCCCGCAGCATCCGATGACCGGCAAACGGCCACGGGTATTCGGCGGTGGGGGCGCCGGCCAGTTGCGGGTTCGGGATCGGCAGCGGCAGCCGCCCGACCAAGGCCGGCAGCGCTGCGATCTCGATTCGCAGCAGTTCGACCGCGATCTGCCGGCGCGGGAAGCGGAAGACCCACGCGCCGCTCGCCAGCCACGCGGTGTTGTCCCAGCCGACGCCCAGCAGGGCCAGCTCGACGGGCCGCAGATGCGGAAACTGGCTCTCGATGAGGGCCCGGGCGAGGGCCCCGGGAACCTCGCGCTCGGCGTCCCACGGCTCGGGCACGGCGGCTCCCCTCTGCCGCGGCGGGCGGCGGCCGTATGCTACCGGCCGATCGGACGGCGACGCATGAACACCGCACCGACAACCCGTGGACAGACCTTGGCGCCGGCGGGCGAGATCGCCGTGCAGGTGCGCGGTCTGGTCAAGCACTACGGCGCCGTCAAGGCCGTCGACGGCATCGACTTCGAGGCCCACCGGGGCACGTGCCTGGGCGTGCTGGGCCCCAACGGCGCCGGCAAGACCACGACGATCGAGATTCTCGAGGGCCTCAAGAAGCCGGACGCCGGCGAGGTTCACGTACTCGGGCGCAGTTGGAACGGCGACGCCCGGGCCATCCAGCAGCGCATTGGCGTGCAGCTTCAGGAGACGGAGTTCCAGGACAAGATCCGGGTCGTCGAACTGCTGCGACTGTTCCGCAGCTTTTACGAGCGCGGGCTGGATGTCGAAGAGGTGATCGACCTGATCGGCCTGCGCGAGAAGCGTGTTGCCCTGATCAAGACGCTGTCGGGCGGGCAGAAGCAGCGCCTCGCCGTCGGCTGCGCCCTGCTCAATGACCCGGAGATCCTGTTTCTCGATGAGCCGACGACGGGGCTGGACCCGCAGGCCCGCCGGCGCATCTGGGAGGTGATCGAGGCGTTCAAGGGGCGCGGCGGCACGGTCATGCTCACGACGCACTACATGGAAGAGGCCGAGCGGCTCGCCGACGATCTGATCATCGTCGATCACGGGCGCATCATCGCCCGCGGCGCCCCGCAGGCGATCATCGCTTCGCTCGGTGTCGAGAGTCTGGTGCGCTTCTCGCTGGCCGGCGCCGACCCGAGCGAGCTGGATGGCGCACTTGCCGCGCTCGGCGGCGTCAGCTCGGTGCGCTCCGAGGGCGCGGCGGTCACGCTCTCGGTGACCAACACCCGGGCGGTCATCGCGGGCGTGCTGGATCTCGTCGCGTCGCGGGGGCTGGAACTCGACGATCTGAACACGCATCGCCCGACGCTGGAGGATGTCTTCGTGTCGCTGACCGGAAAGAGCCTGCGCGATGGCTAGGGTCGCCGAACTGCGCGAACTGACCCGCGTGCGCGTGCTCGGCATGGTGCGCGAGCCGGAGGCGATCTTCTGGGTCTTCATCTTCCCGCTGGTGCTGGCGGCGGTGCTGGGGTTCGCGTTCCGCTCCGGCAAGGTCGAGGCCAGCCGCATCGGCGTGATCGCCGGACCCGGCGCCGAGGCGCTGGTCGCGCAGCTCGAGGAGGCCCCCGATCTCGAGGTCGAGTCCTTCGATCAGCTCGAAGCCGCGCTGGTGAAGCTGCGCAAGAGCGCCATCGACGGCGTGATCGAGCCGGCCGAGTCGCCCGCTCCGCCGCAACTGCGCTTCGACCCCAGCCGCCCCGAGGGTGAGATGGCCAAGCTGCGCACCCTGCGGGTGCTGGAACACGCCCCCGCCGAAGATGACGCTCCGGTCGAACTCGCCCCGGTCACCGAGAAGGGCTCGCGCTACGTCGACTTCCTGTTCCCCGGCCTGATCGGCATGAACCTGATGGGCACGGGCATGTGGGGCATCGGCTTTGCGATCGCCGATGTCCGGCGGCGCAAGTTCCTCAAGCGGCTCATGGTCACGCCGATGCGCCGCTCCTCGTTCCTGGCGTCGTTCGTGCTGTCGCGACTGATCTTCCTGGTTGCAGAGCTGGTGGTGCTGGTGGCCTTCGGCGCCTGGATTCTCGGCGTGCCGATGCGCGGGGACGCGGCGTCGCTGCTGCTCATCAGCCTGCTGGGCGCCATGCTCTTTGCGGGTATGGGGATTCTGGTGGTCTCGCGCGTGCGCACCATCGAGGGCGCCAGCGGCCTGATGAACTTCGTCATGCTGCCGATGTGGCTGCTCTCGGGCGTCTTCTTCTCCTACGAGCGCTTCCCCGAGTTCACGCACGAGTTCCTGCGGCTGCTCCCGCTGACGGCCCTCAACGACGCCCTGCGGGCGGTGATGCTCGATGGCCAGTCGCTGCTGACGCTTGGGCCGGAGATGGCCGTGATGGCAATCTGGGCAATCCTGAGCTTCGCCGCGGCACTCAAGATCTTCCGCTGGGAATAGTGCGGGCCGGTTCTCGGACCTCACAGACGCAAGATCTGAGTTTCGTGCTTGACGGGTCCCCCTCCTCGTGGTAAACCATGTGCAGGAGACAAGATACCTGGCCTCGTGGGTCAGGCAGAGAAACGGGCGACTCCCGGCTGGCGTCGGGTGTCATTCTGTGGGAGGCAGAGAGCATGAGGAAAGTTGCAATGGCCACGGCGGTCGTCCTGTGCGCGTGCGCAGGCGCGGTCGCTCAGCATTCTGATGGCTACGAGTCCGGGTATACGGCCTCGGCGTCCGGCGTCGAGCTGAACGGGCAGAACGGGTATTACAACCCGGTCGCCGGCAGCGCCAGCGCCAATGTCTATACCTACGCCGGCAACACGCTGGGATTCCCCCAGAATCCGACCGGCGGGGAGAATTTCGTCGGCGGCACGGGCCCCGGCCCGGCGTTCATCCGCTCGCAGAAGGATGTGACCTATCCGACCGGCGTGGTCACCGTCGCCTTCGACATCGCCGCCAAGTTCACCGGCGCCGCGGGTACCGCGGCCCAGAATCTCGGCAGCATGTCGACCCAGCCGTATCCGACCAACCCGGGCACGTTCATTCAGCTTGCCCGCTGGACCGATCCGGCCACGGCGAGCACCTGGAACGCCGACTACGTCTGGACCGACGCGGTCGGCACATCGCTGACCGAGGCGGTGGCTGATCCGGGCTTCCAGAATCTGCGGACCGATCACTGGTACCGCTGGTCGACCACCATCGACATGGCGACCAACCAGATCCTTGAGGTCTCGATCACCGACCTCACCACGATGACGACCGCCTCGCACAACCCCGTCGATCGCTACGGCGTCGGCGGCGCCGGCGCGGTCCCGTCGCTGACCGGCTACCGCTGGTTCGTCGGCAGCACCGTCGAGGGCAACACCCTCGGGTTCGACAACATCGAGATCATCCCGGCGCCCGCGGCCCTCGGCCTCTTCGGCCTGGCCGGCCTCGCCGGACTGCGCCGTCGGCGCTGATCGCGATAGACAACTGAAACACAAGGGGCCGTCCTCCGGGACGGCCCCTTTGTCATGCGCTCCTTGAAGCGGTCTGCTCGACGGTTTTACGGGCAGCCGGCCGCGAAGGCGTTCTGGAAGCACAGGAAGTCGAAGATATCCAGCACGCCGTCGCCGTCGCAGTCCGCCGCCGGATCGCCGAGGGCGAACAGATCCTGATAGCACAGGAAGTCGAACAGATCCAGCGCGCCCGAGCCGTCGCAGTCGGCGTAGCACAGGTCCACGTGCACCACCGCGCTGTCCACCAGCCACCCGACGATCGACCGCGTCATCCGCACCGCGTAGGCGTAGTCGATGTAGCCCGGCTCATCGACGTTGTCCCGCGCGGTGTGATAGAACGGATTGCCCCAGTCCTCGATGAACAGGCAGGCGGCGTAGCCGGCCCGCTCGAACGGGCGGTGATCGCTGCCGCCGCTGGAGCCCTGCTTGTAATAGCCAAGGCCGTCGCCGTAGTCGGTCACGCACTGGGCCACGTTGTTCTGCAGCGTCAGCGAGCCGCTGCCGGCGTAGATGTCCGCGGCGTTGGTCCCGCGGTTGTACGCCACCATGTCGGTCGAGATCATGCCGAGGATGTCCTCGCCGCGGTGGGCGTCGACGTAGGCGTAGCTGCCGATCAGCCCCTGCTCCTCGCGGTCGAAGGCGATGAACTTGATGGTGTAGTCGGACGGATACTGGCTGATGATCGACGCGGCCTGCAGCACCAGCGCCGTCCCGCTGGCGTTGTCATCCGCCCCGGGGTTGTTCACTGAGTCGAAGTGGGCCCCGATGATGAACTGCTTGTCGGGGTATAGCGTCCCCATCTGCGTCGCGACCACGTTGTAATAGGTCCCGCCGCTGTAGGTGAACGGTTCGAGTTCGACCGTCAGGCCATAGCTGGTGAATTCCGCGACGATGTTGTCCCGGGCCATGTCGTGCTGCGGCCCGTACCCGCGGTCATCGCCGGCGTGGGTGAACAGGATGCCCGGCACACCCAGGTTGTCGCCGAGGTAGTAGCGGTAGCCCGCCTCGGTGACCTGGTCGGCCGCGGCGTGGCCCTCCGGCGAGCCCGCCTGGGCGATCCAGGGGGCCCAGGCGCCGATGGCCAGCGCGGTGGCAATGGCAGGAAGTCTGCGGCTGCAATGCATGCTCGTGTCCTCCGATTGTGAGTGGTGGGCCGCCCCCGGCGCGCGGCGCCGGTGTCGTGGATCAACAAAGGCTGCAGGGTTCCGTTGCCGCACGCCCAGGCCTCCCGGCGGCGAGAAACAGGAGTCTGGGATCAGTATATCGTGATTCTGCCCGCGCGGGCGCCTGATCGCGCAGAAACTCGAGCCCTGTCCGGTCTGTCCGGGGTCTGGATGGGTTGGGGGCCTGGCCCAGAATGGGCCCGGTGGGATTTGAACCCACACTGGGGTTACCCCCACGCGGATTTTAAGTCCGCTGCGTCTGCCGTTCCGCCACGGGCCCGCGGCACAGAGACGGTACTCGCCCTGGGCTCCCGCTGGCCGGGGGGCTTCCCTTCCGCGCGCAGCGCCGCCCGCCGGCGCAGCGGGCCGCGCTCACCCGCGGCGCGGGCGGATCCAGTAGTAGAGGTGGGCAATCAGCAGCAGCGCGAAGAAGGGCCCCAGCACCAGGATCATCAGGGCGAGCGTGCCGTTGCCGATGGCCTGCGACAGCCAGCCGGTCACCTCCGTCAGGGCCATGAACAGCAGCGATCCGACCCCGATCGCCAGCACCAGCCCGATCGCGGCCCGGATGAAGCGGTCGATCGTCTCGCCCCAGCGCGACTCCAGTTCGCGCACGCGCCGGCGGAGGCGCCGCACCTCGGCATCCAGTTCCTCGCGCGTCGGCTCGCGAGATTCCTGCGGCTCGAACTCGGCGTTGATGTCCATGGCGGACTCCTGCGCGGGCCTCAGCGGCACATCGCCATGGCGGCTGGTCCTGCGCCCACACGGCGGCGTGCGCCACTGAAGACCATGCGCGCAATTATTCGTGCCCGGCGCGCCCCCGAGGCGCCGCGCCGGTCTTCCGGGAGCGTCCGGGCGCCAAAACAGGGTGAAGTTCCCTGGTGGCGCGCAGCCCGTGCCGCGGGTTTCCCGGGCGCGTGATCGGCTGTCGCAGCGCCGGGCGAGCCGCAATGATCAGGGCCATGAGCCTCGCCCGTTTCGATCGCCCGCTGACCGATGACCAGGCCTGCGCCTTTGCGCGCCTGGCGCTCGATGGCATTGCCCGCGAGTACCCCAACAAGCCGGCGCAGGTGATGGTGGGGCCCGAGTCGGCCCTGACGCCGCGCCAGCTTCACCCGGCCTTCTTCGGCTGCTTCGACTGGCACTCGGCGGTGCACAGCCACTGGATGCTGGTGCGCCTGCTGCGCGCGCAGCCGGGTCTGTCGATCGCCGCCGAGGTGCGCGCCGCCCTCGGGGGCAGCCTGACGCCTGAGAATCTGGAGGCGGAGGCGGCCTACTTCCGCCAGCCGCACAACCGCGCCTTCGAGCGGATGTACGGCTGGGCCTGGCTGCTGCGCCTGGCGCAGGAGCTTCGCCAGTGGGACGATCCGGACGCGGCCCGCTGGGCGGCGGCGCTGGCGCCGCTGGAGGCCGAGATCGTCGGGCTGATGCGGGCCTACCTGCCGCGGCTGGTGCGCCCCATCCGCACCGGGACGCATCCGGACACGGCCTTTGCCCTCGGCCAGGCGCTCGACTATGCGCGCGCAGTTGGCGCTGGCGATCTCGAGGCGCTGATCGTCGAAACCGCCCTGCGCTTCTACGCGGCCGATCGCAACTGGCCGATGGCCTACGAGCCCTCCGGCGAGGACTTCTTCAGCCCCGGCCTGAACGAGGCAGACCTGATGCGCCGCACGCTCGGGCCCGATGACTTCAGCGCCTGGCTCGATGGCTTCCTGCCGCGCCTCGCCGCCGGCGCCCTCGATGCGCTGCCGGCGCCGGTCGTCCCCGCGGACATGACCGACGGCAAGCTGGCGCACTGGGCCGGGCTGAATCTCAGCCGCGCCTGGACCATGCGGTCGATCGCGCTTGGGTTGGGGCTCGACGATCAGCGGTGCGCAGCGCTGCGCCAGTCGGCCGCGGCGCACCTCGCCGCCGGGCTGGGCAGCGTCTTCAGCGGCCTCTACGAGGGCGAGCACTGGCTCGGGACGTTTGCTATCTATGCGATCACCGGCGCCGGGGCGCCGCCCGCAAACGATGGCCGGCCGCGAGCGGAGTGACAAACGGGGTACGCCTCCACTCCGCAGGGGGCCGGACGACCGACCCTGCC
The DNA here is from genome assembly GCA_043101635.1 of Phycisphaerales bacterium JB039. Lineage (GTDB taxonomy): Bacteria > Planctomycetota > Phycisphaerae > Phycisphaerales > UBA1924 > CAYMJK01. The sequence goes on along the minus strand of JBICIE010000010.1, from coordinate 1,917 downwards.
CGAAGCGCGGCCCCGATCCGTTCAACCACCGGGCGCAAACGAGTAGTCGAGGCTGGCGATGTCATCTCGGTACACGCGGGCGACGATGGCGCGGCTTTCGTCGTCGTAGACGTCGGTGTAGGGGACCCCCGCGGGAGCGCTGTTGCGCCGCAGCAGCGGCGAGCCGGCGCCGAGGCGCTGACGCACCTGCTCGTAGTCGGCCTTGATCGTCTCGAAACGGCCGATGAAGCTCAGATCGATACGCCCGCTCGCGCTGCGAAGGAAGTCGACCTGGGGTCGGAAGTGCAGCCACATGCCGATGTTCTGCTCGGTGACCCAGCCCTTCACGAAGTCACTGAAGGTCGCGTACCGGGCGAGATGCTCCTCGGCGAAGCGGCGGTCGGCGGGGAGCATGCCGCCGGCGCGGAGGAACTGGTACTCCGATCGCAGGCGATCCCACGGGTTGCGGACGAACGCGAAGGTGTAGAACGACGGGAAATCGTCAACCACGTAGATGCGCTGGAAGATGCGCTCGTAGTCACGAAACGTCAGGTGGCCGCCGGCGCGGTGGCCGAAGAGGCTCTCGGTGATGGCGACGCCCCCGCACTTGGGCACGTGCACGAACACACAGCGCAGGCGGATGAAGACGCGCAGCGTGCGCCCCTTGATCAGCCAGTGGCGCCGGAGGCGCACGGCCACATCCGCCTTGACCCGCCTGCCGATCGTCGTCATGTCGTGCACGGTGGCGCTCATGCGATCCCGACCTCCTCGCCAGACTCTGCGTCGCCCTTCGGGACCATCGTGGATGGGAGCATCTGTCACTGGGCCCGGAACTCAAAGGTGAAGGCGGGGGCGCCGGCAGCGCGCAAGGCCTGACGCGCCAGGGGCGGTTCGATGTCCAGCGGCGGCGCACCGGGCCGGACGATCCGGATGCGGGTCACGGGCGTGACCACTCCCGCCGCGTCGATCTGGAAGGGAATCACGCGATCCCAGTCGGGTCGTCCGGCGCCCCGGGCGGCGACAGTCGACTGATCCGCATCGAGGATGGCGGTCTCGGGCCAGGTCGTGTGCGCGGCGTCGAGGTCGGATCGCCGGTAGGAGAGCCGGACGATCCACCGGGCGGACCAGAAGGTGGCCATCGCGGGCCACATCATGTCGTCGAGGCGATCGCCCCCGGAGCGATGCGGCGGGCGCTCGATGCGGATCGGCACGAAGACGGCGCCGGAAGGCGGGTCGGGCCAGAGCTGGCGGAGTTGGTTCATCTGGTCGATGTCGCGCCGGGCCCGGATCTGCAAAGACTTCTGGATGCCGAGGCTGATGGTCGCGAAGATGAGACATGCGCTCAGCAGCGCCGTCGCGCCGAGCGCGTTGGCAAGCGGCGCCAGTCGCGGGGCCCATGCCGCCAGCGCGTCCCTGAGCAGCGACCCTGCGCAGGCGACCAGGATGGCCAGCCCGAGCGCGGGAACATAGCAGAGGCGCGGGTTGAGCCAGTAGTTGAAGAGGCCGATGGGGACCCAGGGGGCGATGGTGATCACCGCGCCGAGGGCAAGCAGCCAGCCGTAGCGGGGGCGCACGCCCGCAGCGCGATCGCCGCCGCAGCGGGCCTGCAACGGGATCCAGCACAGGGCGCCGAGGAAGATCGCGCTGCCGATAGCGAGCGCCCGTGCCGGCGTTTCAGCCAGCGCGCTGGTGGCGGTCTGCCAGGCGCCACCGGCGACGTCGTCCAGCGTGTGCCATTCGGCAGCCCAGAGCGTGATCTGGCGAACCTGATGCGCCCAGTCGCGAGGGGGGACGATCGGAAGGTCGTAGCCGATGGCGGGGTTGCCGGTAGTGGTCAGGAAGTGCGCGCCGGAATAGGCGACGCCCGCGATGGCGGCTATCGACGCGGGATAGATGATGGCGACCGCGCGCGATGGCGCCGCGCGTGCGCGCGCAACG
>JBICIE010000009.1:0-76872 GCA_043101635.1 Phycisphaerales bacterium JB039 | reverse complement strand
GTCGTAGATGTAGGTCTTGCCGGGGTCCTCGTCGCGACAGGTCTTGTGCGTGCCATCGCAGAAGGGGAAGTTCTTCGTCAGGCCGCAGCCGCAGATGAAGACAGGCTTGTCCTGCGGATCGATGCGGATAGGGCCGCCGCGATCTGAACGGATGAGTCGGGCCATGGCGTTTCCTCAGGCGGGCGCTTGCATCGACTCGACGATGCTCTGGAGGATGCGGGCGGTCTCGGCCTGCTCGCCGTGCTCGGCGTAGGCCCGGCTGATCATGCGGTGGGCGCACACCGGCAGGATGTTGCGCATGATGTCCTCAGGGATGGCGTAATCGCGTCCCTCCAGGGCCGCGGTGGCCCGGGCGGCCTGGGCCAGGGCCAGCGACCCGCGCGGCGAGAGGCCGACCTGCAGGTCGGCGTGGGAGCGGGTGGCGGCGGCGAGATCGACGATGTACCTGGTCAGCGAGGCGTCGACCCGGACGGCGTCGACATGGTCCTGCAGGGCGATCAGTTCGTCGCGGGTCAGCACCGGTTCGAGCGTGGGCAGTTGGTTGGTCGCCGGGCGGGTCTCCAGCACGCGGGCCTCGACCTCCGGGGCCGGGTAGCCGAGCCGGGTGCGCATGAAGAAGCGGTCGAGCTGGTTCTCGGGCAGCAGGTAGGTGCCCTCGAACTCGTAGGGGTTCTGCGTCGCGACGACCATGAACGGGCGGGGCAGCTCGTAGGTCTTGCCGTCGATCGAGACTCGGGCCTCGTTCATGGCCTCCAGCAGGGCGGTCTGGGTGCGGGGGGTGGTGCGGTTGATCTCGTCGGCCAGGACGATGCTGGCGAAGATGGGGCCGGGCTTGAAGCGGAACTCGCCGGTCTGCTGGTCATAGATCGTCACGCCGAGGACATCGCTGGGGAGCATGTCCGGGGTGAGCTGGATGCGGCTGAACTGGACGCTGACGGAGCGGGCGACCGCGGTGGCGAGGACGGTCTTGCCGACGCCGGGGACATCCTCGATGAGAATGTGCCCGCGTGCCAGCAGGGAGCAGATGACCCTGTCGACGGCCCTGGGGTTGCCCATGAAGACCCGGGTGATGTTGTCGCGCAGCCGGGCGATGGTCTCTTGCATCGTCGTGGTTCCAGATCCTCGCCCGCCGCCGGTCCGGGGGCGACTATAGAGCCTGCCCGGGGGACCTGTCGGCGGAGCGGATCGGTCAAGATTGCCGATCCGGCTGCTCGCCGCTGGCCGGGGTGTGACCTACGCTTCAGGCCCCCTGGGCGGGGGAGGTTCCCGCCGGGAGAGGTTTCCAGTCGGGTGGCCTTCGGCCGCCCCCGGGGCAGGATCCGATTCCGCTCGTGAGCAGCAGCGCTGGACAAGCAGCCGAGCCGTCGTTGTCCCTGCGGGCGCGGGTGACGCAGGCGGGGGCGGTGTGTCTGGGCGCGGTCGTTGCCGGCTCGGCGGCGGGCGATCCGCTGGCGGCGCTGCTGGGCGCCAGCGCGGTCGCGTTGCCGACGGTCGGCGCAGCGCTGGCGCTTCGCCGGCTGGGCCGGCGCGAGGCGAGCCTGATGGCGGCGGTGGCCCTGGTTGCGCCCTGCCTGCGGCTGGGGGCGGCGGTGGCGCTGGGGATCGGCGTCTGGCTGGCGGCGCCGATGAGTCCGGTCGCCTTCTGGGGCGCCTTCTTCATCGCGGCGCTGGGCACGCTTGCGGTGGACACGCTTGGCTTTGCGGCTGACTTCCGGGCCCTGGCGACTGACACGCAGGAGACCGCGCTGGCATGAACTTCCTGACGCTGACACTTGCAGCCGCCGAGGGCGGCGGGCCCGATCCGGTGGGACACATCATCGCCCATCCGTTCCTGACCTGGAACGGCTGGTGGGTGTGGTCGTCGGCGATCGGCAACATGGTGCTGGCGGGGCTGATCATGCTGGTGCTGGGCCCCTATGTGGCCAGGCGCATCGGCACGGGCCCCGAGAGCGCCGGCGACGAGCGCTACCTGACAAAGAACCGGTTCGTCGAGATCATCGAGGTCATCACCTTCGGCATCCGCGACGGGATTCTCGATCCGCTGCTGGGCAAGCGGACGGCGGTGTTTGCCCCGTTCTTGCTGTGCCTGTTCTACTTCATCCTGATCAACAACCTGCTGGGGCTGATCCCGATCGCGGACATCCTGATGCTGGGCCAGTACTACCTGGTCAAGCTGACGGCGAGCGGCACGCCGGAGCAGATCCAGCAGGCCCTCAGCGGCACGTGGAAGATGGAGCACCGGGTTCCGCTGGGCGGAACGGCGACACAGAGCATCTGGGTGACCGGCGGGCTTGCGCTGCTGGCGTTCCTGCTGATCAACGGGGCGGGGATCCGGCAGATCGGGGTGGTCAACTACCTCAAGCACCTGACGGCGGGGACGCCGTGGCCGCTGTGGTTCATCATGGTGCCGGTCGAGATCCTGGGCGTGTTCATCAAGCCGATCGCGCTTGCCCTGCGTCTTTTTGCCAACATGACGGCGGGCCACATTCTGATGGCGGTGCTGTTCCTGTTCATCGAGATGGGCTGGGGGCTGATCGACAAGACCCAGAACACGCTGGTGGGCGTCGCCGGCTTCACGGTGATCGGGGTGCTGGCGGGCGCCGGGGCCATCGGCATCTTCCTGCTGGAGATCTTCGTCGCCTTCCTGCAGGCGTTCATCTTCATGTTCCTGACGGCGGTGTTCACCTCGCTGTACGAGCACCACGGGGAGCACGAGCACGATGACGCCGGGGTGCACGGCGCGTATGACGAACTGGAGCACGAGTTTCATCCCGCCGCCGCCTGACGGCGGCGCACAGACGTCTGTGCCGGCCGGAGAAGGCCGGCCGAGCACAATTTCCGGTAGAAAGGAACGAAGTCAGCCATGAAGAGCATGATCAACAAGTTTGTCCTCGCGACCGGCGCACTGGCCCTCGTGCCCGCCGCCGCGATGGCGCAGGAGAGCACGGATTACTACGGCTTCGCCGCCATCGGCTCGGGCATCGCCATCATCGGCGGTGGCATCGGCCTCGGCCTGATCGGCAAGGGCGCGCTGGAGTCGATCGCCCGCCAGCCGGAGGCCTCCGGCAAGATCGGCCCGAACATGATCATCATGGCCGGTCTGACCGAAGGCGCAACCCTCGTGGGCGCGCTGGTCGGTCTGCTGGTCGTGCTCATCAAGTGAATCACTTCTGGACCGGCGCCCGAAAGCCCCGGTCCGGGTTCTCATTCGACCCCAACGGAGTCGCCCGATGCGCTCATTTCTTGCAACCTTCCTCGTTCTGCTCGCCGCACTGGCGCTGGCGCCATCCGCCGCCGGGCAGGATGCCCACGGCGACGATCCGCAGGCGCACAGCGGAGAGCCGGCGGCAGCCGGTCAGGACACCCACGCTGGCGAGGACGCGCACGGCGAGGGCGAGCACGCCACCGGCGGCGGGGTGATCCCGGATCCCAACGCCGGCATTCCGATGTCGATCGCCGCGATCGTCATCTTCCTGCTGGTCTTTGCGATCCTGTCGAAGACGGCGTGGCCGAAGATCCTCGGCGGGCTGGCCGATCGCGAGGCCAAGCTGCGCGAGGGGATCGAGGCGGCCAAGCGGCTGAAGGCCGAGGCCGACGAGATCCGCGGCGAGTACGAGAGCAAGCTGGCCGAGGCTCGCGCCGAGGCCCAGAACATGCTGGCCGAGACCAAGCACCAGCAGCAGCAGTTCGCCGCGGAGCTTCGGACCAAGGCCGAGCATGAACTGACGGCGATGAAGGACCGGGCCCGGCGCGACATCGAGGCCGCCAAGCGGGCGGCCGTGGGCGAGGTCTACGCCGAGGCGGCCGATCTGGCGACGATGGTCGCCGGCAAGATCCTCAAGCGTGAGGTGTCGGCCGCGGACCAGCAGCGCCTGGTCGACGAGTCGCTGGCGCAGCTCCAGGCCCGCAGCAACTGAGGGACCCTTCATGCCGCTGATCGAATCACCGCCCGACGCCCTCGCTGAGATCTACGCCCGCAGTCTGTTCGAGGTGGCCGAGGCGGCCGGCGGGGCCGAGGCCATGGAGTCGACGCTGGGCGAACTCGAGGAGATCCTCGAACTGGCCCGGCAGGATCCGGCGCTGAACGAGTTTCTCGCCTCGCGGGTGGTGCCGCTCGCCGACCGCAAGCGGTCGCTGCGGGCCATCTTCCAGGGACGGGCCAGCGATCTGGCGCTGCACTTCCTGCTGCTGCTGAACGACAAGGGTCGGCTGAGCCATCTGCCGGCGATCGTGGCGTCGCTGGATCAGATTGTGCAGGACGCGGTGGGGCGGGTGGAGGTGGATGTCTACACCGCCGCGCCGATCGAGGCCGAGCAGCTGCGCCAGATCAAGGAGCAACTGCAGAAGATCATGGCCCGCGAGGCGATCGTGCATCCGTATACCGATGAGTCGATGCTCGGGGGGATACGCTTGCGGGTCGGCGATCAGCTCGTCGACGGCGCGCTTTCGACGAAGCTGCGTCACTTCCGGGACCAGCTCGCCGTCAGCGGCAAGGCGCGCATGCGCCAGCGGATCGAGTCGGTCCTCGAGGGCGAGTAACCGGCGCTGCCCGGCAAGGAGCAGTCGTGGCCCGCAAGACCATCAAGGATGTCGAGGTCGCCTCGAAGCGCGTGCTGATCCGCGTTGATTTCAACGTGCCCATCGACAACGGCAAGATCACCGATGACCGGCGCATTCGCGCGGCGGCGCCGACCATCCGCAGCGCAGTCGAGCGCGGCGGGCGCGCCATCCTCATGAGCCACCTGGGCCGGCCCTCGGGCGCGGGGTTCGAGGCGGAGTACTCGCTCAAGCCAGTCGCCGACCGGCTGGGCCAGATCCTCGGGCGCAAGGTCGCCTTTCCCTCCAACGACTGCGTCGATGACGCCGCCGCCGCGGCGGTCGAAGCCATGACCGACGGGGACGTGCTGCTGCTGGAGAATCTCCGCTTCCACAAGGGCGAGACCAAGGCCGATCCCGAGTTCGCCCGGAAGCTGGCCCGCTACGCGGACATCTACGTCAACGACGCCTTCGGCACCGCGCACCGTCCGCACGCGTCGATGGCGGGCGTGCCGCGGGCGATGGGCGGCAAGCCGAAGGTCGCGGGCTTTCTCATGGAGAGCGAGCTGAAATACCTGGCCGACGCCATCGCCGATCCGAAGCGTCCGTTCGTGCTGGTCATCGGCGGGGCCAAGGTCTCCAGCAAGCTCGCGGCGATCGAGAACCTGCTGCCCAAGGCGGACGCCATGCTCATCGGCGGCGCCATGGCGTACACCTTCCTCAAGGCTCGCGGCGCCGGTGTCGGCGCCAGCCGCGTCGAGGAAGAGATGCTCGATGACGCCCGACGTGCCCTGGAGGCCGCCGAGAAGCAGGGCAAGAAGCTGCTGCTGCCGACCGACCATGTCTGCGCCAAGCAGTTCATCGAGACGGCGCCGCCGGAGGAGGTCTCCGGCGACATCCCCGATGGGCTCATGGGCCTGGACATCGGTCCCGAGACGCGCCGGGCCTACGCCGAGGTCATCCTGAGCGCCAGCACCATCGTCTGGAACGGGCCGATGGGCGTCTTTGAGTGGGACAACTTCGCCGCGGGCACCCGCGCGGTCGGCGAGGCCATCGCCCGGGCGACCGACGCCGGCGCCACCTCGATCGTCGGTGGCGGCGACACCGCCTCGGCGGCGGAGCAATTTGACCTGGTGGACGATGTCAGCCACGTCAGCACCGGCGGGGGCGCCTCGCTGGAGATGCTCGAGGGCAAGCCGTTCGAGGCCGTCGAACTGCTCGATCAGGTCTGACGCATCAGCCGCGCGCGGCGCGCACCAGCGCCGCGTAGACCGCCGGCCCCAGCGGGCCATCGGTGCGCTCGGGATGCCATTGCACCCCGGCGTACAACCGGCGGGCCGGATCTGCGACCGCCTCGATCAGCCCGTCGTGCGCCAGGGCGCAGGCGACCAGACGGCCCGGATCGGTGATCGCCTGGCGGTGGCGGCTGAGCACATCACCGGCGCACAGCCAAGGCGGGGCGCCGGCAGCCGGCGCAACCGCGTGCGACTGTTCCCAGTGGTCGCTTGCGGTGGGCAGCCGCTCCGGCAGATGCTGGTCGAGCCGTCCGCCGGCCCGCAGAGCCATGAGCTGCATGCCCAGGCAGACGCCGAGGACGGGCGTGTCAGGCGCCTGGTCCAGCGCTTCCAGCAGCGCAAGCTCGTAGCGCTGGCGCAGGGGATGCAGCGGCGTCGCCTTCGGGTGCGTCGGCGCGCCGAAGTCCTCCATGATCGGGTCATCCCCGCCGGTGAGGATGACCGCATCCACCGCCGCGAGCTGCTGAGCGATCAGCTCCGGCGCCGGCGCCAGCGGCGTCGGCCAGCCGCCGGCTTCCAGCACGGCCCGCAGGTAGGCCAGGCGTACGAAGGCGCGGGGATTGGGCCCGGCCGATTCGGGCTCGATATCCATGGTCAGGCCGATGCGCGGTGGGGCGTGGGGCTGGGTCATCGCGTGGCTCCGGCATCAGCAGTCGGCGCGCGGCGGGCGCCGTGATTACTATCGCCGGTGAGCCGCGCCAGCGTCATCGTCAGCCTCCTGATCGCCGCCGGCCTGACGGCGCTGTCGCTGGTGACCGTGCGCCCGGCGACCTCCGCGGCCGCCGAGCGCGTGATTGTGCTCCAGCTCGATCCCGCCCAGGTCACCGAGCTGTCGGTTGTGCGCGACGGGGTCGAGCGGCGCGTCCAGCGCGGGCGGCTGCCGGGGCAGTGGATCGTGCACACCGGCGCGGCGGCGTGGCCGATCGCGCCGGAGCGCATGCGGGCCGCACTGCGCGTGCTGGCCGAGCTGCGCGGCGCGCCGGCGGAGGAGGTCCCCGGCGCCGGGGCGCCGACGCTGCGGATCGCGCGGGCCGATGGTGAGCCGCTGACGCTGCGCATCAGCCCGCCGGGCCTCGGCGGGCGTCGGCTGATCGGCGTGGTCGGCAGCGGCGGCGAGGTCCGCGGCTACCAGGTCGACGACTGGCTGCATGAGGCCTTCATCGGCGCCGGGCCGGACCAGTGGCGGGCCAGGTCGGCCATGCCGGGCGTGAGCCTGGAGGCGTCGCGCCTGACGCTCGCGACGCAGCAGATGCGCATCGCAATCAGCCGCGGCGGCGGCCGCTGGGGGCTGACGGCGCCGGTGGGGGCGCCGGCGAGCGAGCAGGCGGTCGAGGCGCTGCTGGGCCTGCTGAGCCAGCTCGGCATCATGCGCTTCTACGACGAGGCGCCGGCCGAGGCCATCACCGGGCTGGATGAGCCGGTCGCGACCATCCGCATCGAGCGCGACATGCAGATCCCCGAGGGCGCTGGCATGCGTCGCATCACCGAGGTGGTCACGCTGGAGGTCGGCGCCCCGACCGACACCACGATGTCCTCGCTGTTTGCCCGGGTGACGATCGACTCCTCGCTGGAGGGGGCGCCGCGCGGGCAGGCGATCATGGCCATCAGCGCCGAGGCGCTCAACCGCATCAACCCGCGCCCGGAGGCGTACATCGCCGAGACCGCGGCGCAGGCGCCGGCGAGCGAGATCGGCGCGCTGGGGCTGGCGCCGGCGGATGGCGCCGAGTCGATCGTCACGCTGGAGCGCGCAGCCGAGGGCTGGCTCGTGCGCGCCGGGCCGCGCGACGGGGCCCAGCTTTCGGCTGATCAGTCGGCCGCCCTCGGCGAGGCGCTGCGGACTATCTGCCAGCGCCCGGCGGGCGCGGTCCTGATCGAAGCGCCCGAGGGATACACGCCGCAGCTGCGCATCGAACTGCGCTCGCTGGGCGGCTCGCCGCTGGCGATTGTCGATATGGGCTCGATGCCCGCGCCGCAGCAGGCCGGGACCGGGATGTTCCTGGTGATCCGCAGCGGCCAGGTCTGGCGGGTGTACGAGTCGCAGACGCTGCCGGCGCTGGACCTGCTGGCGAGCTTCCTGCCGGCGCCGGCCGGCCCCGAGGCGCTGCCGGCCGAGGCGAGCGAGCCGCCCGCGGGCGCTGAACCGGCCCCTGAGGGCGCCGGCGGGGGCTGATCTCGCGGCCACAGGTGGCCCGGAGCCGTCTTTCCGCTTGCGGAAGGCAATCCGGGCGATCCGGCGGCCATCGAGGCGGCCGGCAAGGTCCAGATATGCCCCGTGTCGGTCTTCGATGCGCTCTCGTCAGGTGTTGACGCGAGCGCGCCGAAGACCGATGCGCGGTCGTCAGGAGCCGACGCGAGGGTGTCAGGAGTCGACGCGGGGGAGTCAGGAGCCGACGCGAGGGGGTCAGGAGCCGACGCGAGCGCATCGAACACCGACGCGAGGGCGCCGGGCTTCGGCTCGGGGCGCCCGGGGGCTCACCGCGCGGTGACGGGCGGGGGCGGCGCGGCGCCGGTCGCCGGCACGCCGGGGCGACCCGGCGCTGCGATGTCGGTCCGCATTTGCCGGCCGGGGAAGCGGATCAGTTCCGCCGCGGCGTAGGCCCGCTCGCGAGCAGCGCCCACGTCCGCGCCGAGGGCGGTCACCGCCAGCACGCGCCCGCCGGCGGTGACCAGCCGGCCCTGGGCATCCCGCGCTGTGCCGGCGTGGAAGATGTGGACATCCTCCATCGCCTCCGCCTGCTCCACGCCCTCGATCACTGCGCCCTTGACCGGCTTCTCCGGGTAGCCCTCGCTGGCGAGCACGACGGTGACCGCGCAGCCCGGGCGCCACGACAGGTCGATGTCGCGCAGGCGCCGCTCGCAGGTCGCCAGCATCGCTTCCAGCAGGTCGCTGGTCAGGCGCGGCAGCAGGGCCTGGCACTCCGGGTCGCCGAAACGCACGTTGAACTCGAGGACCTTCGGGCCGGCGTGCGTGAGCATCAGCCCGGCGTACAGCACGCCGCGGTAGTCGATGCCGCGCCGGCGCAGGGCATCCACGGTGGGCACGAGGATGTCGCGCTCGATGCGCCCCATCATGTCATCATCGACCAGCCCGCTCGGGCAGAACGCGCCCATGCCGCCGGTGTTGGGCCCCTCATCGTTGTCGAGCAGACGCTTGTGATCCTGGCACGGCTCCAGCAGGTAGATGCTGCGCCCATCGACCAGCGCCAGCACCGAGACCTCGGGGCCGCGCAGCCGCTCCTCGATCACGATGCGGGCGCCGGCATCGCCGAACTCGCGCTGGGTCATGATGCGCTGCACGCCGCGCACGGCCTCTTCGATCGAATCGGGCACCAGCACGCCCTTGCCCTTGGCCAGCCCCGCGGCCTTGAGCACCGGCGGATGCTCGCGGCTCTCGATGTAGGCGACGGCCTCCTCAGCCCGCTCGAAGGTGCGGGCCTCGGCGGTGGGGACGCTGGCCGAGCGCATCAGGTCCTTGGCCCAGGCCTTGTCGCTCTCGAGCTGCGCCGCCTCCTGCGATGGGCCGAAGACGAGCCGGCCGGGCGCCGCCAGGGCGTCGGCGTAGCCCTCGGCCAGCGGATCCTCCGGGCCGATCACCACCAGGCCGACGCGCTTCTTCTCGCAGAATTGCACCAGGCGGTAGATCTCCCGGCGCGCCACCGGCACATCGACCGGCGTGCCCAGCACGGCCAGCCCCGGGTTGCCCGGATGGGTCAGGAACAGCTCGCCGAGGCGGTCCGAGCGGCGAAGCTGCGCTGCGATGGCGTGCTCGCGCCCGCCGCCGCCGACGAGCAGGACATTGATCGGGTCGGTCATGGTCGATGGTACGGCGCGGGAGCCAATCGCGACTCAGATGGCGATCTCGTGGATCTCATCCGCCTCGAAGTACTCCCCGGCGGTCTTCTCGCGGACTTCCTCCGCCGTCACGCCCGGGGCAAGCTCCGTCAGCACGAAGCGGTGGCGCTGGGCGTCGAACTCCATCACGCACAGATCGGTGATGAGCATGGTCACGCAGCCCTTGCCGGTCAGCGGCAGGTCGCACGCCTTGACCAGCTTGGCCTCGCCCTTGCGCGAGTTGTGCTCCATGGTGACCACGACCTTGCGCACCCCGGCGACAAGGTCCATCGCCCCGCCCATCCCCTTGACCATCTTGCCCGGGATCATCCAGTTGGCGATGTCGCCCCCCTGGCTCACCTGCATGGCGCCGAGGATGCACATGTCGATGTGCCCGCCGCGGATCATGCCGAAGCTGTCGGCGCTGCTGAAGTAGCTGGCGCCGGTGCGGGCGGTGATCGTCTGCTTGCCGGCGTTGATCAGGTCGGCGTCCACCTCATCGTCGGTCGGGAACGGACCGATGCCCAGCAGCCCGTTCTCCGACTGCAGCCACACATCCATCCCCTCGGGGATGTAGTTGGCCACCAGCGTGGGCATGCCGATGCCGAGGTTCACGATGTAGCCGTCGCGCAGCTCCCTGGCAGCGCGCCTGGTGATCTCTTCGCGGGTCAGTGCCATGGCGTCAGTGTACGGCCCTGGGTACCCCCCCACTCCGTGGGGGCCCTACCAGCCCTACCAACTCTTCAGGCCCGCAACGCAAGCGGGAATCAGTTTCGTGTTCACTGGCGCTCGGCCAGCCGCGCCAGCGCCCCGAGGCTGGGGACTTCCAGATCCGGCCGGGCCACCGAGGGCGTGGTGGCGCCGTGGCGACCTGCCTGTCGGTTGACCCAGACGGTCGCAAAGCCCAGCTCCCCGGCCGGCGCGATGTCGTGGTACCTGCTCTGGGCCACGTGGAGCGCCTGCGAGCGGTCGAGGCCCAGCCGGCGCAGCCCCTCGTCGAAGTGGGCACGCCGCGGCTTGTACGACTTGACCTGCTCGGCCGTGACCACCGCGGCGAACTCCACGCCGAGCTGCGCGAGCGAGCCGGCGATCAGGTCATCATCGATGTTGCTGAGGATCGCCAGCCGGCAGTGGCGCCCGAGGACCCCAAGCGCCTCGGTCGTGTCGTCGAACGGCGCCCAGTCAGCGACGGATGCCGCGATGACATCCCGCTCGGCGCCGGTGGGGGCAAAGCCGAGCCGCGCGCCGAACCCATCCATCACTGACCCCAGGATCTCGCGGTACGGCCGGAACTCCCCCTGCTGCGCCCCCGATTCCAGTTCGGCGTACAGCTCCAGCAGCGAGTCATCATCGATCGACACATCGTGCGCGCGCAGCACCGGCTGCACCGCTTCGACGATCCCGGTCTCCCAGTCGATCAGCGTGCCGTAGCAGTCGAACGTCATCGCGTCGAAGCTGGCGACATCGAGCATCAGTCGCTCCTCTTGTTCCGCCGCTTCCTCGCCAGGTCCCGCGCCAGAAACAGCTTGCCCAGCAGCAGCGCCGGAATGCCGGCGGCGCCGATGAGGGCAGCGCGGAGCATGGCGCCCCGTGTGTTCTGCTCGGCATCCGGAGGCTGATCCAGCGGGGCGTCCAGCGCCCCCTGATACAGATCCCCCAGCGCCGAGATCCCGGCGTACAGGCCGTAGCCGATCAGAGCCAGCCCTGCCACCAGCATGAGGATGGAACTGAGCCGGATCACAGCAGATGCTAGGGGCGGCAAGCCGGGCAGCAACCAGGCCCAGGGCGGGTTGCAGATCGCGGCGTAGGAAAGGCAGAGAGGCAGAACGCAGAGGCCGCAGAGGAAGCAGAGTGACGCAGAGGGGAAGATGGGTTGAGGCCCGGCGAAAGCGCCGGGCCTTTGTTTTGTCTGTGGCCATCGGTGGATCGGATACGATTCCCCATGCGGCGCTGGTTCAGCAGCGTGCGGATGGTGCAAGTCCAGACCGGCTGGCCTCGGGCGCTGTGCGCGCGGTTCGTCCTTGGGGCTTCGGTGATCAAGCCGCTCGCTGTTGCCGCGGGCATCCTCGTGCTCTGGATCGGGCTGCCATATGTGGTCTGGCGGTACACGCTTACAGCGGCGGCCGAGTACTTGGGCGAGGATCGGCCCTTCACCGCCCGCGTCACCGCCACGCTGGCGGTACTGGCTTGCTTTGTCTTTGCGACGTTTGTCGCGTTTGCGCTGGCCATGCGCACGCGCTGGAGGATCAGGCGATACCTCGCGAACCCTCGCTGCCTGAAGTGCAAGTACCCGATCCAGCCCCCGCGCGAGCCCGGCGCCGGAACGATCTGCCCCGAATGCGGCGAGCCGATCCCGCCCGAGATCGCCCGGCTCGCCGCCCGCGATGCAGAAGCGACTGAGCGAATCAGCGAATGAGCGATTAAGGGCCCGGCGAAGGCGCCGGGCCTTTCTTTTATCCGTGCGCCATCTGTGCGATCTGTGGTTCCTGCCTTTCCTGACCTCTGACCCCTGACCCCTGACCTCTGACCTCTGACCTCTGACCTCTGACCGCTGACCGCTGACCGCTGACTCAACTACCCCGTGCTCTGCATCGCCGCCGCAAGGGCGTTGACGCTCAGCAGGATCAGCGGCTCCAGCGCCGCCTGCTCGGCCTCATCCGCCTGGCGCCAGCGGCGCAGCAGTTCCACCTGCAGCGCGTTGATGATGTCGGTGTCCCCGTTGCGCTCGCGGATCGACTGCTGGATCACCGGGTTGTTGTCCAGCAGCGCCTCCTGGCCGGTGATGGCAAGGATGGCTTCTCGCGCCCGCTCGAACTCTGCCGCGAGCCGATCGTGCAGGCCGGGGTCCGCCTGCGCCGTGTACCAGCGGGCCACCGGCAGGCGAGCCCGGGCCATCTCCTGCTGGGCGTTGTCGATGAAGGCGCGGAAGTACCCGCCGCGCTGATAGGCGCCGCGGCAGGCCTCCAGGCGTTGCGGGTCATCCAGCACCAACTCCGCAAAGGCCGAGCCCACCCCATACCAACCCGGCGCGTTGTAGCGCATCTGCGTCCACGAGAACACCCACGGAATCGCCCGCAGACTGTCGAACTGCAGCGCCCCGCCGCTGCGCGACACCGGGCGGGACGCCATCGGAAGCTCCCCGATGTGCAGCACCGGCGAGCAGGAGATGAACGTCTCCCAGAAGCCCGGATCGTCGATCAGCGCCCGGTACGCCTTCCGCGAGCGGTCGGCAAGATCATCCATCAGCGCGCCCGCGCCATCGTCCGGCGCCGCCTGCCCGCGCTGGGCGGTGGCCAGCAGCATCGCGCTGACGATCTGCTCCAGGTGCCGGTGCGTCAGCGCGCCCATCGCGTAGCGGAACGAGATGACCTCGCCCTGCTCGGTGAAGCGGATGCGCCCGGTCCGGCTGGCCGGCGGGCTCGCCAGGATCGCCCGGTTTGCCCTGCCGCCGCCGCGGGCCACGGTCCCACCGCGTCCGTGGAAGAATCGCAGTGACAGGCCGGCATCAGCGCACAGTTCGGCCAGCCGTCCCTGGGCCTGGTGCAGCCGCCAGTTGGCGGCCCAGTACCCGCCATCCTTGTTGCTGTCGGAGTACCCGAGCATGATCTCCTGGAACCTGCCGCGGGCTTCCAGTTGGGCCCGGTAGGCCGGCTCGGCGAGCAGCCCCCGCACGACCACGTCAGCGCGTTCAAGATCATCGACGGTCTCGAACAGCGGCGCCACATCGATGGCGCACTGCACCTGCCCGTCCTCGATCGTCCAAAGCCCGACCTCGCGTAGCAGTACGAGCACCTCCAGCAGATCACTGGCGTCGTGCGACATGCTCACGATGTACGAGCCGACCGACTCCGGCTCGCGCTGGGCCGCCTCGGCGAAGATGCGCAGGCTGTCGAGCAGTTCCTGCGACTGCGCCGACAGCCGGGCCCCCGGCGCCAGCAGCGGTCGCGACGATCGCAGTTCCTCACGCAGAACCTCCAGCCGCCCCGCCTCATCAAGCTGCTGGTACCCGGATGTCACACCCGCTGCCCCGAGCATCTCGGCGATGACAGCCTCGTGCACGCCGCTGTGCTGGCGGATGTCCAGCGCCGCCAGGTGGAACCCGAAGGTCCGGGCCCGGACGATGGCGTCCGCCAGCGGCCCGCGCTCGGCCGTCTCATCGAGGCCGGCGAAGCGCAAGGCCCGCTGCAGCGTCAGCAGATCCTCGGTGAAGCGGGCGGCGGTGTAGTCGAGTTCGCCCAGCCGCTGCTGCATGTGGCGGATCTTGGTGCGCAGCGGCTCGTGGCGCAGGTGGCGGACAAGCTGCGGATCCAGCGGCCGCTCCTGCTCGTCGCGCTGGATCGACTCCACGAGCGCCGGATCGATCTCGACGCGCCGCCCGCTGACACTGAGTTCGCGGCGCAGGCTCTCCAGGGCCTCGCCGTGGCGCGCCACGGCGGCCTGGCGCAGTTCGGCGAAGGTCCGGCGGGTGACGTCGGCGGTGACCAGCGGGTTGCCCTCGCGGTCGCCGCCGATCCACGAGCGGTACCGCATGATGACCGGGAGCGGCGGCCGCTCGCCGTAGTGCTGATCGATGGCGTCGGCAAGGTCATGATAAAGCGGACAGATGGCGTCCCAGATGGGCCCGGCGAGGTAGTGCAGCCCGTTGCGCACCTCGTCGATGACATCGAGCCGTCGCGAGCGCACCTCGTCGGTCGCCAGCAGCAGCGCCAGGGTCTGGCGCACGGCGCTGGCGGCGCGCCGGCGTTCGGTCGGTGTGGTATCCTCGGCGCTGTAGAGCGTCAACAGGTCGCCGATGCGCGACTGCTTCTGGATCACGCTGCGCCGGCGGGACTCGGTCGGATGGGCTGTCAGGGTCGGGCGGATGTCGAGCTGCTGCAGGGCGCTGTGGAGCTGCTCGAGCGCGACGCCCCCGCGTCGCAGGGCGCCGACGGCCTCGGCGATCGATTCGGGGCGCGGCGCCTGCGGGGTGGCGACGCGCTCGCGCTGCCGGTTGATGCGGGCGATGTGCACCTGCTCGGCCTTGTTGCGCAGGTGGAAGCGGATCGTCAGCAGCTTCAGCGCAGCGCGAATCTGCTCCAGATCGAGTTCTGCCAGCGCGGGGTCCAGTTGCCCTGCGCCGAGCATCTGCTCGGTGATCGGCCCGATCTGCTGGAGCGCAGCGCGGGCGTCGGGGCTCTCGACTTCGCCCAGACGCGTGCTCAGCCAGGAGATGTCACGGGCAAGCGGAGAGGTCATGGACAACCGTATCGGCCATGAGGCGCCGGCGCGGCCGCGGCGGCGTCAAATCCGCCCCAGCCACTCCTCTTCCAGCGCGCCCAGGGCGCTCTTGAGTTCTGCCCGCTCGTCGGTCAGCGCCGCGGCCCGCACGGCGTCCTTCCAGATCTCGGGGTCGCCGAGCGTCCGATCCAGCCGGGCGACCTGACCCTCGAGCTCGGCGATCCGGGTCTCGAGCTGCTCGCTGCTCATCCAGGAGTGGGGGCTCTTGCGCTTCTTCGCGGGCGCGGCCGGCGCGCTGACGGTGTCGCGGCTCGCTGTCGCGGCAGGCTCGCGTCTTTCGGCCGGCTTGCTTGCGCCCGGCGCCTCGGACGCTTCTGCGGGCGCGCGGCGCGCCGCCGCGTAGGCGCTGTAGCCGCCGTGGAAGATCTCGGCGCCGCCGCGCCCGTCGAGCACGATCAGGTGGTCGCAGGTCGCGTCGATGAGCGTGCGATCATGGCTGATGAGGATCAGCGTGCCAGCGAACGGCGCCTTCTCCGGGCCGGTGCGCTCGCCGGTATCCGGATCCTGGCGCGGGATGGCCAGGGCCGCCTCCAGCCGCTCGGCGCTGGGGATGTCGAGGTGGTTGGTCGGCTCATCGAGCACCACCAGGTTCTTGGCGCTGGCCAGCAGCGCCGCCAGCCGGGCCCGGGCCCGCTCGCCCCCGGACATCTCGCCGAGTGCGCGATCCTGCTCATCCCCGCTGAACAGGAACGCGCCGGCGAGGTCGCGGGCTTCCTGCTCGCTCATCGGCTTGCCGGGGTTCTCCTTGAGGATCACGTTCTGGAGGTAGCGGCAGACGGGCAGGTCCGGGTCGAGCCCATCTTCCTCCTGACGGAAGAAGCCGGTGCGCACGTTCGACCCGAGCCGGCTGGTCCCGGCGTCCGGCGCCATTTCGCCCAGCAGGCAGGCGACCAGGGTCGACTTGCCGGCGCCGTTGGGGCCGATGATGGCCCAGCGCTCGCCGCGCCCGATCGTGATGGAGAGATCTTCGAAGAGCGTGGTGACGCCGCCACCCGCGCGCGGGTAGCGCTTGGTGAGGCCACGCGCGGTCACCACCAGATCGCCCGGGCGCGGCCCCTGCGGCAACTGAAAGCGGAACACGCCGAGTTCCTGCGGGCGCTCGATGCGCTGATCCTGCTTCTCTCGCTCCAGTCGCGTCTCGCGCCCGCGGGCCTGCTTGGCCCGCTGGCCGGCCTTGAAGCGGCGGATGTACTCCTCTTCCTTGCGGAAGCGGGACTGCTGCTTCTCCCACGCCTCCAGTTGCGTCTGCCGCCGCTCGGCCCGCAACTGCCTGAAGGCTGAGTAGCTGCCGGGGTAGCTGATCAGTCGGCCGTGCTCGACCTCGACGATGCGCTGCGCAACGCGGTCGAGCATGGTGCGGTCGTGCGTGATCATGAGCACCGCGCCGCGGTATTCCTCGACCAGGAACGTCTCCAGCCAGATGCGCCCGTCGAGATCGAGGTGGTTGCTCGGCTCGTCCAGCAGCAGGATGTCGGGCCCTTCCAGCAGGAGCTTGGCCAGAGCCAGCCGGGCCCGCTGGCCGCCGCTGAGGCCGCGCACAGGGATGGAGAACTGCCCGTCGGCGAATCCGAGTCCGTGCAGCGTGGCATCCACGCGGTGATCAACGGCGTAGCCGCCCAGCGCGTTGATCTTCGACTCCAGATCGGCCTGCTGGGCGAGCAGCGCTTCCAGGTCGGCGCCGCCGGCGCCCTCCATGCGGGCATAGACGGCGTCCATCTGGCGGTGCAGGTCGTGCAGTTCGGCAAAGCCGCTTTCGGCCTCGCCGCGGAGCGTCTCATCGGGATCGAGGCGCGGATCCTGGCGCAGCAGCCGCACGCGCATGCCGCGCTGGACCGCGACGTCGCCGGAGTCCGGCTTCAGTTCCCCGGCCATGATCCGCATCAGCGAGGTCTTGCCGGCGCCGTTGCGCCCGACCAGGCCGATGCGCTCACCCGGCTCGATCGACAGCGAGCACCCTTCCAGAATGATGTCGCTGCCATAGGCAAGATGAAGATTGGTCGCGGCGATCGCTGGCACGGGCAAGCGTAGGGACGGCAGTGGTCAAGCATGAGGGCGAACAGCGCCTGTCCACCCGCCCACGCGGATCTCTGCGAGTCGGCAGTCCTGCGCCGGAGCTTCGCGGTCTTTGCTACTCGTGGCCCTCTGTTTCGGACTGTCTTCCCAGTCGCGAGACCAGCAGTGTGGCGCAGAAGCCGGCGCAGATCAGGCCGATGGCGCCAGCCGCGTGCCCGGGGGAGCGCGGCGGGCGCCAGGCCACAGGCAGATCCTGCGGGGCGAGGGCGTCGATCGCTTCCTGGGTCATCACTTCGCCCTTGAAGACATCGCCGGGCTGCGGGGCGACGGGGTCGGCGAAGGGCCAGAGGCCGACGACGGCGCCGAGCAGCAGGCCCATGAGCGCGCCGAGCGTCGGCTTCTCGAAGCGGTGCAGCAGGAAGCGGATGAGGTTGGAAATCACAGCGATACCAATGCCGACGCCGATCGCCACGGGCAGGAGCGTGCGCCATTCGGCGAAGGCGGCGCCCAGATCGGGCGAGGAGGTCAGCAGCGCGTCCTTGACGCTGCGGATGGACTCGAGGATCGGCACGTACTGGCCCAGCAGCAGGAGCAGGTAGGCGCCGCTGACGCCGGGGAGGATCATGGCGCTGGCGCCGGCGGCGCCGCCGATGGTGAGTGCGATAAAGCCGCTTTGTCCGCCGCCGCCGGTGGCGCCGGCGCGCTCGGCGATGGCGATGGCCACCATGGCGCCGAGGCCGACGGCGAGCCCGGTCCAGGCGCCGGCCGTCATCGGTCGCGTCATGCGACGCAGGGTCGGCAGGCCGCCGAGCGTGAGGCCGATGAACAGGCTGTACATCATCCAGCGCTGATTGACCACGGCCCAGACGATCGGTCCGGCGCCGAGGGCGATGGCGGCGAACGCCGCGCTGGCGATGATGCCGAGCGTCAGCAGTGCGCGCCGCGTCAGGCGCAGGCGGGTGAGGTCGCTGACCGCTTCGACGAACTGGGGGTAGACGCCCGCGGCGACCAGCATCGTCCCGCCGCTGATGCCCGGGACGAGGTTGGCCAGCCCCATCAGCGCGCCGCCGATGACTTCGCGCAGGCGCGCGCGCAGATCGAGCGGATGCGGCGTTTGCGGGGTGGCTGGCGTCGGCTTCGTGGCCTTGGTGGTCATGCGAGGCTCGGGCAACTGGCGGCCGATATCATCTGCGGCGGGGGAGGTGGCCGGTGAGCGTAGGAGTCAGAACCAGTGCGGCAAGCGGGCAGAACATGGCAACTGGTCGCGGCGGCGCTCGCCGCGGTCATCGCCTGCGCGGCCCCGGCGGCGGCACAGCCCGCAGGCGCCGAGGCGCCGTATCTGGATCCCATCTGGCCTGAGCGGCTGGCTGGCGGCGACGCTCGGGGCGTGATCGTGCCATTGGAGGGCGTTCCCTCCGAGTGGCGCGAGCGGCTGCTGCGGCACGGCCGGCCGGGCGCGGATCCCGATGACTGGCGCGACATTGAGGCGGCGCTACCCGAGCCCGAGAGACAGGGCGCCGACCTGGAGGGTCCCAACGCGCTGATCTTCGTGCGCAGGGCGGAGGAGGGCCGGCCGGAGCCCGGGGCCGAGGTCTTCAAGTACGTCAGCGCACGCGAGGGTCCGAAGGGGCCGTTGATCGAGCGCACGTGGTTCGGCGTATATCAGCCTCGTGAGGGCCGGCGCGGCGTGGTGCTGCTGCTGCCGGGGATGTTCGGGACGCCGCGGCCGGTGGTGGACGCCGCGGTGGAGCAGCTTCGCAGCGCCGGGTGGGGCGTGGTGCGGATGATGTCGCACCCGTCACGCTTCACCGAGCGGTTCGTGGTGGTCGCGGATCCGGCCGATGGCGTGGAGGATGACGCGGCGGTGATTGCGCGCGAGCTGGGCGAGCGCGTGGCGGAGGCGGCCTACGCCTCGCGGGCAGCGATGGATGAGGCGGTGCGTCGATTTCCGTGGATGGGCGAGGGGCCGCTGGTGGCGCTGGGCATGAGCGGCGGGGCGATGATCCTGTCGACGGTGGTGGCGCTGGAGCCGGAGCGGTATGACGCGGCGGTCGCCATCGCGGGCGGGGCGGACTACCTGGAGATCCTGCGCAAGAGCAACTACAGCGACTGGATCGGCGCGGTGGATGTCTCGCTGGTGGCAGGCGCGACGCCCGCCGACGCCCGGGCCCTGCGGGAGGCGTATCTGGCGCGCGCGCCGCTGGACTCGTACCACACGGCGCGGTTCCTGCGCGACATTCCGACGCTGATGATCCACGGCACGCGCGACCTGGCCGTTCCCGCGCACACCGGCGACCTGCTGTGGGAGCGGGCCGGACAGCCGGAGCGCTGGACGCGGGCGATGGGGCACGAGATGCTGTTTCTGCGCCTGGCGATGCGCGTGGGGGATGTGATCGACTGGATCAACACAGCGACGGGCGAGGCCCCGGCCGATCAGGACGGGAAGTAGCCATGCGCGTGGTCGTCAGCCCATATCACCTGACTACGCGGGAGCCGCCGGCGATGGCGGCAGTGCTGCTGGCGTCGCAGATGATCACGCTGCTGCCGGCGCCGGTGGGGGGGCGCGACGCGGCGGAGGTCGAAGCGGCGTCATCTCCGGCCTACATGCAGTTCATGCGCACGTGGCGCTGGAGCGAGCCCTTGTGGCGGGCGGGGGTGATCTGTGCAACAGAGGACGGCGATGATCCCGGCGGCGACGTCGCCGAGGCGTGGCGGATCATTCAGGAAGATCCGGCGTGCGCCGGGGCCCGGGCGCTGATGCGGCGCGACCTGTACGACAGCGAGAGCGCGTACCTGCGGGCGCTGTCGATCGATGTGCTGCGAGCGGGGCCGGATCCGGGCGTCTCGGCGCCGGTGGCGCTCGGGCTGGACCGGTTCGCGGCCCGCCACGGGCTGGTGGTGATGCGTCCGGATCCGGCGAGCGTGGTGCAGAAGGCCGAGGCGCAGCTTGCGGACGGGCCGGGGTTGACCGTCGCCGTGCCGGTGCTGCTGGAGGCCGAGGGCGAGACGCTGTTGCGCGCGCGCCAGCGCCTGGCAGGGCCGCTGGAGCGGCTGCGCGAGGCTTTGCTGGCGGCTCTCGCTGCGCAAGGAGAGGGCGGGGGCGACGAGGACGCGCGGGTGGAACTGCGGGCCGCGGCTGGGGACTACCAGCGCGCCTTCGAGGAGGCGCGGGCCGGGCTTGCCGCATCCGTCCCCGATGACGAGCCGCGGATGGTGGCGGGGCTGGTGTCGCTGACGCTGGGCTCGCTGCCTGCGGATGCGGCGCTGCGGGCAACTGCGGCGGCGACGCGCCGGCTGGGCGGGCGCCGGGGTCCGGGCCGGAGCGGGGCGGTGGACCTGGCGCTGCGCGATCCGCTGGCGGGGGCGCGCTTTGCGAGCGTGATGGTGCGGGTGATTGCGCGCGGGTGAGGGCGCCGTGCGCCAGCGAGGCCCGGGGCGGGAGCGACACGGGCTGGAAGCCCGTGCTACGCCAGCGGGTCGGGGCGGAAGAGGCGGGCGCCGAGGGCCCAGTGCTTCTCGGTGAAGTCGCCGCGGAGGTCGACCTCGGGGTTGCGACCCTCGCGGGCCGCGGCCAGGGCCATGGCGGTCTTGGCGTCGAGATTGTCCAGCAGGCTGACGAGGATGGCCTCGGGCGTGCTCGGCGGCTTCACTGCCCCGAAGGCGGGCTCGCCGTGGTGGCTGAGGATGATGTGCTCCAGGACGAGCGCGGCGTTCGGGGGCAGGCGCTGGCCGGTTTCGCGCATGACCTGCTGGGCCTTGGCGCGGAGCATGACCGCGCCCTCGACGATGTGGCCCACCAGCAGGCCGCGCGGGGTATAGGCGAAGGCGCCGTCGAACTGCAGTTCGCGGGTCTTGCCGATGTCGTGGAGGAACAGGCCCATCATCACGACATCGCGGTTGATCTTCGGGTACAGCGGGCAGACGACGTTGGCCAGCTTCAGCAGCGAGAGCGTGTGCTCGAGCAGCCCGCCGATGTAGGCGTGGTGCAGGCTCTTGGCCGCCGGCGCCTTCTTGAACGCCTCGATGAAGAAGTCGTCGGCGAGAAACGACGCGGCAAGGGCCTTCATGGACGGATGCTCGAGCGTGTCGAGCAGCCCCGTGAGTTCCGCGAACATCTCGTCGATCGGGCGCTCGGCGCACGGGAGCAGTTCGATGAGCTGCTCGTCGGTCGGCTCGATGGGGTCGATGGTGTGGATGATGATCTGGATGTCGCCCTGGTAGGCCTGCGTCTCGCCCTCGATGAAGACGAAGCCGTCGGTGGGGAGGCGGCGAAAGGTCGCCTCATCGATCGACCACATGCGCCCGGCGACTTCGCCGGTCTTGTCGGCCAGCAGGCAGCGCAGGTAGGGCTTGTCGCTGCGCGTGCGCCCGAGCTGCGTGTTGATGATGGTGAAGGCGCCGCTGATCCGCTCGGAATCGGTCATTTCGCGGATGTAGCGCCGGGTCGCGGTGTCGGGCATGAGGGCTCCTTGGGAATCGCACCGATGGTAGGGGCCCGCCTGCGCCAGGAGTTCAGCGGCCGCGGTACTCGGCGGGGATCTCGCCGCGCTCGGCCCGGATCACGCTGCGGATGCCGCCGCGCCCGCGCCAGCTCGTGACCACCTGCAGCCACACCGGGTCCATGAGCCGGGCCAGATCCTCGCAGATGCGGTTGGTCACCGCTTCGTAGAAGATGCCTTCGCTGCGAAAAGAGTGCAGGTACAGCTTCAGGCTCTTGAGTTCGACGCAGACGCCGCCGGCGGCGTCCGGGCGCGGGCAGAAGCGGACGGTGACGACCCCGAAATCGGGGTGGCCGGTCATGGGGCAGACGCTGGTGAATTCCTCGGCGATGTGCTCGATGACCAGCGGCTGGGCGGCTGGCGTGGCGAAGGTCTCCAGAAGACTGGGGTCTGGCATTTCTCGGTCCCTGCTGGCTCGCGTGAGAGCGGGGAGGATAGGTGGGCCGCCCGAAGCGGCGCTGAGGCGGACGTTCTGTGCGATCCCGCTCAAATGTCGGTCTGACTCATCCGATCTGCCGGACCATGGGGTCTGCCCGCACGCTGCTGCCACGGCCGGTGTGGCGTCGTTATCAGGACAAGCGACTGAGCTCGCGCCTCCTGGTCTCGACGCTGCACTGCCGACTGGGGCGGGTGCTGGACATTTCGGCGGGGGGCCTGCGGGTGCGAGGGCTGGCCTGGCCGCGCCTGCGTACCTACGGCCCGATGCGGATCAAGGTTCACGGGCTGTCACGGCCGGTTGAACTGGAGGCTGAGGTTGCGTGGGTGCATCGGCCAGGCGTGTTCCGGCGCGAGGTGGGCCTCGCGTTCACGCGGCTTTCCGACGATGCGCTGGAGTCGCTGCTCCCGCTCTTCCGGGCGGCGAGCCAGAGCGCCAAGCGATCGGGCACGTGCTGATCAACCCCACCAGCGCTGGGTCCAGAGCACGAGATTGACTACCGGCCAAGCGGCTCGCCACAACTCGGCGGGCCGGGCCGCGATGATCCCGAGGCCCGCAGGGTTGAACAGATCCAGCGCCGGGCCTGGATCGGCAAGGTGGGGCGTCATCGGCTCGAGCCACCGGGCAAAGGGCAGCGGGAAGCTCGCCTTGGGACGCTCGAGGACCGGGCGGCGCACGGCGCCGGCAAAGGCGCAGCGCAGGGCGAGCTTGCTCTGCGGCGGGTCGCCATCGACGAACTTCTCGCGCATCGGAATCGCGGCGCACAGCGAGGCGATGGCGCGATCGGCAAAGGGCGTGCGGCCCTCGACCGACTCGAGCATGGTCGCGCTGTCGAGCCGGCGCAGCAGGCCGGCGAGGTTGATGCGCCTGTGAAAGCGCAGGGCGGCCTCGAGCGGGTCGTCGGCGCCCGGTTCGGCGGCGGCAGCGCTGTACTCGTCGCGGTAGAAGGCGGTGAGCAGTTCGTCGCGCTCGGCAGCGCGCCAGATGTCCTCGCGCAGCAGGCCGGCCTTGGCGTCCGGCGGGATCCATGCGGCGCTCTCAAGCTGGAAGCGTCCGGGGTCGGCCCCGCCGGCGGCGGCGTGCCGGGCCGCCATGCGCATGGGCTCGGTGTACCCCGCGAGCAGTTCGTCGGCGCCCTCGCCCGAGAGCGTCACGACGTAGCCATCGGCGCGCAGGCGCCGGGCGACCTCGTTGATGGCGACCTCGTTGGGGGTGCTCAGCGGCTGGCCGGTGCGCTCGATGATCTCGCGCCAGCGCCCGGCAAACAGCGCGCGCGTGACGGGAACCTCGTGGTGCGCTGCGCCCAGGTCGGCGGCCACCGCGAGGGCGAAGTGGAAGTCGTCGCTGGTTTCGGAGCTGTCGGGGCCGGGCCGGGCCCCGGCGCAGTAGGTGCGCAGATGGGCCCCGGCGTCGCGAGCGCAGCGGGTGATGACGGCGCTGTCCAGCCCGCCGCTGAGCAGCGCACAAATCGGGGCATCGGAGCGCAGATGCGCCTGGACCGAGGCGAGCATCTGCTCGCGCAGGGCCGCCGGGCTGTCCGCCGGCGCCGGCTGCTGCTGGACCGCGGGGGCGGCCCACGACTTCCAGACCAGGTTGCGATCGCGCAGGTCGAACAGCAGTCGCTGGCCCGGCGTCAGCGTGCGCACCCCTGCGAGCATGGTCCGATCGCCCAGCGTCGTCCGGATCGTCGTCAGGTAGCTGGAGACGACCACCGGGTCAGGACGGGGGAGGATGTGCGGATGGCGGGCCACCGGATCGATCTCGCTGGCGAAGATGAGTTCGGGCCCGCCTGGCGCCGGCGCGATGGCCCAGTACAGCGGCTTGATGGCCAGCGGGTCGATCGCCAGCAACAGTGTCTGTTCGACGCGGTCGAAGAGGGCCAGGGCGTACATGCCGCGGAAGCGGTCGAGCGCGCCGGGGCCCCACGTCGCCAGGGCCAGCAGGACCGTCTCGCTGTCGCAGGCGGAGTGCGGGCGGATTCCAGCGTCGGCCAGCCGGGCGCGCAGGTCGGCCTCGTTGTACAGTTCGCCGTTGTAGACGAGCGTGAACCGCCCGTCTGGCGTGGTCATGGGCTGGGCGCCGGCGTCGGTCAGGTCGAGGACGGCGAGCCGCCGGTGGGCGAGGATCACGCCGCGGTCGCGCAGCAGGCCGGCGCCATCCGGGCCGCGATGGGTCATCAGATCGCGCAGGCGCGCGACCTGGGCCGCGGTGACCGATGGTTCCCGCCCCAGGGGCGCCGCAATGCCGAGGATGCCGCACACGCAGCGTGTATCGGTCCGCGGCGTCGTGCGCCTGTCACACCCAGACGTTCATGATCAGGTGCAACTCGCGCCCCAGCTTGCCGCTGAACTCGCCGACGGTGGTCGTGACCAGCTTGACCTCGTAGTCCGGGTGGGCTTCCAGCCAGTCGTTGACCTGCTGGTCAATGAACTCGAGGCTCTCGCCCTGGAGCTTGCAGTGGAACGTCTTGACGTGGCTGGCGCCGGTCCCGGTGGAGGTGGTGGCCCGCTGCCACCCCTCCTCGCCCTTGGGGTGGGTGGCGCTATCCCCGAAGAAGTGGATCTTGGGCTTGGGCGGCTCCTGCAGGGGTGAGCTGCCGCCTCCGCCTTCGGGACTGAGCAGTGGCTTGCTGTGGCGCATCGCTGGTCCTCCGGTTGTCGTGTGGCCCGGAAGCCCCCGACGAGCCCGGGCCGCCTGCATCCTACCAGAAACCGGCCGGCCCCGGCGGCCGCTGGCCGGATTGGCGCACAATGTCATCGACCATTGCGGCCGGGGCGGCCAGAGAGCGGGTGTGCCGCCCAGGCCGATGCGGCCATGATCCGGGACTGATCGACCTCGGACTCGAAGCGAGTCCGGGCGGCCTCTGCGACCCGTGCGGCTGTTTCGCCGAGCAGGACCCGGTCGGCTTCGCGCCGGGCCCGGGCGTGTGCGCCCTGCAGCGCGATCATCAGGCGCAGCCAGACCGGGAGGTGCACGCTCGCGTTGCGGGCGATGGGTTCGGCGGTGGATCGCAGGACTTGCTCCAGCGAGGTCGGTTCGGCGATCACGCGCGCAGCGCCGGCCTCGTCGTGACGCACGCGAGAGGGGATCGGGCGGCCGACCATCCGCGCCAGCCCCGAGCCAATCCGGTCGACGCAGTGGCCCGCGGTATTCGGGTCGTTGATTCCCGGCGAGAGGGCGCGCAAGGCCATCTCAGTCAACTGCTCGAAGGCGAACGTGACATCCTGGAGTGTGGTGCGATGCGATCCAATGAGGATGCCGCGGCGTATCGCATCGACTGCGTCTTCTTTGGTGGAATCCTCGGGCCACACATGCGCCAGCACATCGCCATGGACGACATAGCCGCCCGGCGCAACTTCGAGGCGGACCATCAGGTCCGCCTCGGCGGCGATCCGCAGCAGGGCGTCGCCGTTGATGAAGCGGACATACCCATCGGAAGAGGCGCGGACCAGCGCGGGAGCGGCCTGCGGCGGCGCGACCTCGCCATCTGGCTGCTGCGCGCCGATTGACTCTGGAAACAGCTCGTCGATCACGCCTTCGAGTTCGCGACTGACCGAGAGAATGATCGCGTCGGCGTGGATCGACTGGGCGACGTGATCGATGAAGTAGACGAGCATCCCAAGGCCGACGAGGGCGCCGATCACCGCGAGTGTCACTGATATGTGCGGTATAAATGGCGATTCCTCCTGGGCGTCGACCCGGGGCAGGAGCAGGATGCAGTAGAGAAAGATCGCCACAAAGGCGCCGAGCACGAGCTGATTGCCGCGATCGCGAAGGAACGTACGCAGCAGGCGCGGGCCGAACTGCGACGAGGCGAGCTGCAACGCGACGATCGTCATCGAGAAGACGACGCCGGCGATGGTGATCATCGATGTGGCGATTGTCGTCAGCACGGCGCGAGCCGCAACAGGGCTGCCCGAGAAGACGAAAGGAGCGCGGCGCAGCAGGTCGTCGGAGACCGCCCCGTCCACCGCCGGCGCCAGCCCCGCCAGAACCGCAGCCCCGAGCGCCATGAGCCCCGGAACGAACCACAGGCTCGTCCGGACGCGATCCCAAAGCTGCAGCGCAGTATCAGGGACGAGGATGGCCCGGGACCCGTTCACATCAACTCCCAATGCCCCACGCAATCCCCCGGCCGGCGGGTGGGGAGTCTAAGGCCGGCCCTGGGCGCGCCGCGTCCAAGCCCGGCACGGCGGATCGAACGAAGCGGAACCTCAGGGCCGCGCCGCCAGGAAACGCCACCGGCTCGAATGAAGCCGGCGCCCCGAGTACACGACGTCGAGGCGCCCCACGCGGCCGCGGGCGACAAGGGTGTCCTCGTCAATGTGGATCGCGAGCTGGCCCTCGGCCAGACGGCGCACCCGCCCCCGGTTCCCGGAGATGGGGCCCTCGTAGGTCAGGTACCGGCGTCGGTGGTCGGCGATTCGCTCGGCCTCGAAGCTCGGCACGATCTCGAGGTCAATGCGCTCCTGGACGCGGAACGCGAGCAGCGGAGCGTCCGCCGGCTGGTCGGGCTCGATGAGCCAGTCGTAGTGGCTGTCGCCATCCGACAGTTCGTGCAGGAGCAGGACGCAGGCGCCCATGGCTCAGGATAGAGTGGGTTCGGCGGCGCAGACTGCCGCGGCGAGCGGCAATCTGCCGATGATGCCGCACGGGTCGGAGACCCGGCGCGATCGAAGATGGAGCTTCCTCATGAGACGATTCTGCTTGATTCTCGCTGCACTCAGCCTCGCCGCAAGTGGCGGCTGCCAGCAGGGCAAGGGCCGCTCGCCGAGCGAGGTCTACTGGGACGCCAACCGGGCCTTCGAGCGCGGCGATTACGAGACGGCCGCGGCGGACTACCAGGAGTACATCGAGGTCCGGCCCGGTGATACCGAGGGTCGCCTCGGGCTCGGTAAGTCGCTGCTGATCCTCGGGCGGGCCGATGAGGCGACCGACCACCTGTGGGTGGCCTACGACGCCAAGCCGCGGGACGACAGCCGGGCCGACCTGCTCGCCGAGGCGATGTACCAGGCTGGCCAGACCCAGAAACTGGTCGAGTTTCTCCGGGAGCGGACCGAGCAGCCCGGGCGCGTGCAGGACTACCTGACGCTCGGCCGCTATGCCGCCCTGTGCGGCCTGCCGGACGAGGCCGAGCCCGCCCTGCTGACCGCCGCCAAGCTGGACCGGGGCGTCTCGCTGGAGCCACAACTGGCCCTGGCGGACTTCTATGAGTCGATCGGGGCCAACGAGATGGCCCTGGAGCGGTACCGGATGGCCCTCTGGATCGACCGCGAGAACGAGGAGATCAAAGAGCGGGTCCGGGCCCTCGGGGAGATTCCCGGACCGACCTTCGCGATCATCCCGGAGGAGGCCGGCGGCGGGACTCCTTGACAGGCCCGGACCTGCTTCTACACTTCATCCGGCTGAACGGATGAAGCACACGCGACCACTTGAGGATCTCGGCGCCCGCCTCGGGGCCCTTGGCGAGGCCTGGCGCCTGCGACTGCTCCGCCTGCTGGAGGCGGAGGAGTTGTCTGTGGGCGAGATCGCCCGCGTGATGCAGCTGCCGCAGTCGACGGTGAGCCGCCGCCTGAAGGCCCTGGCCGACGGCGGGTGGATCGCCCGGCGCAGCGAAGGAACGGCGACGCTTTATCGGTTCATCCTGGACGACCTCGACGACGGCGCCCGGGCGGTCTGGCTGGCGGTGCGCGAGCATCTCGGGGCCGATCCGCAGCTCGAGGAGGACCGGCGCCGGCTGCACGCCGTGGTGGCCGAGCGTCGGGTGGACAGCCAGACCTTCTTCGGGCGGGTTGCCGGCGAGTGGGACTCGGTCCGCGAGAGCCTGTTCGGGCACGGCTTCACGGCGCCCGGGCTGCTGTCGCTGCTGCCTGCGGACTGGGAGGTTGCGGACCTTGGCTGCGGGGCTGGGAACGTCGCGGAGCTGCTGGCGCCCGTGGTCCGGCGCGTGATCGCGGTGGACCAGTCCCCGGCGATGCTGGAGGCGGCCCGCCAGCGCCTGGGCGAGGCGCCCAACGTGGACGTCCGCGAGGGCGATCTGCTGGCGCTGCCGATCGAGGATCAGGCGGTGGATGCGGCGATCTTCGCACTGGCGCTGCACCATGTGCCCGATGTCGTGGGGGCGCTGCGGGAGGCCCGCAGGATTCTGCGGAGCGGTCGCGGCGGCGGTGTCGTGCTCGTGCTGGACATGGCCGAACACGGACGGGACGAGTACCGGCAACTGATGGGCCACGCGCATCTGGGCTTCAGCGATGGGCAGATGCGCGATGCGATGGAGCAGGCAGGCTTTATGCGGCTGCGCGTTTGCGCGCTGCGATCGGATCCGGAGGCGAAAGGTCCGGGATTGACCGTGGCCACCGGGCATCTCACATGACCAGCGCTCATTCGGGCGCGCAGGAAGGAAGACGACGTGACGACGATGACGACCACTGGCCGGAGCCCGGCCGCAACCGAGGCGGACTACCGCGTGGCCGATCTGGCGCTTGCCGAACTGGGGCGCAAGGAGATCACGCTCGCCGAGCATGAGATGCCGGGGCTGATGGCCTGCCGGGAGGAGTACGGGCAGAGCAAGCCGCTGAAGGGCCTGAAGATCATGGGCTCGCTGCACATGACGGTGCAGACGGCGGTGCTGATCGAGACGCTGGCCGAACTCGGCGCCGATGTGCGCTGGTGCTCGTGCAACATCTTCAGCACGCAGGATCCTGCGGCGGCGGCGGTGGTCGTCGGGCGCCCGGAGACCGGCGGCACGCCGGAGGCGCCCAAGGGCATCCCGGTGTTCGCGTGGAAGGGCGAGACGCTGGAGGAGTACTGGTGGTGCACCAAGCAGGCGCTGACCTGGCCGGACGGGACGGGGCCGGATCAGATCGTCGATGATGGCGGCGACGCCACGTTGCTGCTGCACAAGGGGCGCGAGTTCGAGGCCGACGGCAAGGTGCCGGATCACGACGAGCAGACCGACCCCGAGGAGTGGAAGTGGATCCTGCACACGATCCGCGAGACCATCGCTTCGACCCCGGGCTGGTTCGACAAGGTATGCCAGGCCTGCAGGGGCGTGACGGAAGAGACCACGACGGGCGTGCACCGGCTGTACGAGATGGCAAAGGCCGGCACGCTGGCGTTCCCGGCGATCAACGTCAACGACAGCGTGACGAAGAGCAAGTTCGACAACATCTACGGCTGCCGCCATTCGCTGATCGACGGCATCAACCGGGCCAGCGACGTGATGATCTCCGGCAAGGTGGCCGTGATCTGCGGCTACGGCGATGTCGGCAAGGGGTGCGTGCAGTCGCTGCGTGGGCAGGGCTGCCGCGTGCTGGTGACCGAGATCGATCCGATCTGCGCCCTGCAGGCGGCGATGGAGGGCCTTGAGGTCGTGCGCCTGGAGGATGTCGTCGAGACGGCGGACATCTTCATCACCGCCACCGGCAACAAGGACATCATCACACTTGAACTGATGAAGCGGATGAAGGACAAGGCCATCATCGGCAACATCGGGCACTTCGACAACGAGATCCAGATGGAGCGTCTGGCGAAGGATCGGGCCTCAGAGCGCGTGCGCATCAAGCCGCAGTTCGACGAGTGGCGCTTCACCGACACGGGCCGGAGCATCCTGGTGCTGGCCGAGGGCCGGCTGCTCAATCTGGGGTGCGCTACGGGGCACCCGAGCTTCGTCATGAGCGCCAGCTTCACGAACCAGGTGATCGCGCAGATCGAACTGGCCCGCAACGCCGGGCAGTACGACAAGCAGGTCTACGTGCTGCCGAAGAAGCTCGATGAGAAGGTCGCTCGCCTGCACCTGGACAAGCTGGGCGTGCGCCTGACCGAACTGCGCCCGGATCAGGCCAAGTACATCGGCGTGCCGGTCGAGGGGCCCTACAAGCCGGAGCACTACCGGTACTGATCGGGCGCTATTGATCGGGCGGCACTGATCGGTCAAGACCCGTCAAGGAGGGTTGCGGGCAGGCTTCGGCCTGCCCGTTTTTTGATTGCTGGCGTTCCCTGGCCAGTGGTGGCCGCGCCCGCGTGGGGAGGGCCTCACGAGGCCCTCTGAGCCACTCTCACGGCTCACAGACCGGCAGGTCCGAGATGGCGCCGACCTTGCATTCTTGCGAGACGAGCGGCTTTGCTGCCGCACAAGAGCCACGAGACCGGAGACCTCCCCCCATGACACACAAGACGACGACTCGCTCCGTTGGCGGCGCCCTTGCCCTGGCCGTGCTCGCTGGGACGGCTTCTTCGCAGGAACTGATCCCCGAGTGGGTCACAGTGATCGACACCGGCACGGCGCTGGCAAGCGGCGCCGCCGACGCGGTGGTGGAGGCGTCGGGCGTCACCTACCTGGTCGGGACCACCGGACCATCGGGGAACACCGACACGATCGCCGCGGCAGTCGGGCCCGACGGGGCGGTTCTCTGGGAACACGTCTACAACGGTCCCGGCGACTGGCACGACCAGGGGCGAGCGGTGGCGCTGGCGCCGGGCGGGCGTCTGTACATGTCGGGCAACACGCCATCGGCGTCCAAGCGGGCCCAGGTGCTGCTGCTGGAGTACGACCGCGCCAGCGGCGCGCTGCTGTCGGACACGATCTTCAGCACCGATCCGGGCTACTCCGAGTCCGGCTATGACCTCGTGGTCGAGGACGATGGCGAGATCCTCGTGGGCGGCGGGACCAATGGCGACGGTTCCGATGCGCTGCTGGTGAAGTTCGATCAGACCCACCGGGCTGTCTGGCACACCACGTGGGACGGCCCGGCGTGGGGGCCGTATTCGCAGGATTCGGTGCGGGAGCTGGCGATTGCGCCCGATGGCAACCTCATCATGCGTCCGCACGGCGTCATGGCCGACCTGCAGCCGGATTACGTGCTGCTCAAGTACGATCCGGCGGACGGCTCGATCATCTGGGAGAACAACTACGGCACGCGGGCCGGCGAGTACTCCGCGGCGATGGTGATGGATGACGCCGGCGACATCTATGTCACCGGGACGGGTCTGGATGGCGGCGACGCGTTCTTCACCGTCAAGGTCGACGGAGAGACGGGCGCCGAGATATGGCGGGCCTACGACCAGTTCGGCATCGACGACCACGCCTGGTCGATCGCGCTGGATGGCGAGGGCGGCGTGTACATCACGGGCGACGCGGATGTCGATGGCGACGAGAGCAACTTCAACGATTTGATCTACGCCGTGAAGCGGGACGCTCAGACCGGCGGGTCCCTCTGGGACTTCGTCTACGGTCAGACCTGCAAGCGCTGCTTCGATGTTCCCAGCGACATCGAGGTCGACGCCTTCGGCAACCTGCTGCTGCTGGGAAGCACGGCCTCGCCGCCGTACAGCGGCGACACGATCCTGTTCAAGCTGGATCGGGAGACAGGGTTCGAACTGGAGCGCGGTACCACGCGCCAGGCGCCCAGCGGCGCCATGCACTTCGACGCCTCACACAGCGTCTACATCACCACGGGCACGTTCAACGCCACCACGGGCCAGACCGCCATGGTCGCCTGGAAGCTTCCTCCGCAGGGGGCCCGCTGCATCGCCGACTGCGATGGCGACGGTTCGCTCACATTCTTCGACTTTCTCTGCTTCCAGAATCAGTTCGCGGCCGGCGACCCGGCCGCCGATTGCGACGGCGACGGCTCGTTGAGCTTCTTCGATTTCCTGTGCTTCCAGAACGCGTTTGCCGCGGGCTGTGCGTGAAACCCGGCGCAAGGAGGAAAACACCATGGATCATGTGCAGCGGGGACTCGCGCTGTGCGCGGCGCTGTGCGCCGCCTCGCTGGCCCCGGGTCAGCAGTGGGAGCGGCAGGCGCCGCTGCCGACGGGCAAGGACATCT
The DNA here is from genome assembly GCA_043101635.1 of Phycisphaerales bacterium JB039. GTDB lineage: Bacteria > Planctomycetota > Phycisphaerae > Phycisphaerales > UBA1924 > CAYMJK01. The sequence continues at coordinate 45,155 of JBICIE010000009.1, read as the reverse complement.
ACGGCGCCGCCTTCACCAGCGCCGATCACGGCTTCTTCTGCGGCGTCAACCGGCAGCTCATCCGCACGCGCGATGGCGGCAAGTCATGGGAGACGGTGTTCTCCGGAGACTTCACCAGCGATCCGTTCTACAACGTGCATTTCTTCGACGCCCGGCACGGATGGGTGATCGGCAACAACAACGACGCCCACCGCACGACCGATGGCGGCGAGACCTGGGATCGCATGCTCGAAGTTCCCGCCGGCTCCTGGCGGGAGATCGACTTCTTCAGCCCGACCAGCGGCGTGATCGGCGCCAACGGCGCCCTCGCGGCGACGTCCGACGGCGGCGTCACGTGGGAGGTGCGCAGCGGCTATCCCGACTGCCCGGTCATCTATGGCATGGACTTCCGCGACGAAGTGGTCGGTCTGGTCAGCGGCGATGATCTCTCCGGCGCCGACCTCGGCGTCCATCGCACCGCCGATGGCGGGCGGACCTGGACCGAGACACTCGACCTCGCCTCCAACGATGTGCTCTTCCTGGAGGGCGACCGGGCCATCGCCACGGTCTACAAGGATGGCTACAACGAGATCCACGCCACGACCGACGCCGGTCTGACGTGGGAACACGCCGCGTTCTTCATCGAAGGTGGGCCCGAGGTCGATCTCGAACTCGTCGGCGGCAACACGGTCGCGGGGATCTCGTTCCAGGGCGCCATCTGGCTCTCCACCAACGGCGGGTCTTCCTGGTCACAGGTCGCTGAGCCGATCGGCACGCTGCCGTATTCGTGGCGGCTGCATTTCTCCGACGAACTGCACGGCTACGCCTGCGGCCCGGCGGGGCTGCTGCGCGCAACTGAGGATGGCGGGTTCACGTGGAGGACGCTCACGCAGGGGATCGGCTTCGACATCACCGATCTCGACATGTTCGATGATGAACTCGGCATGGCGGCCGCGGGCAACTACGTCGTGCGCACCCGCGACGGCGGCGCAAGCTGGAGCGCCGACCGGCTGCAGGTCACCGGCCCGCTCTTCGGGCGCGATGAATCGATCGCCGCGGTAGACTTCGTCGATCGCAACGTTGCAGTCGCCGCGGGCCCCGGTGGCGTCGTCTTCCAGACGTTCGATGGCGGCGACAGCTGGTACTCGATCGGATACCCGGAACTGCCGGCCTTTGACATCGAGGATGTCGACTTCGTCTCCGATGCCGAGGGCTGGGTGATCGGACGCGCCGGCCTGTATCACACCGTCGATGGGTTCTACTGGGAGCAGGCCCTGGACTTCTTCGGCGTCCGCGTGCAGTTCCTGGATGCCGATCACGGCTGGATGCAGATGCCCGGCGGGCGCCAGTTCCGCACCGTCAACGGCGGGGACACATGGGAGGACCGGCTGCTGCCGGATCATCCGCTGCACGGCGGTCCGATCGTCGAGGACATGGACTTCGCTGATCTCGACCACGGGTGGGTCGTCGGCTGGTTCGGGTACGTGATTCGGACCACCAACGGCGGCGTGACATGGAACCTGCAGGACTTCGGCTCGCCGCGCGTGCTGGGCTTCGGCGTGCGGGCGATCAGCCCGGCGGAAGCGTGGGTCATGGGATGGGAAGATGACCGGCGCAGAGTCGTGGTCCTGCACACGACCGACGGCGGCGTCTCCTGGGACCGCGAGGTCATCCGCGGGGAGGAATACGCGCTCACCGAGATCGAGGTCGGCCCTTCTGGGGGGCTCTGGATCGGCGGCTTCCGCGGCACGATCCTGCACAAGGACGCCGCCTGCGCTGCAGACTGCGACGGCGATGGCGAACTGACGTTCTTCGACTTCCTGTGCTACCAGAATCTGTTCTCCGCGGCTGATCCGGCTGCCGACTGCGATGGCGACGGCTCGCTGACGTTCTTTGACTTCCTGTGCTTCCAGAATCAGTTCGCCGCCGGCTGCGCCTGATCCCCTCTCGCTCCGCGAGGCGCCCGCGCCCCCTCGGGCGCCTCGCGTGAGCTTTCCCTATCCTCCGGCGTGCAGGACCGCGCTCCATCTGATGCGGCACGCGCCGCCGTCGCCGAGCTTGCCGACCGCCATGGCGGCCGGATCTATGCGCTTGCCACGCGCTTCTGCGGCACGCCGGAGCTTGCTGAGGATCTCGTGCAGGAGACCTTTCTGCGCGCCCTGCGCGGCTGGGATGGCTTCCGCGGCGAGGCGGACCCCACGACCTGGCTGTACCGGATCGCCGCAAACGCCTGCCATCGGCTGAAGCGGCCGCGAGCGGGGGCTCCGAAGCGGGCGCCGCTTGATGTCGACTCCGCGTTCAGCGCCGGCAGCGTGCCGGATCCGCGTTCCGCGAGCGGGGCCCTGGACGAGGCGGTGGCCAGAGAGGCGCTGGCGTCGCTCGAGGCGGCGATCGCCGCGCTGCCCGATGACCTGCGGATGCCGCTGGTGCTCAAGGAGGTTGCCGGGCTGGATGTCAGCGCGGTGGCGGAGATCATGGACCTCAAGGAGGCCACCGTGCGCACGCGCCTGCATCGGGCCCGGCTGGCCCTGCGCGGCGCGCTCGCCGGGCGGCTGCCGAGCCGGCGCCTGCCCCCGCCTGCCTATGAGCGGCAGGTGTGCCTCGACCTGCTGGAGGCCAAGCAGGCGGCCCTGGACCGCGGGGCGGCGTTTCCGGCCCGCGATGAGGTTCTGTGCGAGCGGTGCCGGGCCGTGTTCGCCTCGCTGGACCTGGTCCAGGAGGGTTGCCGGGCCTTGCGCGAGGGGCTGGCGCCCAAGAATCTCCGCCTCCGGCTGCGGGCCCTGATCCAGGCCGATTCGGGGTCAAATCCCTGAAGCGCACGCGGCTCGGCGTGTCTCCAATTCCATGCCGGGGAAACGAGGCCCGGCGGAAAAGGAGCAACGACTATGGCTGGCTCTGGAGCCAACTTCATGGCATGGCCGCGCTGGTCGCCGTATGCGGTCGGCGCCGGGATCGGCGTGCTCTCATGGGTGACGTTCCTGGCGATGAACAAGGCGCTGGGGGTATCGACCACGTTTGCGCGCGCAGCGGGCGTCATCGAGGGCGTGGTGGCGCCGGCGCACGTCCAGAACAACGGCTACTTCGCCAAGTACCTGGTCGGCAAGCCGGCGTTTGAATGGCAGTTTGCGCTGGTTGTGATGCTGGCCGTCGGCGCCCTGATCGCGGCGAAGCTCGCCGGCTCGAAGCGCGTCGAGCACGTGCCGGCCATCTGGCAGGCCCGCTTCGGGCCCTCGCGCTGGAAGCGGTACGCCGTGGCGTTCCTTGGCGGGGCGATCCTGCTGTTCGGAGCCCGGCTGGCGGGCGGGTGCACATCCGGGCATGCGTTGTCCGGCGGGATGCAGCTTGCCATCAGCGGGTGGGTGTTCCTGGGCACGATGTTCGCAAGCGGCGTGGTGGCCGCGATGCTGATCTACCGGCCCGGCTCTGCACGAAAGGAGGCCTGAGCCATGTGGGAAACGAGCTTCTTCGCGGGTCCGGGCACGCTCGCCCTGGGCGCACTGACGGGACTGATCTTCGGCTTCCTGCTGCAGAAGGCGCATCTGACGCGGGCGAACGTGATCCTCGGCCAGTTTCTGCTGCGTGACTTCACGGTGCTCAAGGTGATGTTCACCGCCATGGTGGTCGGCGGCGTCGGCATCTACGGCATGCTGCAACTCGGCATGATCGAGGCCCTGCAGGTCAAGGGCACGCTGCTGCTGGCCAACGCGGTGGGCGGGGTGATCTTCGGCGTCGGCATGGCGCTGCTCGGCTACTGCCCGGGCACTGGTGTCGCAGCGCTGGGCGACGGGTCGCGCGACGCGATCCCGGGCGTGCTGGGCATGCTCGTGGGGGCGGCGGTCTACGCCGAACTGCACGGCTGGCTGAGCGCGACGCTCGGCGCTGTCGGCGATCTCGGCGAGGCCACGCTGGTCAGCACAACCAGTCTGTCTCCGTGGTGGTTCCTCGTTCTCATGGCCGCGGCGGCGCTGGGAGGTTTCGCCGCCCTGGAGCGCTGGGAGCGGCGCCACAAGGCCTCCGCATCCGGGCCGTCGCCGGGCCCGCTCCAGATGGCCTGAGTCAAGCCCCCACGGTGAGTCCCCGCATAGAGGGGACGGAAGCGGCGCTGGTCCGTGCGGCCGGCGCCGTCTTCTTTGCGCGCCCGCGGCCGGCGCGCGGGCGCAGGCCGCCATTGCGGCGACGTGCGCGCTCTCCCTGCTCCGGTCCCGGGAGCGGAGCGCTCCGCGATGGGAGCGGGTCCGCTCTAGCCCCTCTTGGCTCGTCGTGTCTCGGAGAGTCTCGGAGACTGACGCGATTGTGCGCCCATCACGGCGCCGGGCCAGCAATCGGCGAGGCTGGTCCTGGCGCCGGTCCGCCTGTGCCGGCGCGGCAGGCTGGGCTGACCCGGGGCGGGCGGCGCGGGACGTACGATCGCCGATGCTGCGCAACTCCATCGTGCAGGCCCGGGAAGCGCTCGGCGCCCTGCTTGCGGACGACGGGGCCATCGAACGTCTCGATGAGGTCGCTCTGGCGATGGCCGAGTCCCTCAGCGCCGGCGGGAAGATCCTCGCCTGCGGCAACGGCGGCTCAGCCTGCGACGCCATGCACTTCTGCGAGGAACTGACGGGGCGTTTTCGGGGCGATCGGGCGCCGCTGCCGGCGATTGCCTGCATCGATCCGGGGCACATCACGTGCGTGGGCAACGACTACGGCTTCGATGAGATTTTCAGCCGCTGGGTGCGAGGGCTGGGGCGGGCCGGGGATGTGCTGGTGGCGATGAGCACCAGCGGGAACTCCGAGAACGTCGTGCGGGCGGTGGCGGCAGCGCGCGAGGGCGGGATCCGCACCGTGGGCATGCTCGGCAGGACCGGCGGGCGGCTGGCGGGCATGTGCGACTTCGAGTGGATCATCGGTGGCGAGACTGCGGACAGGATCCAGGAAGTGCACATGGTGATCCTGCACACGCTGATCGAGGGGATCGAGGCGCGACTCGCTTGGACGCCATGACGAGGCGCCCGCACCCGTGGCAGGCGCCCCGGGGCGCAGCAAGGGCGGATGAGACCCCGCAAGCCCCTATGATCCCCCAGCAGGAGGACAGCGATGCCCTATTACATGAAGCTCGGCAATCTCCCGAAGAAGCGCCACGTGCAGTTCCGCCGGCCCGACGGGCGGCTCTACTCCGAGGAGCTCTTCGGCACCGAGGGCTTCGTTGGCCCGACCAGCACGATGTACCACATCCACCCGCCGACGCAGGTCACGGGCTGGAAGACGCTGTACGGGACCAAGCCCGAGTACGTCGAGATGGATGTCATGCGCATGCGCCACCTCACGACCGCGCCCCAGAAGCCCAAGGGCGACCCGATCACCGGGCGCATCGTGCTGTTCGGCAACCCGGATGTCGAGATGTCGATCTGCGTGCCGGCCGAGCAGATGACGTACCACTACAAGAACGGCCAGGGCGACGAGTGCCTGTTCATCCACTACGGCTCGGGCACGGTGCACACGCTGATGGGCACGCTCAAGTTCGGGCCGAAGGACTACATCGTCATCCCCAAGGGCGTGACGTACATCATGCTGTTCGATGAGCCGGCGCCGGGCAAGCTGCCGGCGGGCGCTCCGGCGGACATGGATCCGAAGGCCATGCCGCTGGGCAAGTTCATCGGCTTCGAGACGGCCAACGCCAGCCACATCCTGCCGCCGCCGCGGTATCTGAGCAAGCAGACCAGCCAGTTCCTCGAGCACGCGCCGTACTGCGAGCGCGACCTGGTTGTGCCCGGCGAGCCCTTGTGCTGGGATGAGGCCGGCGACTTCGAGGTGCGCATCAAGGCGCGAGACTGCGTACACAGCTACATCTACCCATACCACCCGCTGGATGTCGCGGGATGGGACGGGTGCTACTACCCGTACATCTTCAACATCGACGACTTTGCGCCGATCACGGGCAAGCTGCACATGCCGCCGCCGATCCATCAGACGTTCGAGGGGCACAACTTCGTGATCTGCTCGTTCTGCCCGCGCATCCTGGACTGGCACGAGGACGCCATCCCGGTGCCGTACAACCACAGCAATCTCGACTCGGATGAGATCCTGTATTACGTGGAGGGCAACTACAAGGCGCGGCGCGGCATCGAGAGCGGCTCGATCACGCTGCACCCGCAGGGCATCCCGCACGGCCCGCACCCGGGCGCGGTCGAGAAGTCGCTCGGCGCCAAGTTCACCGATGAGCTCGCCGTGATGTGCGACACCTTCCGGCCGATGTACCCGACGAAGGCAGCGCTGGATCTGGATGACTCCAAGTACCCGGAGAGCTGGCTGGATGCCGAGGCGCCGGTGGCGGGGCCGCAGACCAACGGCCAGCCGAAGGCGGAGGAGCCGATTCCCGGGCCGAAGGTCGGGACGTGGTAGCAGATCGTCTAGAAACGACCCAGGCCTCGTCCGCGCAGCATTGCGATCAACACAGGTCCACCTAGCAGCGCCGTGACCACGCCTACCGGCAGGCGACCACTCGGCAGGTCGATGGCGCGCACAAGCGTGTCGGCGCCGATGACCAGCGCTGCGCCGAGGGCTGCGGCGCCGATTGCCAGCGGTCGGTGGGCGGGGCCCATCATCAGGCGGGCCACGTGCGGGCAGACAAAGCCGACGAAGCCGATGGGGCCGGCGATCGAGACTGCCGCGGCGGTCAGCACGCCGGAGGCGATGAACAGCATGGCCCGCACGCGCCCGACTCGCACGCCCACACTCAGGGCCTCATCAGCGCTCATTGCCATCGCGTCCATGGCCCGTCCGAGCCACGCGGCCAGGGCCACGCCCAGCAGCGTGACAATTCCGGCGCCCCACAGGCGCGAGCGTGGCAGTTCATCGGAGAGCGTGCCGAACAGCCAGATCGTGATCGACTGGCTCTCATCGGGCGGCATCAGGCTGCGCACCAGCGCCGTGGCGGCGCCGAGGATCACCCCGTGGCCCTGATCCTGGTCGGCGTGATCCTCGGGGTGATCCTCGGCGCCGCCCAGGATCAGGGCCACGGGCTCGATCAGCCCGCGCTTCTGGCCGAGGGCGTACACCAGCGCCAGGGTTCCCAGCGAGCCGATCAGTGCCGCGGCAAACGGGGAGGCCGCCGGGGCGACGCCCTCGCCCGCGCGGTATCCCAAGTAGGCCGCCAGCGACACTGTCAGCCCGGCGCCGGAGGCCAGCCCCAGCAGTTCGGGCGCCGCCAGCGGGTTGCGGAACAGGCTCTGGAGCATCACGCCGGCCCCGGCGAGGGCGGCCCCGACGATCAGTCCCGCGGCGGCGCGGTCGGCCCGTAGGGCCAGGATGGCCGGGTCGGCCGGCCAGGCGAGCCCGGCCGGGTCGATGAGCAGGCGCGCGGCCACCGCGAGCGTCAGGGCCAGCAGGCACAGGAGCAGGGCAACGGCGGCGCGCCGGGGCATCCGGGGAGCGTACCGCCTGCCGAGCGCGACAGCGCGCGGCCGGGCCAGTGACCTGGCCGGCGTCCCGACCTACCATCGAGGCCCCTTCCCAGACCTGTCGGAGCCCCCCGTGAGCGAAGTCAAGACGATCCCCTGCAAGGTGATCACGCCTGATGGCGTGTTGGTGGACGAGCCGGTCTCGCACGCCCAGATCCCGGCTCATGACGGCCTGTTCGGCGTGCTGCCGCACCGGGCGCCGATCGTGGCCAAGCTCGGGCTGGGGCAGTTGCGGGTGGATCTGCCGGGCAAGGGCAGCCGGTTGTTCCTGGTCGAGGACGGGTTCGCCCAGGTCAGCGAGTCGGGGGTGCGGGTCCTGGCGACCAGCGCGGCCGAGGACACCGAGCTTGATGAAGCGGACGCCAAGGCCGAGCTTGCCGAGGCGGAGGCTCGCACCGTGCCGCACGATCATCCGGATCCCGCCGGGGAGCAGGCCCGGATCAACCGCCAGCGGGATCGGGCGCAATTGGCGCTGCGCATGATCAAGCACCGCAACGAGCGGATGGCGGGGACACTGCCGCAGCGGCCGGCCTGAGGGGGTCGCTCTCGGCACGCATGCTGGAAAGCGCGATGACCGCGTCGCGCACTTCGATGGGGAGAGATGTCATGTGCATTCGAATGGTCGGACGTCGGGTGGTCACGGCGCTGGTGGCTGGGCTGGCGGCGCCCGGGTTCGGACTGGCTCAGGATGCAGGGCATCTCGACCAGAAGGAGGCCGAGCGGGTCCACGCGACCAAGCCGCCGTACTCGCCCTACGCCGGCCGGAGCTTCCCCACGCGCCCGTATTTCGGAGATACGCATCTCCACACGGCTTTTTCGATGGACGCGGGGGCGTTCGGCGCCCGGCTGACGCCGCGGGACGCGTACCGCTTCGCCCGCGGGGAGCAGGTGACGGCCTCGAGCGGTCAGCCGGTAAAGCTGTCGCGTCCGCTGGACTTCCTGGTCGTGGCCGATCACTCCGACAACATGGGCTTCTTTCCCGACCTGTTCGCGGGCAAGCCGGAGGTGCTGGCCGACGCGACCGGCAAGAAGTGGTACGACATGATCCAGAGCGGCAACGGGGCCGACGCGGCGATCGAGATCATCGTGGCGTTCTCGCACGGCACGTTCCCGAAGGATCTGATGTACTTTCCGGGAACGGTCGGTTACAAGGGCGCGTGGAAATCGACGATCGACGCCGCCGAGGAGTTTAACGAGCCGGGGCGCTTCACGGCGTTCATCGGTTACGAATGGACGAGCAACACCGGCGGCAACAACCTGCACCGCAACGTGATCTTCCGGGATGGCGCGAGCAAGGCCAGCCAGGTGGAGCCGTTCACCGTGTATCCGCCCTACGGCAGCGACAACCCGGTCGACCTGTGGAAGTGGATGCAGGCGTACGAGGACAAGACGGGCGGGGATGTGCTGGCGATCGCGCACAACGGGAACCTGTCCAACGGGCTGATGTTCCCGCTGGTGGAGGCGTTCGGCAAGAAGCTCGACCGGACGTACGTCGAGACGCGGGAGAAGTGGGAGCGGCTATACGAGGCGACGCAGACCAAGGGCGATGGCGAGGCGCACCCGAACCTGTCTCCCAACGACGAGTTTGCCGACTTCGAGACGTGGGACAAGGGCAACCTCGATGGCAGCGTTCCCAAGACGCCGGACATGCTGCAGCATGAGTACGCCCGCTCGGGCCTGAAGCTGGGGCTCAAGCTCGAGGACCAGTTCGGGACCAACCCGTACAAGTTCGGGCTGATTGGCTCGAGCGACGCCCACACGGGGCTGGCGGCGATGGAGGAGGACAACTTCTTCGGCAAGACCACGCCGCAGGAGCCGAGCCCGGAGCGTCTGACGGCGACGTTCGTGGACAACAAGGACACTGGCGTCACGATCAAAGACTGGGAAGTCGGCTCGTCGGGGTACGCGGCGGTGTGGGCGACGGAAAACACGCGCGAGGCGATCTTCGATGCGATGCAGCGGCGCGAAACGTACGCCACGACGGGCACGCGGATGATCGTGCGATTTTTCGGGGGCTGGGACTTTGCGCCGGAGGACGCGGGGCATCGGCTGCCGGCGTCCATCGGCTACGGCAAGGGTGTGCCGATGGGTGGGGACCTGGGCGGCGCCCCGGATGCCAAGGCGCCGAGCTTCCTGGTGGCGGCGCTGAAGGACCCCATCGGGGCGAATCTTGACCGCATCCAGATCGTCAAGGGCTGGCTGGACGCGGGCGGCCAGCTTCAGGAGAAGGTGTACGACGTTGCCTGGGGGGACGCCGACCGTCGCACGCCAGGCGCCGACGGCAAGCTGCCGCCGGTGGGCAGCACCGTGGATGTCGAGCATGCGACATGGACGAACACGATCGGCGATCCGGAGCTGATCGCGGTGTGGACGGACCCGGATTTCGACCCGGCAGAGCGGGCCTTCTACTACGCGCGGGTGCTGGAGATCCCGACGCCGCGCTGGACGGCCTATGACGCAGCGCGTTTCGGCATCCAGCCGCTGCCGGGCACGCGCATGACGCTGCAGGAGCGGGCGTATACCAGCCCGATCTGGTACACGCCATGAGCCGCGACTGACCGATGAAGGGCCTGCTCAGAGAACCCCTGGTCCACTTTCTGGCGCTGGGCGCCGCACTCTTCGTGGTCTTCTCGCTGCTCTCAGGGCCTGAAGGCGCCCCGCGTGATGACCAGATCATCGTCACCGCTGGCAAGATCGAGCATCTTGCCGCGCTGTTTGCCCGCACGTGGCAGCGGCCGCCGACGCGCCAGGAACTGGAAGGCCTCATCGCGGACTACGTACGCGAGGAGGCGGCGTATCGCGAGGGCATGGCGTTCGGACTGGATACCGATGACACGGTGATTCGGCGGCGCATCCGACAGAAGCTCGACTTCATCGCCGAGGATGTGGCCCGCCAGTTCGAGCCGACGGAGGCCGAGTTGCAGGCGTATCTGGAGGCCAACCCGGACGCATTCCGGCAGGATCCGATCGTCAGCTTCCGGCAGATCTACCTGAACCCCGAGCAGCGGCCGGATCTGGAGGCCGACGCCCGCGATCTGCTGATCGCCCTCGAGGACGATCGGTCGATCGATGCGAGCACGCTCGGCGACCGCATCCTGCTGGAGCACGCCTACGCGGATGTCACGACGCGACAGGTCTCCGCACTGTTCGGCGCCGGGTTCGCCGCGGCGATCGCGCAGCTTGAGCCAGGCGCCTGGCACGGCCCGGTCGCTTCCGGTTACGGGGCCCACCGCGTGCGTCGGGACCGCAAGCAGGCCGAGCGACTGCCCGAGCTTGCCGAGATCCGCGACCTCGTCCAGCGCGAGTGGGCCAACGCCCGGCGGCTGGAGGCTATCGAGCAGTTCTACGCGGATCTGGTGGCCCGCTACGACGTGACCATCGCGTGGCCGCAGGGCGCAAGCGCGGGCGAGGCGCGATGACCGGCTGCGTCGTCCGGCTCGTGTGTGCGCTGCTGCTGATCTGTGCAGCGCCTGGGCTTGCCCGCGCACACGAAGTCCGCCCGGCGTATCTGGAACTGCGTCAGACAGCGCCGGACACGTTCGATGTACTGTGGAAGGTCCCGGCCCGGGGCGACCTGCGCCTTGGCCTGTACGTGCGGATGCCGGAGTCGTGCGAGCAACTGTCGGAGCCGCGTGCGATGTTCTCCGGCGACGCCTACATCGAGCGCTGGAGCGTGCGCGAGGCCGACGGGCTGGTTGGGGGTGAGATTCACATCGACGGGCTCCAGACGATGCTGACCGATGTGCTCGTGCGCATCGAGCGCCTCGATGGCTCGACCCAGGTTGTCCGCCTGACGCCAACAGCGCCATCAGTCACCGTGGTCGCGTCCCCGGGTCCATGGGATGTCGCCTGGACCTACCTCGTGCTCGGCGTTGAGCACATCCTGCTGGGGATCGATCACCTGCTGTTCGTGTTGGCGCTGCTGCTGCTGGTCAAGGGCTGGAAACGGATCACCGGAACGGTGACGGCGTTCACGCTCGCCCACAGCGTGACGCTCGCCCTGGCGACGCTCGGGGTCGTGCAGGTTCCGCCGGCGCCTGTCGAGGCGATCATCGCGTTGAGCATCGTGTTCGTGGCTGCGGAGATCGTCCACAGCAGCCAGGGGCGGCCGGGGTTGGCGGAGCGGTGGCCGTGGGTCGTCGCCTTCACCTTCGGGCTGCTGCACGGGCTGGGCTTTGCGGGGGCGCTGCGCGAGGTCGGGCTGCCGCACAACGCGATTCCGCTGGCGCTGCTGCAGTTCAATGTCGGCGTGGAGATCGGGCAGTTGATGTTCATCGGTGCGGTCATGATCCTCTGGGCCGGTCTGCGGAAGCTCCCGGTCGAGAAGCCGCCCCGCCTCGTGCTGGCGCCGGCGTACCTCATCGGCGCCGTCGCAATGTACTGGGTGATCGAGCGGGTTGCGGGTTTCCCGGGGCTGGCCGACCTCGTCGGCTGAGCCGACCCGGTCACATCTTCCGGCTCATGGCCCGGTCGATATCGCGCTTGTGCTCGCGCTCGGCGATGACTTGTCGCTTGTCGGTCTTGCCGCGTCCCTTGCCGAGGCCGATCTGCAGCTTGGCGACCCCGTTGTGGAAGTACATGGCCAGGGGCACGATGGTCACGCCCTTCTCCTGGCTGGCCCGGGCGAGGCGGACGATCTCGCGCTTATGGGCGAGTAGGCGGCGCAGGCGCGTCGGGGCGTGCTGGTTGGCGCCGGCGGGGGGGTACTCGGCGATGTTGACGCTGTGCAGTTCCAGGGCGATCGGGTTCTCGCTGGCGGTGACATAGCCCTCGGCCAGGCTGACCCGGCCGTCGCGCACGCTCTTGACCTCGCTGCCCATGAGGGCGATGCCGACCTCCAGCGTGTCGGTGATCTGGTAGTCGAAGCGGGCCCGGCGGTTCTCGATCCGCTTCGGGGTCTGGGATTTCTTCCGTTTGCCGGCCATGGGGAGCGAAGCGTACGCGCCGGGCGGCGCCTGCTGTGACCCGCGGCGGCCAGAACCGATTGAGGCGGCGCCCGTCCGGCGCCGATACCCTTGGGCATGCCCGGGGGCGAGATTCTGCTGGTGCTGGTGGTGATCGTCGGCGTGATCATTGCGATCGTCATCGGCGCCCAGATGGAGAAGAAGCGGCGCCAGGCTCTGGCGGCCCTGGCCTCGGAACTGGGCTTCAGCTTCGATCCGTCGCGCGACTCCAGCCACGATGAGCAGTACGCCCATTTCGAGGTCTTCCGGCGCGGGCACAGCCGCGTCGCGATGAACACGATGTGGGGCGAGATCGAGGTCGACGGACGCCAGTGCCCGGTCAAGATGGGGGACTTCCGCTACAAGAAGACCCAGAGCAGCGGCAAGAGCACGCGCACGGTGACGTACCGGTTCAGCTACATCATCTGGCACACGCCGTTCGATCGCGTGCCGGATGTCCTGATCCGGCGCGAGAGCGTCATGGACAAACTGGCCGGGGCCTTCGGGTTCGACGATATTGACTTCGAGTCGAGTGAGTTCAGCAGGAAGTTCTGCGTCAAGAGCAGCGACAAGCGGTTCGCGTACGACCTGATCTCGCCGCAGATGATGGAGTTCCTGCTGGCCAGCAATCCGCCGACCGTGGACATGGAGCACGGGCGGATCTGCGTGGTCGACGGCACGCGCCGGTGGCAGCCGGCGGAATTCCGGGCAAGGCTGGCCTGGCTGCGCGAGTTCATGGACCGCTGGCCCGATCACCTGACGCATCAGCTGGAGGCGAGCGCGTGAGCCCCGCGATGATTGCGCTGGCGGTGGTGGGGGGCGTACTGCTGCTGGCTCTCATCTGGCTGGGTGTGACGTTCAACCGCTTCGTCCGCCTGCGCCAGCACATCAAGGAGAGCTGGGCCGACATCGACGTCGAGCTCAAACGCCGCTACGAGTTGATCCCGAATCTGGTGGAGACCGTCAAGGGCTATGCCCGGCACGAGCGCGAGACGCTGGAGCGGGTGATCGAGCTGCGGAACAAGGCCCGGGCCAATCACGGCTCGGCGGCGTCCCAGGCGGTGGATGAGAACGCGATGATGCTCGGCCTCTCGAAGCTCTTCGCGCTGGCGGAGGCGTATCCGGACCTGAAGGCCAACGAGAACTTCCTGGCGCTTCAGAAGGAGTTGGCGCTGACCGAGGACCGCATCGCCGCCTCCCGCCGCTTCTACAACGCCAACTGCCGCGAGATGAACCAGCTCCGCGGCATGTTCCCCACGAGCCTCGTGGCGTCGATGTTCGGGTTCGCCGAGGCGTCGTTCTTCGAACTCGACAGCGCCGCCGAGCGGGCCGTCCCGCGCGTGCAGATGACGTAGAGCGCCGCGCCGACAGGCCCATGCCGGTCAGTCCGCGGCGCCGGCCGCCGGAATCGCCTCCGGCGTCTGGACGCCCAGCCGCTCCGCCTTGTACCCGCCGCGGCCGCGGTAGTAGGCGAACAGCGCTCCGAAGATGATCACTAGCGGGATGGCTCCGACCGCAGTCCATCGGAAACCCCAGCGCATGCCGTGGGCGTCGGCGGGCTCGATGATGGCCCTGGCGTCGGCAACCAGCGCCTCGGATTCCTTCGCCTTGATCACGCTGCGGATGGCGTCGGCGGTGGCGCCCTTGGGCAGGGCGCCGCTCGTCGCCAGTTCCTGCTGGACCACCTCGGCCTCGGGCAGCGCCGACGCCTGCAGCACCTGGGCGACCTGCGCCTGACGATCGACAAGTTCCCGGTGCACGTACTCGTCGCCGATGGCGCCCATCAGCGGGGCGGTCACAAGCCCGACGCAGGCCATTCCGGTTCCGCCCATCAGGGCCAGGCCGAGGGCGCCCGTCCGCGGCAGGCGCTCGGCCACGAAGCCGAGCATCGTGGGCCAGAAGTAGCAGACACCGACGAAGAAGACCGTCGCCGCCAGGAACACCAGCGCCGCGGCGTCCACCAGTGAAAGCAGATACAGCCCCAGGCCCGCCAGCACCGCCGACATCAGCAGCACGCCCGTCGGCGCCAGTCGGTGCACCACCGGGCCGGCGAAGAATCGCAGCACCGCCATCAGGCCCGTGCCGTACACCAGCACCAGGATGCCGGCGTTGTCTCCCGCCCACGCCATGACCTCGTTCATCGCCGTGCCCATCCAGCGGCCCGGGCCGAGTTCCAGCGAGGCCGTCAGGCACATGCACAGCAGCATGAGGATGAACAGCGGCTTGAGGGCCGCCTGGAACATCTGTCCGAACGTCACGCCCGATTCCACACGCTCCGTCCGCGGGAACGACTGCCCAAGAAACAGAATGCCGTAGATCACCGTCGGGATCAGCACCACGAGCAGCTTGACCTGCCAGGCCGACAGCCCCGCCACCTGCCCGCCGCCCTTGAAGAGCGTGTTGTCAAGCAGGAAGGCGATCAGCCCGCCGATGACGATGCCGCCCGGGAACCACACGTGGAACTGGTTGAGCTTGGTCGTCTTGTTGTCCGGGTACAGCGTCGCCACCAGAGGATTGCACGCCGCCTCCACCGTGCCGTTGCCCAGCGCGATGAAGAGCCCGCCGGCGAACAGCGCTCCGAACGCCATCGCCGAGTCCGGCTGGGGCATCTCGCCCGCCGCGACCATCAGCAGCACCCCGAGGGCGTGGCACAGCATCGCGATGCGCATCTGCAGCTTGATGCCCATCGCGTCCACCAGCGGTCCCAGCGCGAAGATCGACAGCGTGAAGCCCCAGAGCGTCACGCCCCCGATCCACCCTGCCTGGGTGTTGCTGAGCGTGAAGTGCTCCTTGAACTGGTCCATGTTCGACGTGATCACCCCGAAGGCGACCGACGTCGAGACCAGGGCGAAGCAACTGCCGGCGAAGAGCCGCTGTGGATGGATCTGCTGTGGCTGCATGACAGGACCCCCGCATCCAGAATTGCCCTCATCTGAGCCGCGCGGGGCTCGCCTGTCAACCCGCTCGGTGTCGCCTGTGCCACTCTCGACTCCCCGGCGCCGGGCCGGATCCGGCCTACCGTCAGGAGTCTGCCGCCGTAGCTCAGTTGGTAGAGCAGCGGTTTTGTAAACCGCAGGTCGTGGGTTCGAGTCCCTCCGGCGGCTTCCCGGGCGACCGCTTCGGCTCTCCCGGCCGGCGCCCCGCCCGCATCTGGCCCCCTGCCTCCCCGCCGATCCCCGCCTCGGCGGCGCCCCGCCGGCGCGAGCGACTTGATTCAGTGCTCCGGCGGGCGATACTTCCCTCCCGGGGCCGAGCGGCCCCATGCCCCGAGACAAGGAACCATCCGTCACATGGCCAGTTCGAACTCCGCCCGCAAGCGCATCCGCCAGAACGCGACCCACCGCGCCCGCAACCGCTGGCGCCTGCGGACCATGCGCAACGCGATCAAGGAGTTCAATCAGAGCCTGGCCCAGGGTTCTGTCGAGCAGGCCAACGAGGCGCTTCGCAAGGCGTCACAGATCATCGACCGTACGGCCCAGAAGGGCGTGATCCACAAGAATCAGGCCGCCAGGCGCAAGAGCCGGCTGAGTGCCCGCCTGAAGGCCCGGGCCGCGTCCTGAGCCTCCGGCGCACGCGCCCACGCGAGCGCATGCCGGATCACCCACAACCCGCATCACCGCCCGAGACCTACGCGCAGGCGTCCAGGTCGCCGCTGCACATCCTGGTGCTGCTGGCGCCGCTCGTGGTGGCCTACGAGATCGGCTCGGCCCTCTATCTCAGCGGGGCTGATGGCGCCCCCGCCGAGACGATCCGAGCCACCCGCATGCTCTCGCGGTTCTTCGAGGCCTTCGGGGCCGCCGGCCTCTATCTGCCCGGCGTGGCCCTCGTGACCGTGCTGCTCATCTGGCACCTGCTGGAGCGCCGGCCGTGGCGCATCCGCCCGGCGGTGATCGGGCTGATGGCCGTCGAGACGCTCGGGTGGACCGTGGCCCTGCTGGTGCTTCAGGCCCTCATCAGCGCGGCAGTGGGGCCGGCGCCGCTGCTGGCGCTGGCCGCGGCACAGGATCTGGCCGCCCAGCCCTGGCAGGCCCGTCTGACCCTGTCGATCGGGGCCGGCATTTACGAGGAACTGCTCTTCCGGATGATCCTGATCGCGGGCCTCCACTTCGCGATCGTCGATGTTGCCCGCCTGGGCGAGACGGCGGGGCGCATCGGGGCCGTGGGGATCTCGGCGGTCGCCTTTGCCCTGTATCACGACCTTTCCGGCAGCGACCTCAGCGCCCAGTTCTTCGCGTACTTCGCGGCCGGGGTCTTCTTCGGCGCCCTGTATCTCGGGCGGGGTTTCGGGCTGGTGGTGGCCACCCACGCCCTCTACGACGTGGCCGTGCTGCTGATCCTCACCCCGGGCCCGTCCCCCTGAGCCCCGATGAGCGAATTCGGCAGGTCCGAGTTCATCGGGCGCCGCGAGCCGGCCGATGAACGGTGGCAGATCCCGCGGGCCCGGTCTACGCTCTTTTGCCGCCGGCGCCCGCACCGGCGCCCAGCCGCAGCACATGGAGAAGCAACGATGGGCCTCGACTTCGCCATAGATGACCTGTACGCCACCGGCTGGGTACCGCTGGACACGACCGACTGCAACCGGGCCCCGGACGGGCGCGCCTATCCGGCCGTCGAGCGGGCCAGGCGGGAGTTCGCCGAGCAGGGCTTCGAGTTCAGCGTGCGCCACGTGCCGGCGTTCGGGTGCTACCAGGCCGAGTGGTCCGAGGCGGGCCAGCCGGCCGGCGCCGTGGTCGGGGTCTCCGAGGCCGAGGCGGTGGTCTACGCCCTGTCGCAGTTCCGCCGGCGCCAGACCGCCATTGCCGCCGGCGCCTGAGGCCCTTTGTCACGAGAACCCGCGAGGAAGCTTGACGGGCACGTGCGCCGGTCTATTCTGCCCGGTACATCCCGGCCCCATCGTCTAGTCCGGTCCAGGACGCCAGGTTCTCATCCTGGAAACGGGGGTTCGAATCCCCCTGGGGTCATTCGGTCCGTGTGCGGGTACTCGCCAGTATCCGTCATCACGGCTACCGCCCCTGCCGAATCGTCGGTCTGAGCCCTCTCTCGCCATCTTGGCGGTGACGGTGGATGATGTCTGCGCTTTCTCCTGCGCTGTCTCCTGCGCGGTGTCGGGCGCGGTCTCGCTGCCCGCCGGCGGGGCGCCAGGGGTCATGGGCGGCCGCGTGATGCGCCAGTTCTGGCGCGGGATTGTCCGGCCCAGCTTGCTGGCCGGCTGACCAGTGACGGAGCGGAAGGTATCCGGTGACGTCAAGCGGCGCCCTCATCGCTCATTGTGGAGCAGAAGTCAGGGGAGCAACGCGCATTGGCGTGTCTGTTGTCGCGCATATCGGTATGCTCGGCGCGGAAGCGCGGTCCGGCGCCGCCGCTGCGGTGTGGCACAGAGCCGCCACGCGGCCAAAGCCATCGAGGCTTTGAGCCCGGGTCCCGTCATCGACGCAGGAGCGTCGCAGTCGGCTTCCGGAGCCTGGGGCGCATCGCACGAATCTGTGTGATTCGGCCCGGCAGTCTGGCGCGCGAACGTCGGCGCCACCAGATGTTGGGGCGCGTCACCCAACTCTGTGGCGAAGAGACCGATTCTTGTGGGCGCGACAAAGGGTCTGCGATCGATCGACAACCTCCTGCGCATCGAGGTGTGGATGCACTGGCGCTTTCGTGATCTCGCCCATGCGACGTCGGACAGCATTGCGCAGGTCGCACACAATTTTGACGCTGACGGCTACGCGCTCTGGCGGACGCGAACGTTCCTCGTTATATTCGCGTGCCGTGAAGGGAACATGTCCATGGTGAGAGGCGGACGGATCGTCGAGCGTCATGGTCGATCGGCGCACGGCGCTGTTCGGACCACAAGCGCCTGCGAGATGCGCGCAGCGGGCGCGCGGCAGTACTTCATCCAGTGGCTCAGGCGAGGCAGGCGCCGCGACTGGCCAGGCCGATGGCTTCAGCATCGTCGAGGCGGTCGCAGCACTCCCCCGCTGGTCGGAGGCATGCAAATGAGGTGTCGCGGCGCACTGGCGATCTCCGCAGCGGTTCTGCTTGCCGCCCCCTGCCCGGCGCAGGATGAATCCGCGGCGATCGATCTCTCCGGCCGCGTTGAGCTTGCCCGGCTGGTGGACCTTGCCGCGGCGAGGTTGGGGTTGAACATCGAGTACGACGAGAGCGCGCTGCGGGGCACCGTGACGTTGCGGCTCGGCGGCAACGTCAATGACGACGAGTTGTGGGGATTGACCAGCCGGCTGCTGGCGTCCAACGGGCTGACGACCGTGCGGATGGCGGGCAGCCAGACGCTGACGGTGGTGAAGCTCTCCGATGCGCCGGGGCTCGTTCGGATTGAGGGCCTGGGGGCTCGCGCTGGCGCGCCGCATGACGCCCTCTTGCCAGCAACTGGCAATGACAACAGTGCCCCATCAGCCGGCTTCGAAGCGATCGTGGCGCGTGTGCAGCACATGTCGCCTTCGGAGTTGATCGACGCTGTGAAGCCGGCGCTGTCGAAGAGCGGGCAATTGACCGTGCTTGGCAAGACGGATCTTGTACTCGTGCAGGATCTTCGGCCGCGGGTGGAGCAGGTCCTGGCGCTGATCGAGCGAATCGATTCGCCGGCGCCCGACGTTGTGATCGAGGAGATCGTGCCGGCGCAGGTGTCTGCGGCGCGGCTCGCGGCGTCCGTGAGCCAGGCCGTGTCAGCCCGTGACGCGGTGGCGGGGCAGCCTCTGCGCGGCCAACTCAGTGCGATTGAGGGGAAGACGTCCCTGCTGCTGGTGGCGCCGCTGCAGGTTGTCGACGAGTGGCGCGGCCTGATCGAGCGGCTTGACCGGGCCGAGCCGATCGAGCGGCGGAGCTATCGAGCAAGGCACTTCCGAGCCGCACAGGTCGCGGCGCTGGTCGAGGAACTCTTCGGCGCCGGGGCCGCGGGGGGCGTCGCGTCGGCGGACGCGCCGGCCCTCGTGGTCGATGACCTCACGGACACGCTCTTTGTCGCGGCGGCGCCGAGCCGGCACGAAGAGATCGCAGCGCTGATCGAGCGGCTTGATGCGCCCGAGGGGGGCGCCCGCCAGAGCATGCGCACCTACGCCGTCCGGAATCGCGCGGCCGGTGAGGTGGTGTCGCTGCTGAATCAGTTGCTTGGCGCCAGCGCGGGCGGGGCGGGGGTTGGAGCGGCCGAGCGCGGCGCGCTGGGACACAACCCCGCCGCAGCGGCGCCTGCCGCCAGGGGCGACGTCGCGGCTGCGGAGCCGGGCGTCCGCCGTGCGCCCGATGGCGGCGACGCCGCCAGGGCCGGCGCGGGGGCGGATGTCCGCACCGCGAGCGGGTTCGTGGGTCCTCCCCTCCTGCTCACCGCTGATGAGGCGACCAGTTCCATCATCGCGATCGGCGAGCCGCGCGTTCTTGATCAGGTCGAGGCGCTGCTCAATACGCTGGATGTGCGCCAGCCGCAGGTGGTGCTGGATGTGACCATCGTCGCGCTGACCGAGGGGCAGACGTTCGACCTTGGCGTCGAACTTGAGAAGTTCGAGATGTATGGCGACACCCTGGTGCGGCTTGCGTCGCTGTTCGGACTGAGCAGTTCGGGCGGCGGCGGGCGCACCGTTGGTGACCCGGTCGGCTTCAGCGGTGTCATACTCAATCCCGGCGACTTCAGCGTGGTCGTTCGGGCGCTGGAGACTGTCAACGAGGGGCGCAATCTGAGCCTGCCGCGGGTTCTTGTGGACAACAATCAGCAGGCGACACTTGACGCGGTGCGCGAGGAGCCGTTCCTGAGCGTCAACGCGTCCGACACGGTCGCGACGACCAGCTTCGGCGGAGCAGCCTCCGCCGGCACGCAGATTTCGCTGCGGCCGCAGATCGCCGAAGGAGACCATCTGCTGCTGGAGTATGACATCTCCCTGAGTTCCTTCGTCGGTGAGTCAAGTGATCCGTCGCTGCCGCCGCCGCGCCAGGACAGCTCGATCAGCAGCGTCGCGACGATTCCAGATGGTCACGCGATCGTCCTCGGCGGACTGGAGACGCGCAACGAGGGCGACGCCGAGAGCCGTGTCCCCTTGATCGGGCGCGTGCCACTGGTCGGTGAGCTGTTCAAGAGCCGCTCGCGGTCGGGCAGCCGCACGCGGTTTTACGTCTTCATCCGCGCGAGCGTGATGCGGGGCGAGAGCTTCGAGTATTTGAAGTACATCTCGGCGCGTGGCATGGAGGAGCTGGGATTGGAGGACGGATGGCCGGAGGTCAGGCCGCGGATCATCAGGTAAGAGACACAGCGTGAGCGTCGCGAGCGGCAGTCTGGCCAGGAGCGAACACGGCGCCGCGGCGTCGAACGCTAAAGCAGCGCCCTGCGGTTCGAAGGGCTTCGATGCGCCCTCGAACGAGTTTCTCTCGCTCATACCACACGACTTCGCTCGTGATCACCTGATCCTCAGCGCCGGGCGTGCCGACGGAGTCGAGCGGCTGCTCATCTCGGATCGAACCGATCCACTGGCTGCGCACAATGCGGGGACGCGGCTGCGGATGCTGACGGTGACCGAGGTCGTTGACGGCGAGATTCTCGCCCGGGCCATCGACGCCGCGTACGCCGATGCGGCCGCACGTGGGGATGCCGGGCCGCCCGCGGCGCCCGGCGAGGAGAACGGCGACAGCGAGGTGTCGATCGAGCGTCTGCTGGCCCTCGCCGACCGCGACCTGCTCGCCACGCAGCGCAAGGGACCGATCGTCAAGCTGGTGGACGCCCTGCTGTTTGAGGCGATCGGACATGGCGCCAGCGACGTTCACGTGCAGCCGCTCGCCGACCGCACGCTCGTGCGCGAGCGCGTGGATGGCGCCCTTCGGACCAGCCGGGAACTGCCATCGGGCCTGGCCCGCCCGCTGGTCAGCCGCATCAAGGTCATGGGCAGGATGGACATCGCAGAACGGCGTGTGCCGCAGGATGGCCGCGCAACCGTGACGATCGGCAGGTCCGGCCTCGGGGCCCCCGCCACACGTTCCATTGACCTGCGCATCAGCTCGCTGCCGACAGCCTACGGCGAGCGCGTGGTGATCCGGCTGCTCGAGTCCGGCGGCGCCAGCGCCCTCGGCGACTTCGCCGGCCTCGGCATGCCGGAGCATGTCCTTCGCCGCTACCTCGCCTGCGCTGCCCGCTCCAGCGGGATCGTGCTGGCCACCGGCCCGACCGGCAGCGGCAAGACGACGACGCTGTACACCACGCTGCGCTGGATCGCCGCCCGCGGCGCCGCGGATCTCAACGTCATGACGATCGAGGATCCGATCGAGTACGAGCTCTCCGGCGCCGGCGTCGCCATCAGCCAGGCCCAGGTAAACACGAAGAAGGGCGTCACCTTCGCCAGCGGGCTGCGTCACATACTCCGCCAGGACCCGGACGTGATCATGGTCGGCGAGATCCGCGATGAGCAGACGGCGCGGATTGCGATTCAGGCGAGCCTGACCGGCCACCTCGTCTTCAGCACGCTGCACACCAACGACGCCCCGACCGCGGTGACGCGGCTGATCGATCTCGGCGTCGAACCGTACCTGGTCGGCGCGTCGCTGGCGGCAGCGCTGGCCCAGCGGCTGGTGCGCACGCGGCACGGCGCGTGCGGGGGCGGTGGCTGCGATGGGTGCCTCGGGTCCGGCTTCCGCGGTCGCATCGGACTCTTCGAGTTGCTGGTGATGGACGACGCAGCGCGCGATCGGATCGGCGCCGGCGCCACGGCCGGCGAGCTGCGCGCGATGGCCCGGGCCCGCGGCATGCGCACGCTGCGCGAGGAAGGCGATCGCCTGGTTCGCGAAGGCGTAACGACCGAAGTCGAGGTCCTGCGCGTCGCCGGCGAGGGCGAAGAAGAGGTCATGGGCCACGAGGCCGAGTCGCTCGGGGCCATCGCGGAAGCCGTGGAGGGCGGGCCGTGAGCCTCTGGCGCTACAGAGCCCTCGCCCCCGGCGGCGACATCCGCAGCGGCGAGTTGAGCGCGGCGTCCGCTCCGGACGCCCGGGCGTCGCTGCGCCGCCTCGGGTTGCGCGTTCTCGACCTCCGTGAAGTGCGGTCGCACGACGCCAGTGCGCTGGTCGCCTCGGTTCTTGGGCCTGCCGCGGAACTGATCCGCAGTTACGTCCGTTGCCGCCGCGCGTCCGCCAAGGCGGAACTGTGCGACGCCCTGGCGACGATGCTCGACTCAGGCTTGCCGCTCACCGAGGCGCTGGCGACACTCGCCGACTCGGCGCCGAGGTCGTGGGGACCATGGCGCCGCTCGGACCAGCGCGCCGTGCTGGGCGACCTCGGAGAGCGTGTGACGGCGGGCGAGGCGCTCTCCGACGCGATGGCGCAGCGCCCGACCTGGTTCGACGCCTCCGAGATCGCGATCGCCGAGGCGGGCCAGCGCCGCGGCGAACTGGCCAGCGCCCTGCGCGCGATTGGCGAGCGCCACGCCCGCGCCGGCGAGATCGCCAGCCGCCTCGCCGGCGCGCTGGCGTACCCGACGCTGGTGGCGGCCGTCGGCCTCGGCGTCGTTGTCTTTTTGGCCAACAAACCCCTGCCGCGCCTGGCGTCCATCTTGACCGACGCCTCGGTCGAGATCCCCGCGCTCACGCGAGTCGTCATGGCGCTCGGCCAGACGCTGGCGATCTGGTGGCCGGTCGGGCTCGGCCTGGTCCTTGCGGCGATCGGCGGCGTGATTGCATCAACTCATGCCGCGGCGCGTCGCGGATCGGACTGGCCCGATGCGCTCCGCCGTCTCGTGCCCGGCGCGCTGCGGGCCGGCGCCATCGCCCGCATGGCGGCCGAACTCAGCGCCATGGGCCGCTGCGGCGTGCCGATGGTGGAGGGGCTGCAGGCCGCGGCCAGCGCGTTTCATGGTCCCGTGACGGCCTCGCTCGGCCGGCGCCTGCGCGAGGCGGCGGGCGCCGTCGAGCGCGGCGACGACCTCGCCTCAGCTCTGAACGATCCGCGCTGGTTCACGCCGGAACTGCTGCGGCTCATCGCCATTGGCGAGACCAGCGGCGAACTGGAGCCGATGCTTGACCGCCTCGCCCAGCGCGAGAGCCGCCGGGCCAGGCGCATGGCCGATCGCCTCGCCGCGGCGGTCGAGCCGGCGGTGATCCTGATGCTGGCGGCGGTGATCGGAGTCGTTGTGCTGGCCGCAGCGCTGCCGCTGGTCCGCCTGCAGGAGGTGATCTGATGCGAGGAAGCACAACGGCCCGAGCAATGACCCTCGTCGAGGTGCTCGCCGTCGTCGTCATTCTCGGCATGCTGGCAGCGACACTGACCGTCGGCTTCAGTGGCGCCTTCGGCAAAGGCAAGCGCGAACTTGCGCGCACCGGCATCGGTGTCGTCGCCGGCAAACTGGAGACGTACCGGCTCGAGTTCGGCGCGTGGCCAGAGTCGCTCGACGCCCTGACGAACCCCGCCGCCTCGCCGTCGGCCGCCTTCTACCTCGGAGAGGACCAACTCACCGACCCTTGGGGCCGCAGGTACGAACTGATCGTGCCCGGCCCGGACGGTCACCCGTACGAGATCGTCTCACTGGGCGCCGATGGCGCGCTCGGCGGCGCGGGCGAGGACGCCGACATCACCTCGATCCGTCTGAGGGACCGCTCGTGAGGCGGGGCGTCACGCTCATCGAGACGCTCGCCGCGGTGGCGTTGCTGGGGCTCGTGGGGAGTCTGCTGGCGGTGGGGCTCGGCGGCGCCGGCGACGCCGCACGGATCGCTGCGGCCGTCTCGGCCGTGCGCGATCTCGATCAGCGGGCGCGGGTGGTGTCGGAGAGCGCAGCGCCCGCGACGCTTCGGCGTCACTCGAACGGCCGCCTCCTGATCGAGACGGCGAGCCCCGGTGGCGAGGTTGTCATCATGGCCGAGAGATGGGCGCCAAAGGCGGTCCACCTCACCCTGTGGACGCTGTCAGGCGACGCGGTCGACGCGATCCGGTTCGATCGCCGGGGAAGGAGCCTGGACTACCGCGTTGACATCGCCGCCGCGGAATGGCGCATCTCGCTGACAGTCTCTGGCATGACCGGCTGGATCGAGGAGGCGCCATGAGGCGGTCCTTCACGCTGCTGGAAGCGATCATCGCCGCGGCCCTGCTGGCAACGCTCGCCGCCTCCGCCGTGAGCGGGCTCAGCACGATCACCGCAGGCGCCGAGCGAGCGGAGCAGCGCGTTGATGTCGGCGCCCTTTCGATGGCGGTGGACACCCTGCTCGACAATCCCATGGCGTACAAGGTCCCACTGCTGGACGATGGCGCCGCCTGGGACGGGCGGACCGTCGTCTGGCCCGACGCGCCAGGCCGCCGCATAACGGTCCGGCGTCTCGTGCGCGACTGGAGCGTCCGGCCGGATCAGCAGCGCCGGTGCGCCTGGCTCATCTTTGAATCGGATGGCGCTGCCGTCGCACGCTGGCTTCCACTCCGAGAACCGCGCCCGGAACAGGCGCCGGAGTTCGCTCGATGAGGCCCGCCTTCACGCTCCTGGAGGTTCTGCTCGCCACGGCGATGATCGCGATGGTCGCTTTGGGCTCGACCAGCCTCCTCCAGACCATCGCTCGCGCGCGCCAGCGGCACGAGACGCCTATGCGATGGCAGGCCGCCGCAGACCGGACGCTCGGCCTGATCGCTTCAGACCTCCACTGCGCCGACATCACGATCACGTCCGAGCCAGTCACTGCGACCGATGGCGAACTACGGCTTGCTTCCCGCGCCGATCTCGGTGGCGCTCCGGCGCCCGTCGAGATCGTCTACCGCCTCGCCGCGGACGGCCGGCTTCATCGCGAAATCCACCCACTCCAGCGGCAGCTCGGCGCTCGCGGTCAGCCGGACTCCTCCTCAGTCGTTCTGGGAGACGTGTCGGCGTTCCTGCCGCGGTGCGACCAGGCGCAGTCGGCGCTCCTGCTCGTTCTGCGCGGCCCCTCCAGCGCCTGCGAGAGGACGGTGAGGCTGCCATGAATCGCTCTCGCCGACGCTGCCGCGCTGCCGCTCTGCTCATCACCCTCGCCGCCATCGCCCTGGTGACCGCATCGCTGGCGGCGCTCGCAAGCAGCGCAAGTATCGCCGGCGCTGCGCATCGAGCGTCCCGGCGCGCTGCCATGGCCGACGATCTCCTGCTGGCCTCTGACGCCGCGGTCTCCGATTGGCTCCGGCGCCAGAGCGCTCGTATCGGTCTTCCGCTCGACGCGGCCGCGCCTCGCGCAGCGATCCTGGTCGAGTCGTTCGATCTTGCCGGCCAGACCGCCACGCTGACCATGACCGGCTGGGACCAGCAGGGCATGGTTCCGGTCGCGCTCGGCCGCTCCGGCTCGCCGCTGCGCCTCACGCTCCCGGCCGAGGCGCAGCGCGCCCTTGACGCCATGATGGACGTCGCCGAGCCATACGGCGTGGATCAGCTCGATGCGATCTCGCAGCGCCCAGCGTTCCCTGACGCGACCGGGCGCGGGCGACCCGCCCTCGGCGCCCTCATCGCCACCCACGCCGGTCGCCGCGACATCGCTGCGATCAACATCAACACAGCGCCGCTTGCGCTGCTCCAGGCCGCCATGCGGGAAGCGGGCGCTGGCGGACTGGAAGCCATCCTCGCCGCGCGGGCCCAGGGCAAGCCCGCCCGCATCGGCGCCATCGATACGAGCGGGGCCGTCCGCGGGCGCAGCGCTGCCGTCGCGCTCACCGACGCCAGCTCCTCATGGGCTGTCCGCACCGACATTACGGTTGGCCCGCTCGCCCGCTCGTGGTGGAGCGTCTGGGAGCGCCGCTCCGGCGCCTGGCGCCTGGCTCAGAGACTGGAGATCGCCCGATGAGCGATCCACTGCGCCTCGCCGGGCGACGCGAACTGACGACTCTGGCGATCGGCGCCGGCGCGCTCGCGCTGGCCGCGGCATGGTCGGCGCTGCCTGTCGAACCTGCTCGGCTCGACCTGCCCGCCCTGGCCGCCCAGTCGCAACTCGATGAAGGACCGGCTGAAGCCCCTTTCAACCTCGCCGCCTTTGAGGCCCGCATCTGGAACCCGCGCCCCATTCCCGTCGCGCCGGCCGTCGCTGAAGCCAGGCCCGCGCCACCCGCGCCGCAGCCGCTGCGTCTCCAACTGATCGCGATCGTCCGCGAGGGCGAGCAACTCGCCGCCGCTCTCTACGACCCCGAGGCCGACGAGTTGCGCCTCGCCCGCCCCGGCGACAGTATCGCGCGCCACACCATCACTCTTGTGGACGCCTCGGGCGTCGAGTTGCAGCCCCCGGCCGGCGCGCTGCGGCGCATCGACCTGATCGTGCCCGGAGAAACGCCGTGAACCACGAGATGACCATGCCGCCCGAGCGCTTCTACTGGGCTGTGCTCGATGAGCCGTGCCCGCGCCGTCTCTCGCCTCGGCGCCGGGCCCGCCTGGGGTTTGCGTTCGAGTCGGTTCTGCCGGTCCCCATCGAGTCCGTGCACACCGCCTACATTCCGATACCGGGTGGCGCGCTCGCCTGTGCCATGGAGCGCAGCGACCTCGAACAGGCGCGAGCCGATGGCGCCATCTCACTGACGCCCGCGTCGATGCCGGACGGCGCCGGAGATCGGCTCGGCAACGACCTGCCACCGCAGCGGCTGAACCTGCTCACCGGACCGTTCGAGCCCCTGAGCCTGATGCGCCGGCGCCGGCGGCGCGCCGTCGAAGCCGTCGCCGCGATGCTGCTGGTGACCGCCGCGCTGGCGATCGGGATCCAGCGTCGCATCGCAGCCTCCAGCGCCAGCGCTGTGGCTGCCGACCAGTTGCGATCCGCCTTGCTCGCCGAGGTTCTGCCTCGCGACCCAACTTCGACCCAGGCGCCCGAGCTGCGCCTTGTCGCCGAACTCCGTCGCCTGCAGCGCACGCGCGCCGCCCCGTCCGGCGCGATCGCGGCGACCGATGCCGCAGCGCCGCTGGCGGCGCTGCTTGCCGCCTGGCCGGCCGACCTGCATGTGCGCACTCGGCAAGTCCGGGCGACGCCGACGGAGATCCAGATCCAGGTCGCGCTCGATGCGATCGAGGATGCCGATGCGCTGGCCGCGGCGCTCGGCGCGGCGTCCGGCTGGGAGGCCCGCCTGCCGCAGGTCGGCCCGGACCGCGCTCGCGGCTACCTCGCGTCGGTCACCTTTCGCCGCGTCCAGCCCGCCGAAGCTCCCGGGCCGCAAGCCGCCATCCCGGGCGTCCGGACCACGGTTCCCTTCGCGCAGCGCCAGCAGCCCATCACAGACGGAGCCTCCCCATGAGCGCCCGCGTGCTCTTGACGCTTGCTGCCACGGCGTGCGCCACTGCGTTGGTGGTGCAGGGGCTGCGGTGGCGCGCCGCCACCAGAGCCGAAGCGACGGCGGTCGCGCGCCTGCACCGTATCGCGATCGACGCCCAGCAACTCGCCGCCCTCTCCGGGCAATCCGAGCGCGTCGCCCTTTCGGAGCGGCCGCCGCAGGACCTGATCGCCCGCATCCGCGCGGCGTTGACAGACTCCGGCCTTTCTGCTGCCGCGCTCGACGGCGTGCAGCCCGAATCCTCAGCCCCCGTCCGCACCGCCCCCCGCTCCATGACGGGCGCCGCCGACTACCAGCGCCAGGCCGCCCGCGCTGTGTTCCGCGGCGTCACGCTTGCCGATCTCGGCAAATTCCTCGACCGCTGGAGCCGCACGCAGTCCCTCTGGACCCCGGCCACCATCACCCTCACGCACGACGGCTCGGACGACCCTCGCGGCGTCTACCGCGTCGAACTCACCCTTGCCGCAACGTACCTCGATGATGGAGCAGCACCATGAAGCGCCGCCCCTCCGCGAAGCTGAAGGCAAGCGCCCGGGGCCTTGCGCCGGTCCTCATCGGGCTCTTCGTCCTTGGGAGCGCGAGCTGCGCCTCCACCTCCTCGCGCAGCCCCTACGCAGGACAGGGTGAGGCCAGCCGCGATCCAGCCCGCGCCCAGGAACTCACCGCCCGCGCTGCGCCGCTCATCGAAACCGATGCCGACCGCGCTGAGCAGATGCTCCGCCAAGCCCTCGCCGCCGACATCTACCACGGCCCCGCGCACAACAACCTCGGCGTCATTCACCTTGCGCGCGGCGAGCTCTACGAGGCCGCCTCGGAGTTCGAGTGGGCCCGCAAACTGATGCCTGGCCACCCCGATCCGCGCATGAATCTCGCGCTGACACTTGAACAGGCCGGCCGCACCGATGAAGCCATCGCAACCTACCGCGCTGCGCTGGAGACTTACCCCGGCCATATGCCCACGCTCCAGGCCCTCACCCGCCTTCAGCTCTACGCCGGCGAGACCGCCGAGGACACATCGGCGAATCTCCGCGAAATCGCCCTTCGAGGCGACGACAACCTCTGGCGACAATGGGCGCAGAGCGAACTGAGCCGTCGCGCCGGAAGCCAGCGGCAGCCATGAGAGTGTCGATTCGCAGCGCCCCGCGCGCCGTCACGGGCTCTCCCGCGGCAGCACAACAAGGTTGATGCGCTCGTGCCCTTGATGCGCCCAGCCGGCTACGGGCAGCCGAACCCGAAGGCCCGCATGTAGCACAGGTAGTCCATGAAGTCGAGCGAGCCGGACTGGTCGCAGTCGGCGTAGGGCTCCCCCGCGGCATAGGCGTTCTGGAAGCAGAGGAAGTCGAAGAGGTCGAGCGAGCCGCTCTCGTCGCAGTCGGCGTAGCAGCCGGCGGCGATCCAGCCTGATCCCGTGCCGAACATGCCCACGCCCTGGATGTGCGCTGCCGACAGCAGGGGGCCCTGCCCGCCTGCCGGCGCGCTGAAGACGTTGAACGACTCGGCGGAGATCATCTCGCTCGAGGTGATCAGGTAGACGACTTCGTCGCCGGCGCCGAAGCGGCCCTCTTCCATAGTCGCGAACGCGAAGAGGATGTCGAAGTACCCGTCTCCGCCGGCCCGGAAGTTGTTGCTCGCGGTGAAAATCGCCGGATCGTCATATGAGCCGCTCGATCCGATCTTCGTGAACTTCAACTCGGCCGGATCCAGCATCGGATCGAGATTGAAGAGCCAGGATGACACGAACTCACGGTCGACCAGCCAACTGGAAAGAGTCAACTCCACGCCGTCAGGCGTATCGGAGAATGTGGCCGTGAGCCAGCCTGCCGGCTGCTGGCTCCCGGTGTACTCCGAGACAAGCTCAAACTCCACCGGCTGTGCGGTCGCCGTCGCGGCGACGGACAGCGCGATCCCGGTCAAGATGCGTCTCATTTTGGGCTCCTTTCGCAGACCCCCCCGCTGCCCCATTTTATGCCGCTGGTCCCGGTCTGACGCGCTCGACGGTCAATCTGAGCACAGGGACCTTGCCGGATTGTCCACGCGTTGGCGTCGCAGCTTCGCAACGGCTGGATCTGCATGGACCTAGAGCATGCGATGTCCGGGCTCGGTCGAGCGAGTGGCGCCGAAGATGCCAGAATGGAGAGCCAATCCACGAGCGGCGCTGCGCGGTCATTTCGGACCGCGACGCTCAGATGCGCCCGATGAAGTGCGTGCCGGCGCTGCCGGCGAGCGCGTCGCTGAGGCGGTCGGGGCTGGTGATCAGGCCGCGCCGCCCGCCGTCGAGCAGGAAGTCGTGGATGGCCTCGACCTTGGGTCCCATCGATCCGGGGGGGAAGTGCCCGGCCTCGATGAACGCGGCGCACTCGGCCAGCGTCACGGCGCCCAGCGGTTTGCGCGTGGCTTTGCCGAAGTCGAGGAAGACGCAATCGACGGCCGTGAGGATCACCAGTAGTTCGGCGCCGATTTCCCGGGCCAGCACGCCGGAGGTGCGGTCCTTGTCGATCACGGCCTCGACGCCCTCGTAGTCGCCCCCGGGGGTCTTGCGCACCGGGATGCCTCCGCCGCCAGCGGCGACGACGATGTGGCCCTGCTCGGTGGCCTCGCGGATCATGTGGCGCTGGATGACCTTCTTGGGGTGCGGCGAGGGCACGAGGCGGCGCCAGCCGCGCCCGGCGTCTTCGCCGACGACCCAGCCGAAGGCGGATTCGCGCCGGCGGGCCTCGGCCTCGGTGAGGAACGGCCCGACCGGTTTGCTGGGGCGCTGGAAGGCGGGATCATCGGCGTCGACGACGACCTGCGTGATCACGGTGACGACGAAGCGGCGGATCTTCCGCCGGCGCAGACTGTTGAGCAGTTCCTGCTGCAGGTAGTAGCCGAGACTTCCCTCGGTCTGGGCGACATGAACATCGAGCGGAAAGACCGGCAGGTCGTCGCCGCGGCGCTCGTCGCGCTCCAGCAGCGCGCCGACCTGCGGCCCGTTGCCGTGCGTGATGACGAGCTGGTAGCCGCAATCCACCAGCGTCATGAGCTGCTCGCAGATGCGGGCGGCGTTGCGTTGGTGCGCGCCGTGGTCGCCAGTCTCACCGGGCTGCATGAAAGCGTGACCGCCGAGCGCAACGACGACGGTCGGGCTTGCCGCACGAGGACGAGCTGGCGCTTCGGCCGGCATCCCGGACCGTATGCCGCGCCCGGCGTGGTGGCGAGCAGCGACATACCCTGCCGGCAAGGAGGGTCAACCGATGCCACGGCGACGCGTGCTCATCCTCGGAGCGGCAGGGCGGGACTTCCACGACTTCAACATGGTGTTCCGGGGGGACCCCGACGTGGAGGTGGTCGCGTTCACGGCGACCCAGATTCCCAGGATCGAGGGGCGGCGCTACCCGCCGGAACTGGCGGGCCCCGGCTACCCCGAGGGGATCCCGATCGAGCCGGAAGGCGAGCTGGAGCGCATTATCGCCGAGCGCGGGGTGGATGAGGCGGTGTTTGCCTACTCGGACGTCTCGTACGCCCATGTCGGGCACATCGCGGCACGGGTGCTGGCGGCGGGCGCGGACTTCCGGCTGCACGGCCTGCGCCACGTGATGCTGGAGTCCGCGGTTCCGGTGGTGGCTGTGACGGCGGTGCGGACCGGCTGCGGCAAGAGCCCGACGACGCGCTACCTGGTGCGCGCACTCAAGGAGAGCGGGCGCACGGTCGTGGTGGTGCGCCACCCGATGCCGTACGGCGACCTGGCCCGTCAGGCGGTGCAGCGTTTCGAGACCACAGCCGATCTCGACACCCACCAGTGCACCTTCGAGGAGCGCGAGGAGTATGAGTCGCACATCGAGGAGGGCACGGTGGTCTACGCCGGGGTCGACTACGCGGCGATCCTGGAGCAGGCGGCGCGGGAGGCGGATGTTGTCTTCTGGGATGGCGGCAACAACGATGTGCCCTTCTTCCGGCCGGATGTGTGGGTGACCATCGCCGATCCGCTGCGGGCGGGCCACGAGGCGGCGTACTTCCCGGGGGAGGTGAACGTGCGCGGGGCGCACATCATCCTGATCAACAAGGTCCAGACCGCCGAGCCGGCCGCCGTCGAGGCCGTCGAGCGCAGCGTGCGGGCCCTGAACCCGCGGGCCGCGGTGCTTCGGGCCCGCAGCGTCGTGACCATCGATGGCGACGCATCGCTGATCCGCGGCAAGCGGGCGCTGTGCATCGAGGATGGGCCGACGCTGACGCACGGCGGGATGAACTTCGGCGCCGGGCAGGTCGCCGCGGAGCGGTTCGGCGCTGCCGAGGTCGTGGACCCCCGGCCGCACGCGGTCGGCTCGATCCGGGACACGATCGCCAGGTACCCGCAGATCGGCAAGTTGCTGCCCGCGATGGGGTACTACGCCGAGCAGATTGCGGATCTGGAGGCGTCGGTGCGGGCGACCGACTGTGATGTCGTGCTGGTCGGGACGCCGTTCAACCTCGCCAGCAAGCTGCGCATCGACAAGCCGGCGGTTCGGGTGCGCTACGAGATCGAGGACGTCCCGGCCGGCGGGTCGCAGCCGAGCCTGCGGGAGGCGGTGCTCGATCGGCTCGCCAGCGTATCGCAGGTGGCAACGTCATGAAGCACATGCTGTCCCTGATGGACTGGACGGCCGAGGATCTGCGGGCCCTGCTGGACCTGGCCGGGCGGATCAAGGCCGACCCGCTCGGCCGGCGCGACGCCCTTGCCGGGCGTGTGCTGGCGATGATCTTCCAGAAGCCCTCGACCCGGACGCGCGTCTCCTTCGAGGTCGCGATGACCCGACTCGGCGGCCAGGCGATGTTTCTCGCCCCCGGCGACATGCAACTGGGGCGAGGTGAGACCATCGAGGATACCGCCCGGGTCCTGTCCCGCTATGTGGACGGGATCATGGCGCGCGTCTTTGCGCACAGCGATGTCGAGAGACTGACCGCCGGCAGCGTGCCGGTGATCAACGGGTTGTCCGATCTGCTGCACCCGTGCCAGGCCCTGGCGGATGTCTTGACGCTGCGCGAGCGCTTCGGCGCCGAGCGCGGGGTCGAGGTGGCGTACATCGGCGACGGGAACAACGTGTGCCACTCGCTGATCAACGCCAGCGCGCGGTTCGGCATCCGGCTGCGGGTCGCCACGCCGGAGGGCTACGGGCCCGATGAGGCGATTGTCGCCGCGGCACGGGCCCAGGGCGCCGACGTCGTGGTGTCCGGTGATCCGCTCGCGGCCGTTGCCGGCGCCCGGGCCATCTATACCGATTCGTGGGCTTCGATGGGACAGGAGGCCGAAGCGGCCGACCGCCGGCGGATCTTCGAGCCGTTCCGGGTGACCGAGGCGCTGCTCGGGCGGGCGGCGCCGGAGGCCATCTTCCTGCACTGTCTGCCGGCGCACCGGGGTGAGGAGGTCACCGACGAGGTGCTCGACGGCCCCCGATCGGCGGTCCTGGACCAGGCGGAGAACCGGCTGCACACCGAGCAGGCGCTTCTGCTGACCCTGCTGGCGTCCTGAGCCGCCGGCCGGGGCGTCCGGCGCCCGGGCGAGGTTCTGGGGCGTTGCGGCCGGTCATCGCGGCTGCGGGGGTGGCGCCGGGGCGAGGCTCCCGGGGGCGGGGTGAACTCGATGTGGCCATCGGCCGATGCTGCCGGCGGAGGTCGGCCATGGGTCAGCCAGCACGTCCACCGATCAAGAGCGAGTTCTCCGATGAACCGGAGCTGCTGGAACTGATCGGGCAGTTCGCGGCGGAGATGCCGCGCCAGGCGAGGGCGCTGGAGGCGGCGTGGACGGCCGGCCGGAGGGAGTCGCTACGGGCGCTGGCCCGGGAGATCAGCAGCGCCGCGGGGGGGTACGGCTTCGGGATCGTGGGGGATACGGCGGCGGAGCTGGAAGAGCGGCTTGCCGAGGATGAGGCGACGACGGACGAGCTGCGCGGCCTGGTGATGTCGCTGGTTGACCTGTGCCAGCGCGTCCGCGCCGGCTGAGAGGGGCTGATGGCGGGCCCGGGCGGAGTGTGAACTGGCGAATGGCCTTTGGAGCAGCACATCACGAGGACATGACGCCGCGCGTGCTGGTGATCGATGATTCGCCGGATGTGCATCGTCTGCTCAAAGCGCGCCTGCGCTACGAGAACCTGTCGCTGGTCCCGGCGATGACCGGCGCCGAGGGGATCGCCACGGCCCGGCAGCTCAAGCCGGCGATCATCCTGCTGGACCTCGACATGCCGAGCATGGACGGCTTCGAGGTGCTGCGCGATCTGAAGGAGCACGAGGACACCGTGGACATCCCGGTGATCGTGCTCTCCGGCCTGCACAGCCCGCAGGACAAGGTCGCCGCCTTTGACCTCGGCGCGGTGGACTACATCACCAAGCCGTTCGAGATCATGGAGTTGCGGGTCCGGGTGCGCTCGGCTCTGCGCCTGCAGCGCCTGGTGCGGATGCTGGCCCAGCGAGCCCAGATCGACGGGCTGACCGGGCTGTGGAACCGGTCGTACTTTGATGTCCGCTGGCGCGAGGAGGTGTCGGTCTCGCGCCGCAAGCGGCGCCCGCTGACGCTGGCGCTTTGCGACCTGGACCACTTCAAGTCGATCAACGACTGCTTCGGACATCCCGCCGGCGACGCCGTGCTGCAGGGCGTGGCGGAGTTGCTGCAGGTGGAGCTGCGCGACTCGGATGTCGCCTGCCGCTTCGGCGGCGAGGAAGTGGCCATCATCATGCCCGAGACGATGACGCGCGAGGGCGGGCTGGTCTGCGAACGCGTCCGCGAGGCGCTGGAGTCGCTGACCTGGGCCCGCCACCCGGACCGGCAGGTGACAATGTCGATCGGGATCGTGGGTTCTCCCGGCGGGGCGTCGGTCGACGCCGACGAGTGGCTTGCGCTGGTGGATGAGGCCCTGTACCAGTCCAAGCGGATGGGGCGCAACTGCATCACGCTGCGCGACGCCCCCTCCAACGACCCTCGGATCCGCCGGGCCGGCTGACCCGCCCTGGAACTCAGAACGGGAAGATCACGCCCACATAGAGCATCGCCGCGTCCCGCGACGGATTTCTGATGTCCCCGTGGATGCGCGCGTTGGAGATGTGGTGCCAGCGCACGCCGGCCAGCAGGCGCGCCCGCCCGCCCAGGTCCCGGGTCACCCCGGCGCCGAGGCGCGGCAGAAAGTTCAGGCCCGTGCCGCCCTCGGGCACGACGTCGGTCGAGACGAGCACGCCGATGCCGGCGTCGGCGAAGACCGTCCACCCGCCGGCGTTGACGAAGTGCCAGCGGACGATCGTGCTCAGGCTCAGGCTGGCGGCGTCGTCGCCGGGCTGGTCGTGGTTCCAGAGGCCGCCCTCGAGGGCGAGTTCCACATCCTGGACCATGAACCAGGAGTACGTGGCCCACAGGTAGCTGTCGACGCTCTCGGAGAGGTCGTCGGCATAGCCCAGCCCGGCGGCGCCCCAGACCGAATCGGGGGCCCCGAAGGACCTGGGCGACTCGCCGAGCATCGCCAGCGGCAGGCCGGCCGGCTCGGGGGCATCCTCCTGGGCCTGCGCCACGGGCGCGCTGGCGGCGGCCAGGGCCAGCAGGACCGACATCGAAGCGGCAGGGGAGCAGCGCAAGACGCAGAGGGTACGGCCGGTCGGACGCACGGCGCCCTGCGGCCGACGGCTTTCCCGAGCCGGTGTCGTTACGGGTCCGGCGCCGCCCCGCCTTACCATTGCCCATGGGCCGACCCACCAGCGCACAGATTCGCCAGTCGTTCATCGACTTCTTCCGGACCCGCACGGGCGCCGAGCACACGCATGTGCCCTCGGCGCCGGTCGTTCCGCACGCCGACCCGACGCTGCTGTTCACCAACGCCGGCATGAACCAGTTCAAGCCCCTGTTCCTGGGCCAGGTCGAGCCCGGCAGCTCGCTGGAGGGACTCCAGCGGGCGGTGAACAGCCAGAAGTGCATCCGGGCCGGCGGCAAGCACAACGACCTGGAGGATGTCGGCAAGGACACCTACCACCACACCTTCTTCGAGATGCTGGGCAACTGGAGCTTCGGCGACTACGTCAAGGCCGAGGCGATCGCCTGCGCGTGGGAGTACCTGACCGGGACCTGCGGCATCCTGCCCGACCGGCTGTACGCGACGTACTTCGGCGGCGACGAGGCGGGCGGCCTGGCGCCCGATGACGAGGCCCGCGAGTTGTGGCTGCGCCATCTTCCCCCCGAGCGGGTGCTCCCGGGCTCGATGAAGGACAACTTCTGGGAGATGGGCGAGACCGGGCCGTGCGGCCCGTGCAGCGAGATCCACTACGACCGCGTCGGCGGGCGCGACGCGGCGGGGCTGGTCAACGCCGACGATCCCAGCGTGCTGGAGATCTGGAACCTGGTGTTCATCCAGTTCGACCGGCAGGAGTCGGGCGAACTGCGGCCCCTGCCGGCGAAGCACGTGGATACGGGGATGGGGCTGGAGCGGCTGTGCTCGATCCTGCAGAACACCACCTCCAACTACGACACGGACCTGTTCTTCCCGCTGTTCGAGGCGATTGAGCACTTCACCGGCGTGCGCCCGTACGAGGGGCGCGTGGGCGCGGCCGATCCCGACCGGGTGGACATGGCCTACCGCGTGATCGCCGATCACATCCGCACGCTGACGTTTGCGATCACCGACGGCGCAGTGCCCAGCAACGAGGGGCGCGGCTACGTGCTGCGGCGCATCCTGCGCCGGGCGGTGCGCTTCGGCAGCCAGATGCTGCACGCCAAGCCGGGGCTGCTGTCACAGCTTGTTCCGGTAGTCGTCGAGCACATGGGCGAGGCGTTCCCCGAACTGCGGAAGAACCCGCAGCGGGTGCGCGAGATCGTCCTCGAAGAGGAGGAGAGCTTCGCACGGACGCTGGACCGGGGCTTTGATCTGTTTGAGGGAGCTGCGACACGTGCCGGGGATCGGTTGGTTGCGGAAGAAGCAAGTCGAGGCAACGACCAGCCAGAGGCTTTCGTGGTGGAACAGAAAGCACCCGAACTGCGATCGCAAGGCGATAGGGGGAAGTACAACACTGCAGGTGTCGACTGGCGGGCCCACGATGGGGCCCACCCGGTGATAACGGCTGAAGATGCGTTCCAACTCTACGACACCTACGGCTTCCCGCTCGATCTGACACAGATGATGGCGGAGGAACGCGGCCTGTCGGTGGATACCGAGGGCTTCGAGCGCCTCATGGAGGAGCAGCGCGACCGCGCCCGGGCCGCGGCCAAGACCGCAAGCGCCGGGCTGGCGCTCGATGGCGACGCCATCGTCCGCCTCAAGCGCCTCAACGTGCGCCCGACTGACGACTCGGACAAGTACCACGCCCGCGCCATCAACGCCCGCATCCGCGCTATCTGGACCGGCGCCACCTTTGACGAGACCGTCAGCGCTGCGGAGAAGGTGCGGCGCATCGGCATCGTGCTGGATCGCACCTGCTTCTACGCCGAGGCGGGCGGCCAGGTCGGGGATGTCGGCCGCCTGCAGTGCAAGGGCGGCGAGTTCCGCGTCGAGGACACCCAGGCCTTTGGCGGGTACGTGCTGCACATCGGCGCCGTGGTGCGCGGGCAGCTCAAGGCCGGCGAGACCGTGCAGGTCAACATCGACAACGCCCGCCGTCTCAGCACCGCGGCCAACCACACCGCCACCCACATGATGAACTTCGCGCTGCGCCGCGCGCTGGGGGAGGGCGCCGACCAGAAGGGCTCGCTGGTGGCGCCGGATCGCCTGCGCTTTGACTTCGACGCCACGCATCCGGTCGCGCCAGAGCAGCTTGCCGCGGTCGAGCAGATGGTCCGCCGCCAGATCGAGCAGGATCTCACCGTCTACGCCGACATCGTCCCGCTCATGGTCGGACGCCAGATCAACGGGCTGCGCGCCGTCTTCGGAGAGAAGTACCCCGACCCGGTGCGCATCGTCTCGATCGGGCAGCCGGTGCAGGACATCGCCGACGACCCGGCGCACCCGGCGTGGGGCGAGGTCTCGATCGAGTTCTGCGGCGGAACCCACCTTGCCAGCACGAGCCAGGCCGAGGCGTTCTGCATCACGCAGGAGGAGGCCGTCGCCAAAGGGGTGCGGCGCGTCGTGGCCTTGACGCGGGCCCCGGCCCGGGCTGCGATCGAGGCGGCCGAGGCCATGGGACGCCGGATCGAGGCCGCCTCCGACCTCGACGGGGCCGAACTGGCCAGCGAAGCCGCGGACATTGCGCAGACCATCGACGAACTGACCATGCCCGTCAGCCGCAAGGCCATGCTGCGCGACGCGCTGGCGGATCTCCAGGAGCGGGTCAAGCTGGCCCGCAAGCAGGCCGCGAAGGCCCGGGCCGCGGAGGCGGTGCAGGCGGCCCAGCGGATCGCCGCGGCGGCCCAGACGGCCGGGGATCGCGTCGTGATCACCACGATCGACCTGGGCGATGACCGCGGCGCCCTCCAGCAGGCCGCACGCACGATTCAGGACACGCTCCCGGCGGCGGCCGTGATGCTCCTGAGCCCGGATGAGTATGAAGGGAAAGTCTCCGTGATCGCCTCGTGCCCCAAGCCGGCGATTTCTGCCGGCCTGCGGGCCGGCGACTGGGTGCGCGAGGTGGCCCAGGTGCTCGGTGGCAAGGGTGGGGGCCGGCCGGAGCTGGCCCAGGGCGGCGGGTCCGATATCTCGAAGGTCAGGGAAGCGATCAAGCACGGGCGGGCCTTTGCCCACAGGGCGCTGGGATGAACAGCGCCGGCCCCGGGCGCGGTCTTCGCCAGCGCATGGGAGCGTGGGCGATCGGCGTGGACTTCGCCTGGACCGTCGTGGGCGGGGTTCTGCTGGGGCTCGGGATCGACTGGATCTTCGGGACCAGCCCGATCTTCCTGCTGGTCTGCATGGTCGCCGGGCTGATCGGCGCGTTCGTGGTCTTCGTCCGGGCCGGGCTGAGAGCATCGCGCGGGAACGGCGCCGACGAAGCCGGAAGCCGATGAGCCGTAGTCGGAAGCCGGTTTAAGTGCCCAATAAGGCGGTCCGATGATCCTCTGGCGGGCGCCATCGCGCGCTGGTGGACGGAGGATCGGTCTTGGATATCGGGACGATTATCGGCCTGGTGCTCGGCGTGCTGGCGATCCTGATCGGGGTCGTGCTCGGCGGTGGCAGCATCCCGGCGATGATCGATCCCACGAGCGTGATGGTCGTGCTGGTCGGCTCGCTGGGGGCGATGGTGATCTCGTTCCCGCTGGCGCGGATCCTGAAGGTGCACAAGGTGATCCTCAAGGCGATCCGCAGCGTGCCGCCGGATCCGACCGAGACCATCCGCGAGCTGGTCCGCTACGCCGAGGTGGCCCGGCGGGAGGGGATTCTGAGCCTGGAGAACCTGATCCCGGAGATGAAGGACCCGTTCATCGTCCGCGGCGTGAAGATGGCCGTCGACGGAACCGACCCCGAACTCATCAAGACCATCCTCGACACCGAACTGGAAGCGCTGATGGAGCGGCACGCCCAGGGCAAGGCCATCCTCGACGCCCTCGCCAAGTACGCTCCCGCCTTCGGCATGATCGGGACGCTCATGGGCCTGATCTTCATGCTCAAGAACATGGATGATCCCTCGGCGATCGGCCCGGGCATGGCGGTGGCGCTGATCACCACGCTGTACGGGGCCCTGATTGCCAACGTGGTGGCGTCGCCGCTGGCCGACAAGCTGGCGGCCCGGGACATCGAAGAAGCGCTGGTGAAGACGATCATCGTGACCGGCGTGATGTCGATCCAGTCCGGCGACAACCCGCGCGTGGTGGAAGCCAAGCTGCTGACCTTCCTTCCGCCGGCGGATCGGGACGCGATGCAGCAGGAAAAGGCGGCCTGAGCGATGGCGAAGAAGCGCAAGGCGCCCGCCGGTGTCCCGGAATGGGTCGTCACCTACGGCGACATGATGTCGCTGCTGCTGTGCTTCTTCATCCTGCTGGCGGCCTTCAGCGAACTGAAGCAGGAGCGTGACTATCAGGATGTGGTCAAGTCGATCCACCAGGCCTTCGGGTACGTCGGCGGTGTTGGCAAGGTGGACACCAACGCTCCGCCCAACAGCCCGCACCTGAGCCCCAAGGACAGCTTCGGGCAGGACACCATCGAGCCGTACAAGCCGGCTGAGACGGTGGAGGACAACATCGAGGGCGAGCAGCGGACGACCAGCACGCTGTTCGAGGGCGCGAAGTTCGCCGTGGGGGGCTCGCTGCCGTTCGAGCCCGCCAGCGACGAGCTGACCGACGCCGTCGAGCGGACGCTGAAGACGTCCGTCGCTCCGAAGCTCCGCGGCTCGGCGTACAAGATTGAGATCCGCGGACACGCCTGGGGCGCCGAGGACCAGACCAGCGGCTACGACCTGGCGGACCTGTCCTACCGGCGCGCCAAGCGGGTGATGGACTACCTGGTCGATGAGTGCGGCGTGGATCGCCGATTGCTCATTCCGATGGCGATCGCCGACGCCGAGCCGATGGTCGCCAGCCGGCGGCCGGGACCGGGCCAGGCGCAGAATCGGCGCGTGCAGATCTACCAGACCGAGGTGGCGCTGGAGGAGCGGCACCCCGATCCCCACTGGACAGGACGCCCCTGACGGAGGACGGATTATGGCCCAGGCGCAGGATCAGTCGGCGCCCGCGGAGAGCAAGGCGGGGAAGCTGCCCATCAAGACGCTGGCGGTCGTGGCCGCCATCATGCTCGTCGAGGGCGCCGGCGTCTACACGTTCATGCGGATGACGGGACGAACGCCCGAGGTCGCGTCGGCGGAACTGATCGATGAGGACAACGACCAGGAGGCGCTGGTCGAGATCCAGCTCCTCAGCGGCCAGTACCCGAACCTCTCGACGAATCAGCTCTGGCTGTGGGAGATCGACATCTACCTGAAGGTCCGGCGCAAGAACGAGGAGCTGGTCAACAAGATCCTCGAACGGCGCAAGGCCGAGATCGCCGAGGGTGTCGGCCTCATCATCCGTAAGGCCCAGCACACGCACCTGAAGGAGCCGGAACTGCTGACCATCCAGCGTCAGCTCCGTGCCCTGGTGACGGAGATCTTCGGGACCGATCCGGACGGAGCCGAGCGCGTCGAGCGGGTGATCATCGCCCAGTGCAAGGGCATCCCGGGGTACTGAATCGCGCAGAAGCTGCCGAACATCGGCAATTCTGGGGCAGGGCGCCGGCGCTCGCCGATGCACCAGCCGCGCGGCGAGCGCTGCGCACTGGCGGAGCCGGCGCGACGATGACTGACGAATCCACAACTGATCCACAGCGGGACCCCACCGAGCACGCGGCGGCGGGTGGCGATGTGCCGGCTCCGGAGGCGGGCGAGTCCGCGGCCAGCGAGGCCGAACGCGCGCTGCGCGCCGCCCAGGACGCCATCCGCGGCCTGGAAGCGCAATCGGCGGCCGGGGCAGGTCAAGGCGCCAAGGCGCGCCCCGGGGCGGCGCCCAGACCCGTCGAGATGCCGAGCTTCAGCGGGGCCGACGGCGCCGAGGCGGCCGGGCGCGGGCTCGATCTGCTCTCGGATGTCAATCTCAACGTGCGCATCGAACTCGGGCGCACGCGCATGCTCGTCGAGGATGTGCTGCGCCTGGGCGAAGGCGCGGTGGTGGAACTCGACAAGCTCGCCGGCGATCCCGTCGACGTCTATGTCAACGGCCGGCCGGTGGCCCGCGGCGAGGTGCTGGTGCTGAACGACAACTTCTGCATCCGGATCAGCGAGATCCTCGACGAGGCCAGGGAACGGGTAGAGCAGGAAGCCGCCGGCTGACCGCCGGCCGGCGGCGCGGAGCGCCGCCGCGAGTGCCAGGATGGCAATGTGCGGGTAGCGACGGGACTCATCGCGCTGGTTTTGACGCCGCTGATGGGCGCGGCGCAG
The DNA here is from genome assembly GCA_043101635.1 of Phycisphaerales bacterium JB039. Lineage (GTDB taxonomy): Bacteria > Planctomycetota > Phycisphaerae > Phycisphaerales > UBA1924 > CAYMJK01. Next base: position 3,759 of record JBICIE010000009.1, on the reverse strand, counting down.
CCGCTCGGTCCGCCGGCGCCGGACGGATTCGGCCTGGCGCAGCCGCCTGCGATGACCGACTCGCGGCCTGGCGCTGCGCAGACCGGCGCCCGGGCCGACGCGGCGAGCGGCATCGAGGCGCTTCCGCTGGGCGGCGCCCGGCCGGCAGAGAGCGCCCCCCTGGGGCCCGCCCAGCCGGGGACGGGCGTCGGCGTGGGCCGGACCGTCATCTCGCTGGCGGCAGTCGTGGCGCTGCTGGCCGTCGCGGCGGCCGCGTACCGGCAATGGGCGGTCTCCCGCGGCGGGCTGGCGCTGGCGCTCGGCGCCGGCGGGCGGGCGCCATCCGGCGTGCTGGAGGTGCTGGCCCGCTATCCGGTGTCGCGTGGGCTGACACTGGTGCTGCTCAAGGTCGACCGCCGGGTGCTGCTGCTGGCCCAGAGCCGCTTCGGGCGCCTCGGCGCCGGGGCCTCGTTCCGGCCGCTCTGCGAGATGACCGATCCCGAGGAGGTTGCGCGCCTGGTCGAGCGCTGCCGCGATGAGGCCGGTGAGTCGCTGGCCGGGCGGTTCCGCAGCATGCTGCGCCAGTTCGATGCGACGGATGAGGAGCTGGCGCAGATGGATGGCGCCGAGCCGCTGCGCCTGATTGAGTACTCCGAAGATGGCGATCGGGTTGAGCTCTGGGACACCGCCTCAGAGCCCGAGGATCCCTGGCTCTCCGGCGATCCGTACCGGCGGGTCGAGGGGGCAGTGGGATGAGGGCGCTGCGCTGGCTGCTTGCGGCGCTGCTGGTCGCCGGCCCGCTGTGTGCGGGCGCTTCTGCCCAACCGGTGATGGGGCCGCCGGTCGATCCGGCGTCGGCCTCTGCCGCGATCTCGGCGCCGGGCGCGCCGGAGTTGACGCTGAACCCCGTCTCCGTGCTGGACAGCGCTGCCAAGGCGCTGCCGCAGGCCGGGGGCGACGGCCCGGCCGGGCTGTCGGCGGCGGTGAACATCCTGGTGCTGCTGACGGTGATCGCGCTGGTCCCGTCGATCATGCTGATGTGCACCTGCTTCGTGCGCATCATCTGTGTGCTGGGGCTGCTGCGCCAGGCGCTGGGCACGCAGTCGCTGCCGCCGCCGCAGGCGATCCTGGGCCTGAGCCTGTTTCTCACGCTGCTGGTGATGACGCCGACGATCGACCGGATCTACGACGAGGCGGTCGTCCCGTACCGCACCGGCGAGATCACCGACCATGAAGAGCTGTGGAACCGGGCCAAGCAGCCGCTGCGCGACTTCATGTTCGGGCAGATCGAAGCGACGGGAAACTGGTCCAGCCTGTACATGGTGCTGAACTACCGGGGGGTGGACACGAGCGAGCCGGAGAGCATCACGCGGGCGGATGTCGACATGGTGAGCCTGGTGCCGGCGTTCCTGCTCAGCGAATTGAAGGTCGCCTTCGTGATGGGCTTCCGGTTGTACCTGCCGTTCCTGGTGATCGACATCGTGATCGCGAGCCTCCTGATCTCGATGAGCATGATGATGCTGCCGCCGGTGCTGATCAGTCTGCCGTTCAAGCTGCTGCTGTTCGTGCTGGTGGACGGGTGGCAACTCGTGGTCGGCAGCCTGCTGGAGAGCTTCGTGACCGGGCCGGTGGTCGAGCCGGTTGCCATGATTGCGCCGGTGGTGGAGCAGGCGCTGCTGAGCGTGGGAGTGATGAGGTAGCGGATGTACTACGACGAATCGACGGTCTTCCTGGTGCGCGAGACGCTGCTGACCGCCCTGCTGATCGTGGCGCCGATTCTCGGGGCTGGTGTGGTCGTGGGGCTGGTGATCAGCATCATCCAGTCGGTGACGAGCATCCAGGATCAGACGCTCACCTTCGTGCCCAAGATCATCGCGATGACCGTGGTGGCGGCGGTGCTGATGCCGTGGATCGTGCTGCGCCTGGTCGAATTCACCGAGGAGATGTTCAAGCTGTTTTAGCAAGGCCAGAGAGCAGGGCGCAGATGGGCGAGCAGAGAGGCAGGAGCGCCGTGGCGGGACGGCGCCGGTGGCGCGGGCGGCACGAATGACTGAGTTGCTGGAGCACATCCCGCCGTTCATGCTGGTGCTGGCGCGCCTGCTCGGACTGTTCCTGTTTGCGCCGATTCTGGGCAGCCGCGTGCTGCCACGCCAGGCCCGCGTCGCCCTGGCCCTGTCCATGGCCGCGGCGGTGTATCCCTTCGCGCGCGCTGCGCCGCCGGACGCCGACATCTACACGCTGGCGATGATGGCCTTCGGTGAGGCGCTCATCGGCGTCGGCATCGGGCTGCTCGCCAGCATCCCGCTGGTCGCCTTCGAGCTTGGCGGCATGCTGATGGGCTACCAGATGGGGCTGAGCGTCGCGCGGGCGTTCAACCCGGAGCAGGACACGCAGACGGATGTCGTCGGGCAGTTGATGTTCTACCTGGCGCTGGGGGCGTTCGTCACGCTTGGGGGGATGGAGGCGATGTTCGCCGCCCTGGTGCTCACCTTCCAGTCGGCGCCGGTGGGGACGTTCTGGGCCACCGGCCTGCCGGCCGAGGCGATCCTCGGGCTGTTCGGCGCCTCGTTTGAGATCGGGCTGCGGGTGGCGGCGCCGGGGCTGGCGGTCTCGACGCTTGCGCTGGTGGGGATGGCTCTGGTCATGAAGACCATGCCGCAGATCAACATTCTGAGCGTGGGCTTTGCGATCAAGATCATGATCGGGCTGGGTGTCATCGCGCTGGCGCTGAAGGCGGTCGACAGCGTCGCGGGCGTGGAGATCGAGCAGGCCCTCGGGCACATCGAGCAGTGGGTCACGTCGCCCGGAATGGCCCGGGCGACGCCGGGAGGAGCGCCCGGTGGCTGAGCAGCTCGGCGAGAAGACCGAACAGCCGACCGCGCGGCGCCGACAGGAGGCGCGCCTGGAGGGCCAGGTCGCGCGCAGTCAGGATCTCAGCGCCGCCGTCACGCTGGCGGCGGGGCTGGCGACACTGCTGGTCCTGGGGGCGATGATCGCACGGACCATGGCCGGCGTGATGGCGGCGGTGCTCGAAGGGCGCGCCCCGGGCACGCCGTGGGGCGTCGATTCGATCGCGGCCCTGTCGGCGTGGGCGGCCGAGCGCATCGTGTGGATGCTGCTGCCGGCGATGGTGATTCTCGCGGCGGTCGGGTACCTGGCGCAGGTGGCGCAGGTCGGCTTCACGATCTCGGCGCGGCCGCTGACGCCCAAGCTCAGCCGGCTGAATCCCATCGCCGGGGCCAAGCGCATCTTCGGCGTGCGCGGGCTGGTCAAGACCGCGCTGAATGTGGTCAAGCTGGGCGTGGTGACGCTGGTGAGCGCGCTGGTTGTCCAGCGCCGGATGCCGGACATCATCACGCTGCCGCTGCTGGATCTGCGCGGGGCGTCGCGCCTGGCCGGGGTGATCATCCTCGAACTGGTGCTGTGGCTTCTGGCGCTGATGCTGGTGATCGGGCTGATCGACTTCCTCTATCAGCGATGGCAGCACACCCGCGACCTTCGGATGACGCGCGAGGAAGTCAAGGAGGAGCGCAAGGGCCTGGAGGGCGACCCGCAGATGAAGGCGAGGCGCCTGCGCATGGCCCAGAAGATCGCGCTGCAGCAGATCCGTCAGGCGGTGCCGTCGGCCGACGTCGTCGTGACCAACCCGACGCACTTTGCCGTGGCGATCAAGTACGACGCCAGGCGGATGCGGGCGCCGAAGGTGGTCGCCAAGGGGGCCGACGCGCTGGCGGGGCGGATGCGTGAGATCGCAGCGCTCAGTTCGGTGCCGATCATCGA
>JBICIE010000008.1:0-13770 GCA_043101635.1 Phycisphaerales bacterium JB039 | reverse complement strand
CGGCCATCACCGACGCCGCCGATGGCTAACAGGGCGGCGCCGCCCAGCAGCATCAGGTCCAGCGAGGCCCCGGTCGGCCCCGGCCAGGCGCTGAGCAGCCCGATGGTCGCCGCGGCGAGAACCAGTCGCAGCAGCGTCAGGGCGTTGGGGATGTCCCGCCTGCGCAGGGGGCTCATGGGGCGGATGGTACCGGCCGCACACGGCGCAGCGCGGTGGAAGCCCTCACGCGTCGGATCTACTGTCTGAGCCCCTGCGCCGGGCGCCGTGCCTGGCCCAGGATTTTTCTGGGCGGGCCCCTGGAACGTCCGTGGACGCGTTGATCAATCCCATTCTTCTGTATGTGGCTCTTGGGATCGGCGCAATCGGTGTGTCCATCGCGATCCCGCGCCGAGGCGTCAGCCCCCAGCAGATCGGCGCGGTCGTCGCGGCGGTCGGCGCCGGTCTGCTCATCGTGCTGCTGAGCGTCAAGGCCCTGGGAACCGAAGGGGCCGGGCTGCCCAACCCCTTCTTCTATATCTTCGCGCTGATCGCTCTCGGCGCCTGCCTGCGCGTCATCACCCATCCGCGCCCGGTGTACGCCGCGCTCTACTTCATCCTCAGCATCCTCGCCACCGCCGGCCTGTACCTGCTGCTCAGCGCCGAGTTCATGGCCTTTGCGCTGATCATCGTCTACGCCGGCGCCATCCTGATCACCTACCTGTTCGTCATCATGCTGGCGACCCAGTCGCCGACCGAGCACGAACTCGACGACCTGCCCGAGTACGACGCCATCGGACGCGAGCCGGCGGTGGCGACCCTCGCCGCATTCGTGCTGCTGGCCGCACTGACCACCATGATCTTCCGGGGCGTGCCGGCGCTGCCCGCGCCCGTCGAGCCCACCTCAGACGCGATCGTCGCCCAGCTTCCCCAGCGCGTCGCAATGGCCCTGCAGGAGGCGGACCTGCTCCAGCCCGGCGAGACCCTGGCCCGCGGCCCCGACGAGCGCTATCTGATCGACCCGGAGGCTCGCACCGCTGCGGTGACCGGCGAAGACGGCCTGCGCCTCGTTGCCTGGCCCGAGGATCTGCAACTGCGCAACGTCGAGGGCGTGGGCTTCTCCCTGCTCAACGACTATCCCGGCGCCATCGAGATCGCCGGCGTCATCCTGCTGATGGCCATGCTCGGCGCGGTCGTTCTGGCCCGCAAGCAGGCCCAGGAGGATGAGGAGGCGAAGGCCCGGGCTGCAACCCGCCTTGCGCAGGGAGGCGCGCGGTGACGTTCACGCTCGCCCAGGCCGACTATCCCGCCCTGATGAGCCAGGCCACTCTGGCCCACTACCTGCTGGTCTCGGCCCTCATGTTCGGGCTCGGGCTCATCGGCTTCCTGACGCGGCGCAACCTGATCATCATGTTCCTGTGCACGGAGATGATGTTCCAGGCCGCCGGCATCGCGCTGATCGCCTTCAGCCGCTACCACCTCAATCATGACGGGCAGACATTCGTGATCTTCGTGCTCACCGTGGCCGCGGCGGAGGCGGCGATGGCCCTGGCCCTCGTCGTCTATCTCTTCCGCCGGCGCGAGACCCTCAGCGCCCAGGACTGGCAGGAGCTGCGCGGATGACCGGCGCCGGCGCCATGACGCTTGCCACCGTCGCCCAGGCCCCATCGGGCGCCGGCCTTCATGCGCTGGCGTGGATCGTCCTGGCGCTGCCGCTCGCCGGAACTGTGCTGTGCGCCGTGTGCGCGGCCCGCCGGGTGCAGAGCAAGCTTCCGGCATGGATCAGCGTCACCTGCCTCGGCGTCGCCTTCGCCCTGACGCTGGCGCTGTTCGCCGGCGAGTCCGGCCGCGCCGGCGCCGACCTCACGACGCTCTTCCGCTGGATCGATGTGCAGTGGGGCGATGGCGCCGGCCAGAGCCTGACCGCGAATCTCGGTCTGTACATCGACTCGCTGACGATGCTGTGGATGCTCTTCGTCACCGGTCTGGGCGCGCTGATTGCGCTGTACGCCAGCGAGTACATGGCCGGTGATCTCGGTGTCGGCTACAGCCGCTTCTTCTTCGGCTTCAACCTGTTCGTCTTCATGATGTCGACGCTGGTGATGGCCGACAACCTGCTCCTGCTCTATCTGGGCTGGGAGGGTGTCGGCCTGTGCTCGTACCTGCTCATCGGGTACTTCTATCAGAAGCCCAGCGCCGTCGCCGCCGCCAAGAAGGCGTTCATCGTCAACCGCATCGGCGACCTCGGCCTCGCCCTGGGCGTCATGCTGACGTTCGTCAAGTTCGGCACCGTGCAGTACGCCGAGCTGTGGCCCCTCATCGAGGGGTATTACCAGAGCGCCACGGCGGGCCACTGGGACGAGATCCCCATGAGCGTGCAGGGCATCGCCCTGCTGCTGATGGTCGGCGCCTTCGGCAAGAGCGCCCAGTTCCCGCTGTACGTCTGGCTGCCCGACGCCATGGAGGGCCCGACGCCCGTCAGCGCCCTGATCCACGCCGCGACCATGGTCACCGCCGGCGTCTACCTCATCGCGCGCACCTACCCGCTCTTCCAGGTCTCTGAGCACGCCCTGATGATCGTGGCGTGGGTCGGCACGATCAGCGCCCTGCTGGCCGCCACCATCGGCATGGCCCAGTTCGACATCAAGCGCATCATGGCGTATTCGACCGTGAGCCAGCTCGGCTACATGTTCGCCGGGCTCGGCGTGCTGACCGCGGCCGGCGGGGCGTTCCACGTCTTCACGCACGCCTTCTTCAAGGCCACGCTGTTCCTCTGCTGCGGCGCCGTGATGCACGGCTTCGCGGGACAGCTCGATCTGCGCAAGCTCAGCGGCGTCGGCTTCATGAAGGGCTGGGGCATCGTCGCGATCGCCATGCTCGTCGGCTGCCTCAATCTCGCCGGGGCGCCGCTCACCGCCGGCTACTTCAGCAAGGACATGATCCTGGCCGAGTCGTTCGTCACGCCCAAGGCGGCGCTCATCGGCTGGATTCTGCTGCTGACGGCCGGGCTGACCGCCTACTACACCTTCCGCGTCTTCTTCCGCGTCTTCGTCGGCCCCCAGGAATATCACCCCGGCGAGGAGTTCCACGGCGCCGATCCCCATCACGGGGCCGAAGCCGCCGAGGAGGAGCATTTCGCCGAGGAGGCCGGGCACGGCGGCGCCGGGCGCCACGGCGCCGGCGGGCATTTCCATCCCCACGCCCCGGGGTGGGCCATCAACACCGTCCTGGTGATTCTGGCCGTTGCCAGCATCCTCGCCGCGCCGACGTACTTCGTCGGCAAGCACCACGGCTGGGTCGGCGGCATGGTCCACGACTCGTCGGCCAACCCCGCCGGCCTATACGATGAGGCTGATGACGCCGGCGACGGCCACGCCGCGGCAGGCTCCGGCGTCATGCTCGTCGCCGATGAGACCGGCCCCGCCCATGGCTCGTTCCTGGGCATGGACCCGCACAAGGCGATGTACTTCGTCAGTTCCGGCGTCGGGCTGATCGGCATCGCCGTCGCCTGGCTGCTGCACTACCGCGGGCGCACCGGCGCGGCCCGCTCAGCCGCGGACAACCTGGCGATCACCCAGTCTGCGCTGGCAGGCTGGGCCCAGCACAAGTGGTACGTCGACGAGTTCTACGACTTCCTGCTGCGCAAGCCGCTGCGGGCCCTCTCGCACATCTTCCACGCCTTCGACCGGCTCGTCGTCGATGGTCTTGTCAATCTTGCCGGCTTCCTGCCCCGCCTGCTCGGCGCCGCGCTGCGCCCGAGCCAGAGCGGCGAACTGCACGGCTACGCCGTGGGCATGGCCGGCGGTGTCGCGCTGCTGCTGCTCCTGCTCGCGTGGGCCCTGATGTGATGGAGAACGGTTGATCCTCTGGGCGCTCATCCTGATTCCCCTCGCCTGCGGCCCGCTGATCGCCGCGGCGCCCGCCGAGCGCGCCCGCGGCATCGCCACCCTCGGGTCGCTCCTGCCGGTGGTGGGGGGGATCGGAGCGCTCTTCCGGTTCGACTGGTCCCGGGCCGCCGAGATGCAGTTCCAAAGCGCCTTCGCCTGGGTCCCCGAGCTTGGCGTCCAGCTCTCCGTCGGCGTCGATTCGGTCGCCCTGCTGCTGGTCGCCCTGACCATCCTGCTCGGCCCGATCTGCGTCATCGGCTCCTTCACCGCGATTACCGAGCGCACCCGCAGCTACTACGCCTGGCTGCTGATCCTGCAGGCGGCCATGACCGGCGTCTTCTGCGCCCGCGACCTGATCTTCTTCTACATCTGCTTCGAGTTCACGCTCATCCCCATGTACGTGCTGATCCATCAGTACGGCTCGACCAACCGCAAGAAGGCCGCGACCAAGTTCTTCCTGTTCACCTTCACCGGCTCCATCATCGCCCTCGCCGGTCTCGTATATGTCGCGATGTTCCAGTGGCGCCTGTCCGGGGCCTGGACGTTCGACATCGCCACCCTCGGCGCTGCCGCGATCGAGATGAGTGCACACGAGCAGGCCCTCGTCCTCGGCGCCATGCTGCTCGGCTTTGCGGTCAAGGTGCCGCTGTTCCCACTGCACACGTGGTTGCCCCTGGCCCACACCGAGGCGCCGACGGCCGGCAGCGTCATCCTTGCCGGTGTGCTGCTGAAGCTGGGCACCTACGGCATCTACCGCTTTGCGCTGCCGTTTGCGCCGGACGCCGTTGTCGCCTACGCCCCGGCCATCGCCGTCGTCAGCATCGTCGGCATCCTCTACGCCGGTCTGATCTGCTGGGTGCAGACCGATGTCAAGAAGCTGGTCGCCTACTCCTCGGTCAGCCACCTCGGCTTCTGCGTCCTCGGGCTGGTTGCGCTCAACGCCACCGGCCTGACCGGCTCGGTGCTCTACATGATCAACCACGGGCTGAGCACCGGCGCCCTGTTCCTCATGGTCGGCATGATCTACGAGCGCTACCACACGCGCTCCATGCGCGAACTGGGCGGTCTCGGCAAGGTCATGCCCGTCTGGGCCAGCTTCATGGTCTTCTTCACGCTCGCCAGCGTCGGCCTGCCCGGTCTCAACGGGTTCATCAGCGAGATCCTCTGCCTCTTCGGCGCCTTTCAGGCGTCGGCGTGGGGCGATCTGCCCGGCGCCACTGGTGGCAGTCTCGGTCCCTGGTTTGCCGCCTTCGCCGGCGCCGGCATGATCGTCGCCGCGATGTACCTGCTGTACATGGTCGGCAAGGTCTGCTTCGGACCGGTCGTGCTGCCCGATGGCCATGACGATCACGATCATCACAGCGCCCTGCCGCAGGATCTCAGCCGGCGCGAGATCGGCCTGCTGATCCCGCTTGCCGTCGGCTGCCTGTTCCTCGGCGTCTATCCCGCCCCGGTGATCGACGGCCTTCGGGCGCCGGTCAATCAGACCGTTGCCATGTTCCAGGGCCCGATTGCCCGTGCCGCCGATGCCCGCGCTGCGACAGCGGCGCCCCCCGCCGCGCCGCGCAGCTCGACCCCCGCTCCCCAGGAGGCCGGGCATTGATCGAGAAGATCGCCTACATCTGGCCGGAGATCGCCCTCTTCCTGACGACCTGCATCGTCATGGTCGTTGGCCTCAGCCCCGAGGCCGCCATCCGCAAGCTGTGCGGGCCCATCGCCGGCGCCGGGCTCATCGTCGCCTTCGTGCTGGCCCTGACGACCGGGCAGGATTCCGGCGGCGCCATGCCCTATCTGGCGCCCTTCTTCAAGGCTTCCGCCGCCGCGGTCGGCCTGGCCCTGCTGCTGGCCCAGACCGGCGTCGTGGATCGGCGCGAGGAGGCCGACATCGCCGGCGGGCTGCGCCGCTTCAACCCGCTGCGCACCACCCGGGCCGAGTACTACGCGCTGTTCCTGTTCAGCATCACCGGCCTGATGCTGTGCGCCAGCGCTGCCGACCTCATCTGGATGTTCCTGGCGCTGGAACTGACCAGCCTGCCGACGTACGTGATGGTCGCGATCAGTTCGCACCGCAAGCGGGCCCAGGAAGCCGCCGTCAAGTACTTCTTCCTCGGCGCGCTCGGCGCGGCGATCTTCCTGTACGGCTTCGTCCTGCTCTACGGCGGAACCGGCGCAACCCGCCTGACCGAGATCTCCGCCGCCCTCGCCGGCGACATCAACCCCCTCGCCATGGCGGGCCTGCTGCTGGCGATCATCGGCGTCAGCTTCAAGATCGCCGCCGTCCCCATGCACTTCTACACGCCCGATGTCTATCAGGGCGCCGCGGCGCCGGTCGCCGCCATGCTCGGCTACGTGCCCAAGGCCGCCGGCTTCGTCACCATCATCCTGCTGCTGACGACCGTGGGCTGGGATCCCGGCCTGCCGCAGGAAATCCGCGTGCTGCTGTGGGTCATGGCCGCGCTGACCATGACCTTCGGCAACGTGCTGGCGCTGCTGCAGACCAGCGTCAAGCGCATGCTGGCGTACTCCTCGATCGCGCACTCCGGCTACATCCTCGTCGGCGTCATCGCCGGCCCCGGCATCGGCGGCTTCTGGTCCAGCGGGATCGGCGCAGTGCTCTTCTACCTGCTCGGCTACGGCCTGACCAACGCCGGCGCCTTCGCCGTGCTCGCCGCGCTGGAGCGAAAGGGCGCCGACGGCGAGCCCGAGGAGATCGAGACTTTCGACGATCTCCGCGGCCTGTGCGCCACGCACCCGCTGCTGGGCTGGACGCTGGTCGCCTGCGCCATCAGCCTGCTCGGCTTCCCGCCGCTGCTGGGCTTCCTCAGCAAGGCGCCGCTGTTCACCAGCGCGATCCGCGCTGGCGAGATCCCGCTGGTGATCGTCCTCGGCCTCAACAGCGCCATCGCCGCCTGGTATTACCTGCGACTCGCCGGCGCCGCCATGCTCCAGGATCCCGGCCCCGAGGCCGAGTCGGTGCGTCTGGCGCCCTATCCCTCGCGTCGCGTTGCGGCAGTGGTGGGGGCCGTTGCGACCATCGCGCTGGCGGTCTTCGCCAACTGGCTGATGGAAGCCAGCGACGCCGCGGCTGAGTACACCCCCGCCGACTCGATCGCCGCAGAGCAGGCGCCTCCCGCGGACCGCGCGGCGGCCGAACCGTCGGAAGCGCATCCGGCCGGCTGATTGCTCACTCGCTGCCAGATGGCGCCGCGGGCTCTTCCGCCGGCGCCTTGCGCGCCAGCACGAGCTGGGCCCCGATCCCGATCACCGACGCGGCCATCCATGCGATGAGCCAGCCCTGCGGCCCCAGCGCCAGCAGGTCCCGCCCCGGCAGTTCCAATCCGTGCGCCAGCACCACCACGCTCGGCATCCAGATGGCGCAGCCCGCCATCGAGGTGATCACGATCGCGGCCCGGTTCGGCGCCCCCAGCCCGATCAGGAAGCCCACCGCCAGCCCGATCACGGTCGAGCCCAGCACGATGATCCGCCCCTCCTCCGACTGGGCGCTCCACACGCTCTGGATCTCGCTGCCCAGCACCGCCACGAACTCGCGCACGTTCTCGGCCGCGGCTTCCAGCGAGTCCGGCGTCTCGGCCTCTTCGCCCTCGGCGGGCTCCTGACCCGGCTGCCCATCGGGCGCTGCGCCGCCCGGCCCGGGCGGAATCGAATACGCCACCGGCACCGCCGGCAGCCGAAGCTGGAACAGCGTCAGGGGCGGCGCAATCGAGGCCAGCGCCGGCGTCGCCACCGATTCGGTCTCCGAGGGCGACGGCGGATTCGCCGTGACATAGATGCTCGAGATCAGCAGCGCCGCCAGCCCCACGACCCCCGCCGAGGCCAGCGCCATCGTGAAGCGGAACACGAAGCCCGCGATGATCAGCCCGACCACGGCGCCGGCGCCCAGCCCCAGGTAGGGAGAAGGGATGTCCGCGATCGGCGGCGTCCCCAGCGCCGGCAGCAGCAGCAGCCCGGCCACGGCGCCCAGCAGCGATCCCACCAGCGCGAACGCCGGCTTGGCCAGCTTTCGTCCGAAGAGCCACAGCGCCAGCCCGATCAGCAGCGCCACGCCGACGGTCAGGTGAGCCCCGACCGGCAATGCGCTGAGCGCTTCCAGGGCGCTGGCTGACCCAGCCTGGCCGACCTCCTCCGGCACGGACGTACTCCCTCCACTGGCAGTGTATCTGCCCTCCCGGCGCCGTCGCCGGGCTCTCACTGATTGCTTGGGAAACGGGGCAGATCTCTCTCTGCCCTCCGGATCGGCCCGGCGGCCCGCCCGCCTGATGGGGGCAAGGCAATCGGCCCCGGAATCCGCCGGCGCCGGCCGGTCTGGGCGGGCTGTCGGTTCTGGGCCGCCCGGCGCCGGCCCGACAAAAAAACCGCCGCGCCTGGTCCTGCGGGCTAGGCGCGGGGATCTGGACCGGGTACGCTATCGGCCGAAGCCCCGCTACCCGGGCTCCGCCGCAACTGTTGCTGCGGATCTCGCGTATCGGTCTTCACGCACGCAGAGCCGGGCGGCGATCCGTCCCGGCTGGACTGGTCCGGAGGCGACCCCCGCTTGTCGCCGCTCGGGCCGGGCCCGGGCCCATGCCCGGGCGGGCGCGCAGACGCCGTGTCGTGGGCGTTTCTTACGTCGTGCGACTCGGCGCCACACGCGGCGTGCCGCGAAGAGGCCCCCTACATTTCAGGCCCTCTTGGGGAGGGCCTGGGAAACGGCCGGGAACCCCGTGAGACGAGAGGCGGAGCCTTTGGAGTCGCGTCGAGCCAGTGGTGGCGCCATCCTGACCCAGCCGGCCGCGCCGGCGCAGGGAAACCACCACACGCGTCCAAGGCGTCGAGCAAGACGGCAGGAGTCGCCATGAACCGCACGCGTCAGTCGCATCGTCGTCCCTATGCCCGCACCCGCCGCGCCCCCGGCGCCCACCACGGCGCAGCAGCGCGTCTCGCCGAGCTTGCCGGCCGGGCGCCCGCCCCCGCGGTCGATCCGCTCGAGCCGCGCCAGTTGCTGTTCAGCCTGACCATCACGCCTGACATCGTCAATCCCCAGACCGGTGTCGGTACCGCCGTCGCCCACTTCGGCTACCTGCTGCCGTTCTTCGGCGACCCCGAACTTGACCTGCAGCCCGAGCCCGATGAGATCGTCACCGAGGCGTTCGACGATGTCCTCGGCGGCGCCGCGGCCGTCAACGTCGCCACCGGAACCCAGCTCGCCGACTCGCTGCTCATCCTCCGCCACAACATTCTCCCCGCCAACAACTTCCAGTTCCGCGAGGAAGTGGTCGGCGAGGGGGACGCCGCCCGCCTGTTCGTGCGCATGGATCCCGGCGAGTTCTTCAGCATGTCCGTCGGCCTGGGCGAGGGTGTCGCCGGCGCAACCCGCGGCGTGCGCCGCTTCCAGTTCGAGGCGCTGGCCACCCCGGGCAGTATCCAGGGGCTCGACCTCGACAACATCCGCCTCACCCTCTTCTACGGCGGCCAGGAGGTCACCAGCTTCACCGGCGCCGAACTCGGCGACCTGAACATCGACAACCCCGGCACCGGCGTCGGCCGCTTCAACATCACATTCAACGACCCGGCCACCGGCGAGTTGCGATCGTTCGACGAGATCCGCGTCTCCGCCACCGGCGGGCCCAGTGAGGCCTTCTTCGTCGACAACATCGAGTGGGACCAGCCCCCCGGCAACTTCGCCGAACTCATCAATAGCCGCGTCTTCGGCGCCCGCCTCGTGCTCTCGGGCCCGGTCGGCGCTTCGGTCCAGTTGCTCGACCTCTACGGGCGCGACATGCGCGCCACCATCGCCCTCGGCGTCGGCGAGAACGCCGAGATCCCGCTGGTCGACCGCGATGACAACGGCGTCCCCGAGTACAACGACGGCATCGGCCAGCTCATCCTCAGCGGCTTCGACGAGCGCGCCACCATCACCCTTTTCGGCGGCGCCATCGCCCCGGGTATCGACCTCGCCGCAGACTTCAATCAGAACTCCCCCGTCGGCTTCTACGCCCTGACCATCGTCGAGAACCTGCTCGGCATCTACGACGAGTTCGAGGGCGCCGGCTTCGGCTATGACATCACCGACGACACCGTCGTCGGCCTCCCGCCCGGCCCCGGCTCGGTCATCGTCGGCAGCCCCTTTGTGCGCGACAACTCCAGCCAGGCGGCCTATGCGCCCGCCCAGATCTTCGGCGGCCCTCTCGACTTCAACCGCACCGATCAGGGCGTCTTCGCCCGCGGCGGCCAGAATGTCGGCAGCGTCTTCATCCACGGCGTCATGCACGGCTCCAGCCGCATCGAAGGCTTCGCCGATCGCCTCGCCTTCGGCTACATGCCCGGCTCCATGACCGTCACCGGCGACCTCGGCGAGTTCGTCGTCGGCTCCGACGCCGGCCAGTGGGTCAACGAAGTCAACTCCAACGTCACCAAGACCACCGGTCAGCTCTTCGTCGAGCGCACGCTCGGCGAGATCCTCGTCGCCGGCCGATCCCTGCTGGATGTGACCGTCGTCGGCGATCTCGACAGCCCCGCCACCCGGCCGCCCCGCGATGTCTACCAGTACTTTGAGCGCGAGGCCGTCTACGGCATCTCGCTCGATCAGGATGAGAAGGCCACCATCCTCGCCACCCTCGGCGGCGGCGAGTTCAAGGCCGCCGAGGCGCTCGTGCAGCGCGGCTCGCTGTTCGCCCGCACCGTCCTCCAGGGCGTCGCCTTCGGCGATTCCTTCTTCCGCAACGACACCATCCTCAGCGCCGAGTTCGTCGGCTCCGCCGGCACCAGCATCGAGATCCACGGCGAGACCGGCGCCGCCGACCCGAAGAACACCGCCGAGGACCCTTCCGACGTCTACGCCTTCGTCGTCGACGGCTCCCGCCCCATCTACATCGAGGGCGCCGACGCCCTCGGCGCCGGCCTGCTGGTCCGCGTGATGGATGGCAACGGGCGCACCCTCGCCGCCCAGGAGCGCAACCAGGCCAACATCAACACCGGCGCCTTCTCGTTCCGGTTCGATCCCAACGCCCCCGGCGTCTACTACCTCGTCGTCACCAGCACCGCCATCGACGGCGCAGTCGGCAGCACCGAGTCGTACATCCTTCAGCTCACCGGCCTGGCGCCCGTCACCTTCGGCGCCTACCGCACCGGCGCCGGCTTCGCCACCACCGGCGGGGCGACGGTCAACCTGCTCTCCGGCTCCCTCGGCGCGATGCGCATCGGCACCGCCTATGTCAACGGCGACGGCGAGGAGACCGACCCGACCGAGATCTTCACGCCTTCGGCCAACGATCTCGACGAGGACATGAGCCTCGGCGCCGGATCGATCTCCGTCGACAACGGCTCGCTCTACTCCCTGCTCGTCGGCTCCGATGTCGAGGGCGGGACGCTTGACCCCGTCGAGATCGTCGTCGATCGCGACCTCGGCGAGATCATCGTCGGCGTCAGCCCGCTCGTCGCCGCCAACCCGCGCGAGGGCGACTTCCGCAACGTCACCGTCGAAGTCGGCGGGCGCCTCGGCTACGTCGACATCCGCGGCGGCCTCGGCATCGACCAGGATGTGCCCAACCCCGCCATCCCCGGCGTCGACGTCCCCGAGAGCGTCAACATCCGCACCGGCCTGACCCAGTCCAGCGGCGATGTCGGCTTCATCCGCGTCGGCTCGCACGTCGGCGGCGACACCTTCAACCTCGTCACCCGACCGGGCTCCATCGTCGGCGGCTTCATCATCAGCCAGGATGTCGCCTTCTCCGATGGCGAGATCTTCTACGGCATCGCCGAGAGCATGCTCGACGGCGTCACCTTCAACCTCGGCCCCGGCTCCGACCTGCGCTTCGTCGACATCCCGCGCATCGACACCGAGGCCACCATCGACGCCTCCGTGCCCCTGATCATCAACCAGGCCATCGAGGTCGTCGACGACGCCGGTGGCCGGGCCCGCATCATCGTCCGCGGCGCCAGCGCCCTGACCGGCCTCACCGCCGGCCTGCTGCGCACCGTCGCCGTCGACGGCTCCGAGGGCGTCGCCATCGGCGAGATCCAGCTCACCCTCGCCCCCGGCCTGCGCCTGGAGATCCAGGGTGTCGAAGGCGGCCCCGACGACATCATCTCCATCGGCAAGATCCAGGTCCTCGGCGGCGATGACCAGTCCTCCATCGCCCTGCTCGGCAATGTCCAGATCGACGTCCACCGGATCGTCCAGTCCGCCGGCACGCTCCTTGAAATCGTCAACCTCACCCCCGGCGGCGACATCGTCGCCATCGATGTCGGCGGCGTCAGTTCCCAGGTCCTCATCCAGCGCGGCGACCTCGGCCGGACCCAGGTCCCCCTCTGGGGTCCCCAGCTCATCGGCCCGTTCCTCGGCATCGGCGATGGCGCCGCCGGCGGCGCCCCGCTGGTCATCACCGGACCCCTCGACAACGACTTCAACGGGGCGCTCGACCGCCCGACCAACGACGCCGGGTTCGGCGTCGGCAACGCCTACCTCAGCGACATTGGCTCGCCCTTCGACGGCTGGCTCAACGGCATCGTCGTTCGCGCCGGCAGCCTGCCCACCGTCAACGTCGGCGGCGCCGTCGGCGACGTGCTCGTTCCCGCCGGCGATGTCGGCGTCGTCCGCGCCAACTTCCAGGGCGCCGGACAGGCCGGCCGCTTCAACGGCATCTTCGGCACGATCTACGGCAACGACGTCATCGATGTCCGCGTCGGCGACGGGCTGCTGGCCCGGGCCGATTCGCCGCTGTCCACCACCGGCATCTTCGCCAACGACGACATCCTCAACGTCATCGCCGACCAGGCCGGCGCCACCATCTCCAGCTCGATCGTCGCCGGCAACCTCATCGTCAACGACCGCGCGATCGCCGGCGGCGTCGACGGCGTCGAGCGCATCGAGGTCACCAGCGGCCTCTACTTCGATGTCGATATCAGCGTCGCCGAACTCAGCTCCTACTACGTCGATGTCACCGGCTACAACGACCCCCGGTACTCGGGCAATCTCGGACTGCTGACCGGACGCGGCACGGACCTGGTCCGCGCCACCATCACCGTTCTCAACGTCGTCAACCTGCAGCTCAACGACGGCGTCTGGGACGCCTCGCGCGTCAACACCCTCAACTCCGTCCAGCGCATCGAGGCCGCCGAGTTCCGCAACTCCACCGCCACCGGCAGCGACCGCGAGTTCCGCGAGAGCGCCATCGTCGTCGGCGGCAACCTCCAGAGGCTTCGCACCACCGGCGCAGCCGGCGACATCCTCGACACCCGCATTGATGTGCTTGGCTCGGTCACCGACATCATCGAGGCCCGCAATCTCAGCCGCGCCTCGGTCGATGTCGACAACACCATCACCCGCCTGGCCGCCGTCAACATCCGCGGCTCGTCCATCACCGTCGGCCGGCTCATCAACCTCGCCGCCTCCGGCGCCATCCGCACCAGCGAGATCAGCGTCTCCGGCCCCATGGAGTCGCTCGCCGCCGACATCATCACCGCCACCGCCATCAACGTCACCGGCCCGGACGGCCGGCTCGATCGCCTGACGACCCGCGGCCTGCTCCAGGGCTCGCTGCCCTCCACCGGCCCCATCGGCACGATCGAGTCCACCGAGGGTGACATCATCCTCGACCTGACCACGCAGACCAGCCGCGGCAACATCGACATCATCGAAGCGGCCCGCGACCTGGATCTCGATACCGACATCAGCGGCCAGGTCAACATCCTCCGGGCCGGACGCCACCTCGGCAACCTGCTCGACCCCAGCGTCATCCTCGTGCGCGGCAACCTGCAGACCGTCGACGTCTCGGGCGGCGCGCTCTACTCCGATGTCCGCATCGGTCAGAATCTCACCGGCGCCGTCACCATCGGCGCCGTCTCCGCCAAGCCCGGCAACTTCCTCGTCGGCCAGGGCTCCATCATCGCCTTCGGGCGCATCAGCAAC
>JBICIE010000007.1:0-7027 GCA_043101635.1 Phycisphaerales bacterium JB039 | reverse complement strand
GCGCGCACAGCGTTTCCTTGCACTTTGCCACTCTGCCACTTTGCCACTTTGCCACTCTCCCCTTCATTCAGACCCCCGCTCCGGCGTCGGCGATTGTCACCGGGTCGGTCGCGCTGCTGGCGCTGATCGCGATGAAGCGCATGGTGCGCGCCGCCCCCGCCCGCCTCGACAGCTCATGCTCGATGCGCAGGCAGACGGCCGTGGCGCTCAGCTTGCGCCGGCCGGCCTCCGACGCTCCTGGCGCCGTCCACAACTCCAGCAGCCCGGTGTCGCCCGGCGCCATCGCGTTCAGGTCACCGGCGCGCAGCTCCTGGCGCACCACGATCTCCACCCGCTGCTCGGGCACATCGGCGAACGTTGCGTGCGGGCCCAGATCATCGAACTCGACGATCTCGCGGGCCGGGCGCCGGTCCAGCGCGACCGCCACCACGCCCTCGATGCGCCCGCCCGCGAACTTCACGATGTCAGGATTGAGTATCAGCATGGGTGTTTCCGAAGGCAAATCTTCACCACAGAGGCACAGAGGGCACAGAGAGGAAAGGCACTGTGTTCATTCACGTTTGAGCGTTCAGCCCGACACGGCCCTGCTTCATCTCTGTGCCCTCTGTGCCCCTCGTGCTCTCGCGTCAGTTGCCGGATGGGATCGTCGGTCGCGTGCGCCATGGGTGTCCTCCGCGGGCCGCCCGACATCGAGCGAGCCTCCACCCATGGGCCGCCAGACGCGCCCGTGCGCGCACGAGGAGCCCTTCGCATTCGAGCCCACAGCGCAAATACGAGTCCGCACACCAGTTACGAAATCTGAGATTCCCGCTGCTCCGGGCGCGCCCCGCGACCACGCCGCGCGCGCAATCCGGTACACTGCGCCCGTGGCCCGCCAGTGCCCCCACTGCGACTACGACATGTCCGGCCTGCCGTCGGACATCTGCCCCGAGTGCGGCAAGCGCTACGACCCGCGCCTGGCGGCCATTCGCGAACTGCAGCGCCTGCGCCAGGGCTTCCAGATCGAGGACTGGCTGCTGGTCGCCGCGTTCCTGATCGCGAGCAATCTGCAAGGGCCGCTCACCGCGGCAACCGTGGCCGCCAGTACCGGCGCGTGGATCTGGCTGCGCCGCGACCTGCTGCGCCGCGCCCCGGCCGGCCTCTGGCTTGCGCTGCTGGCGATCGCGTGCGCCGGGGGAGCCAGCGGGTGGCAAGCCGCGCCGCCCGGACTCGAAGAAGTGTTCAACGGACTCGCGATCGGCCTGGTGATCCTCGAACTGGTCCGATTCCGCCTGCGCACGGTTGCCACGCTGGCGCGCGGGCTCGGCATCTGCTTCACGATCTTCGGCGCAATCGGCGCGCTCGTCGCCGCGATCTACGTCATCGCAGGCGGCTCGGGAGCGGGATGGTATTTCATGGGGCTCGAGATCGAGCCCGACACGAGAGTCGGATACGCGCTCGCTGCACTGTTGAACGCGGCGGTCACGGGCCTCGGCTGGGCCCTCTGGCGCGCCGGCGGGTGGCTCAGGCGGCGCAGCGGCGCCCGCGCCTCGCCCTGACTCCTGACCCCTGACCCCGCCCTACGCCGCCTCGCGCCGGGCCTTCTCCGCCGCCGCTTCCCGCGCCTCGCGGTCGCGCTGCATCTGGCGTTCGGTCCGCACGCCGCTGGGGCCGAATGCCGGCTCGCGCCAGTCCTCGGCCCGGGTCAGGTTCAGCTCGCTGGGCATCGTCTTGCGATACCCCAGCAGGCGCACCACCTCCAGCACGTCCGTCCAGGTCGGGAAGCTGGTCTGATTGGCCTGCTTGAAGGCGTCGATCGCCATCAGGAACAGGAACTGCTCTTTGGTCAGCTCCCCCTCCTCGGCCGATCGGGTGAAGTCGCTGAGGCGGCGCCCGGCGCTGCGCCGGCGCTCCAGGCCGGTCGGCTCGCCGTCGCCGGAGGCCTTTCGCCGGTCCAGCCCCACGCGGCGATCCACGACGCCGCCACCGGGCGCCTGATCCTCACTGATCGGCTTGGGCTTGATGCGGGCGCGGGACGACTTGCCTTTGGCCATGACGCGACTCCCCCGGCGCGGCGGCGAGGGGCGCCCACGGCCGCCGGGCCTTACAGGTCTTCGTCCTCGTCTTCGTCGAAGTCGGCGTCGTCTTCGAGTTCTTCTTCCTCATCGTCGAAGAACTCGTCGTCGTAATCCTCATCCTCCTCCTCATCGTCGTAGAACACGTCCTCGTCAAAGTCCTCATCTTCGTCATCGTCGAACATGACGGGGACCTGGGAGGCGAAGGGAGTCTCGGGCTGGTATGTTGCGGTGGTCATTTGATTCCCCGCTCGTCTGAACCGGTCGAGTTTCGCGGACCGGGAATGCCTCTGGCGTCACGCCCTTGCGTGGCGGGCGGTACACTACTACGCTGCCCGCCGTTGTCAAACCGGTTTTCGGCCTCAGGGTAGCCCGCACACCGATCCGGGTCAGCCCCGGCGACTTTCTGCTTTTTCGCGGAGCCCCCGCCCCATGCCCGACCAGACCTCCACCCGCCCCGCCGAGCGACTCGACCTGGTCGCCGGAATCATCGGGGCCGCCCTGCCGGGCGCCGGGCAGGTCTACCTGGGGGAGGTCAAACGCGGCGTGCTGGCGGGCGTCGGCGTGCTCGGCCTGTTTTTCGGCGGCGTGCTGGTCGGCGGGATCGACGTCATCGACAGCCGGGAGGACCGCCTCTGGTTCTTCGGCCAGGCTCTCGTCGGCCCGGTCGCCTTCGGGGTGGACTGGTACCACCAGAACCGGCTGAAGGCCTACCAGTGGGAGCCCGGCGAGGCCGTCCACGGGCAGGTCTTCCTCCAGGCCCGGCCGACGTCCCTCAACCCGGGGGAGCAGCGGGTGGTCGGGCAGATCACCGTCGACGGACGGCCGGTCACCGTTCCCCTGCGCCGGATCGCCACCGCCGGCGCCGTGCCCCCCTCCAGCAAGAGCATCGGGCGGATGAACGAGCTGGGGACCCTGTTCGCCACCATCGCCGGGATGCTGAACCTGATCGTGTTCCTGGACGCCCTGCTGCCCAGCCGTCCGGTCCGGGGGCGCCGCCCGTGAGCCCGCTGTGGATCCTCGCCTGGCGGCCCTTCCTGGACCCGCTCCCGCTGGAGGGGACCTGGTTCCTGCTGCTGGCGCCGCTGGCCCTGCTGATCTCGATGGGCTACAAGGCGGTGCGCGTGCCCAACATGGAGCGCTACTGGCGCGATGTGCTGGTCATGACCATGCAGGTGATCATCTTCATGATCCTGCTGTGGATCGGCTCGTACCTGCTCATCTTCCGGATCGTGCCGCTGATCCTGCCGCAGGGGTAGCGGGTACCCCCCCACTCCGTGGGGGGCTCCTGTGCGCGCTCGCTTCCCCCACTCGCTCATTCGCTGATTCGCTCAATCGCTTCCCCCTACCCACACCCCGCCGCGAACTCGTTCTGGAAGCACAGGAAGTCGAAGAGGTCGAGTTCGCCGGAGCCGTCGCAGTCGGCGCGCAGGTCGCCGGCGGCGAAGCGGTCCTGGAAGCAGAGGAAGTCGAAGAAGTCGAGCGCGCCGGAGGCGTCGCAGTCGGGGGGGCACACAGGCAGGCAGCCGACGAGACGCGCGATGGACTGCGAAGCGACGCCGGCGCCGACGTCGGCAAAATACCCGCCGACGACGAGCGACCACACGCCCTCGTGCGCTGCGGGCTCGAGCGCGTAGACCGCTCCGTCCACGCCCCCATAGGCCTCCTCCCATTCCGTTCCAGTCCATCGCGCCAGCCCGGGCGCCGGCGCCCCGTCATAGGTGGAAAACGCGCCGCCGGCGTACAGCGCCGGCCCGCTTCCATCGTCGAAGGAAGCCAGCGCATGAATCTCGCCGTCGAACTGACCGCCCAGCGGGAGCCACGATTCGCCATCCCACCACGAAGCCTGGCCCAGATC
Organism: Phycisphaerales bacterium JB039; assembly: GCA_043101635.1. Classification (GTDB taxonomy): domain Bacteria; phylum Planctomycetota; class Phycisphaerae; order Phycisphaerales; family UBA1924; genus CAYMJK01. Next base: position 3,115 of record JBICIE010000007.1, on the reverse strand, counting down.
GCGCAGGCCCCCCGCAACCACGAGCGTGCGCCTGCCGGAGATCTCGAACTCAATCAGATCATGAACATCGAAGTCGAGACTCTCGACACCGACCGCCGTCCACGCTTCACCATCCCACCGAACGACGCCGTACCGCGCCGGCCCAGCAACGGCAACTATCCCACCAAGGTAGAGAGCGAACCCGCGTCCGTCGTCGTGGATCTGCAGCGCACCTGCCCACAGCGCGACATCCCCTCCTACCGGCTCCCACGCCATGCCGTTCCAGCGCGCGACGCCGGCGCCGGGCGTGTCGAACCATCCGCAGGCGTACAGCGCCGGGCCGCGCCCATCGTCGAACACGACCATGTCGCGCACATCGGCGCAGCCGTCGGCCCACCCGCGCAGCGGCAGACCATCCGGGCCGATCGTGTGCCACGCGCTGCCATCCCAGCGCGCGATCGCCTCAGTCGGAATCCCGCCGGCATCGGCAATTGAGCCGCCCGCGATCAGCCCTGACAGGCCGGGCAGATCGACCTCGAGCATTGTGATCACATATGGCGGCGCCCCGTGACATCCCGTCCCGTAGATGAAGCCCCTGCCGAGCGGACCCCATGCGCCATCCGCGTACTCCGCGATACGCGAAGCGTCGATTCCGCCGACCGTCGTGAACCACCCGCCAACGTACAGCCGGTCCGCGCCCGCCCGCAGCCCTTGTACCGTGCCCTCAACCCCAGCGCCGGCAAACTCGTCGCTCCACCGCGGTTCGCAGAGCTGGGCCCAAGCGCCACACGAGACCGCCGCGCCGCCGATCGCTGCTGCTGCGCTCGTCCACATGTGCCCTCCGTGATTCAAGCCCACGGTCAACCTTCGCGAGCATACCAGACCTCGCCGAACCACGCAAGGCCTTTCCGAAGCGTCAGACGCTCAACTCCACTCCAGGTAATCCCCTCGCTTCGTGCGGTACCGCCGGTCCAGATTCAGCACCAGGTAGCGCAGGGCGTCCACCGCGTGGTCGGCGCCGTCCTTCACCGGCGTCTCGGCATCGAGATTGCGCTCGTCGTAGTGGTAGCTCTCCATCGAGCGGATGAGCGTGGCGCAGCGCGGCGAGATGAACAGGCGCGGTTCGCCATCCGCCGGGCGCAGGCGGGCGCGGATCAGTTCCAGCCCGTCGCGCAGGCGGCTCGCCCGCCAGCGCACATCGAAACCCGCCGCCTGCAGGCGCTGGATGTCGCTCTGGCCCGTCTGCCCGCTGACGGCGCTGCCGGCGGGATCGACGCCCAGCCACGCCGGGCGGGGCCACGGCGCCGCCCGCATCGCCCGGATGTGCGCCTCCAGCGTGCAGGCGCGTACGCTGCGCTCGGCGAGGATCCACAGGCGCCCTTCCGGATCGACTGCGCCCCACAGCACGACCGCCGGCGCCCGGAAGCCGAAGTCCATGCCGCCGACGTACATCCAGCCCGCCTGCTCGGCCGGCGCTTCGCGCACGTGCACGGCTGCATCGAACTCCGGGAGCACGAGGTGGCTGGTCGAGGGTCTGCGGCAGAGCATCTCCGAATCCCACGTCGCCAGCGACACGCGCCCTTTGAGCGTGATCGCGTCGCCGACGGGGATGTGCCCGTCGCGCTGCCTGTCCTTCGCCCGGCCCTCGCACTCGACCAGCAGCGGGCAGGGGCCGTCTGCTTCTGATTCGCACTCGTGCTCGTCACCGCAGCGCTCCAGCACATCCAGCACGCCCCAGCGGAAGAGCGTGCGCCGGCCCTCGGTCGCCTCGCGCACGATGTCGCGCATCATGCCGTAGGGTCGGTGCATGGTGCTGAGACACTCGATGACGCCGGGAACCCGGATGTCGCCGAAGCGCCCGGAGCGCGTCGTGAGCTGTGCCGCCGCCCACATCTCCGGCGAAAACAGATCAACCTCGTCGCAGCGGACCTTCTGCACCCGCACGCCGCGGACCGACGTCTGGGAAGCCGCCAGCACCTCGGCGCTGGATCCGTTCGTCAGGCGCACGCGCCGGGCCGTAATCTTGCCTTCGACCTGGCCCGCCAGAAGCGGCGCTTCGAACAGCCGGCGCAGATGCTCGTGCATGCGCTGCGACTGCTCCAGCGACCCGCCGAGAAGGCGGATCTGGATGCCCGGCTTGAAGACCAGGTCGAGCACCGTGGCGACGGCGCCGAGAAACGTCTTGCCGCCGCCGCGGCAGGCCCAGAGCACGCAGTCGGCGGGTTTCGCCTGCACGACGCCATCGCAATCGGGAACCCGCCCCTCGAAGAACGCGTGCGCGAGGTAGTCCATCGGCGCCGCGTGGCCCGGGACCATCGGCGTCTCGCCGATGGTGATGTCGAGATGATCCTGAATCCACTGCTTGAGCCCCTCCCGCGTCTGCGGCCGCTGCTCGTCAACATGCTCGCTCAATCTGGTTGCCCTGCGGGGGGCAGGCCTGATTTGTCACGTATGCCACCGGCTCGGCCAGCAGCGCCCGGGCGGCCTGGCGCATGAGTTGCTCAGGCGGCGCCTCCGCCAGCCGGCGCGTGCGGCGCGAGGCGTTGGCCCAGATGCGCAGTTGGCGGCGCAGCGCCGGGTCGCGCCAGATCGCCTGCGCGCCGTCCGGATCGGCCAGCCGCTCCGGCGGAACGTCGCTCGCGAGCAGTGCCCGCTCCAGCCGCCCGTCCATGGGACGCTGCGCCATGCGGATCGGCGTCATGCCCGCCCGCTCGAACAGCGGACACGCCCGTCCCATCGCCGCGACCGCCTCGGTCAGCGGCGTCAGCGGATCGGCCAGGTACGCGCGCACCATCGCTGTCCCGACGCCGCAGGCGCGAAAGCGCGGCTCGACGATCACGCGCGAGATCACGCGCAGCTCGGCGTTGATCCGCCGTGCCCGCGTGCGCCGGTCGGCATCCTCGAAACGCCCCGGCCACGCCAGGCGCCGCCAGCGCCCGTTGAGCGCCGGCATGCTGACGACCAGAACTCCCGCCAGGTCGCCCGATGCGCCATCCACGGCGCGCAGCACGCGCACAATCGGTCCCGGCCTGCCGCCGGCGTAGTGATGCCGCGCCAGCGCCCGGTAGTCCGCCGGCGCCCCGACCTCGATGGGCGCCGCGCCCGGTGACTCTGGTGGCACAGGCGTCTCGCCTGT
>JBICIE010000006.1:0-25749 GCA_043101635.1 Phycisphaerales bacterium JB039 | reverse complement strand
CCGCCGGCGGAGCCCGGCTCGGGGTCGAGGTGATACGGGTCGCGCTGCCAGTCGAGCAGCACCTTGTCCTCTGGGCAGGCCATCGTCGGTTCGGGCAGCCGTTGCTGCAGATAGTCATTCACAATGAGGTGGCTGTATCGGCGCTGTGGCGCCCGCGTGCGCAGCCGGGCAATATCCGGGCGATCCGCGCGCGTGCGCAGGATGTGGACTGCCTGGTTCATCGCGGCCTCGACATCCCGGTCCGCGATCTGAATGTCGGGGTCGGCCTCGGTGTAGCGGACTCCTGCCCGCCAGTTGAATCCGGCGATCATCTCCTTGAAGTCGGACCAGTAGCCGATGTGCGCGGTGGCGTACTGCTGGAGGTTCTTGGCGCAGATGGCGGTGCGCGCCGTGCGCCGGGCTGCGCCGAGGCTCGGCAGCAGCAGGCCGATCAGTATGGCAATGATCGAAATGACGACCAGCAATTCGATGAGCGTGAAGCCACGTGCGCGACCCGGTTCCTGCATGCGTTCGTCTCCCGCACAAGGTCAGTGAGGCCGCGGGCGCCCCGCGCCCGCCGCGGGCCTCAGCCTACCCGAATCGGCCCGCGATGCAAGCAGGCAGCAGGAAACTGGGCAAAACAGGGATTCTGCGCTTCAGAGCTGGCCGGTGTTGATCTCCGACATGCCGAAATCGACGCCCCTGAGCCCGCCGCGGGTCCAGCGGTAGCGGCCGTCCACCAGGTCCTTGCCGCCCGAGAGCGTCGGCGGCTCGAAGCTGTACGACTCGGGCCCGATGTACTCGTACTTGGTGGGTGTTCTGCTGGTCGGGGAGTTTGGCTGGAAGCCGGGATTGCAGTCGGCGGTCAGCTCGGCCCGGACCGAGCCATCCCAGAACATGGCCGGCGCCCGCGCGATCTCGTAGGCGTGGTAGATGTCCTGCCGGCCGGAGTGGCGGTCGTGGAAGCTGAAGACGCCGACCTTCGCCGCGGGGAACTGGATGTCCCACGCGCCGCGCCCGCCGAGCGGGGCCGGGCCGACGAAGAACAGATTCTGATCACCGGCAAACTGCCAGACGGTCTGCACGCCATCCTGAATCTGGTCGCGACACCACGCCGCGGGCACGATCTGATAGCTGGATGAGTACGGCCAGAGCTTGTCCCACTCCGAGCCGCCACCACCGCCCGGATCAGGATCGACCACGCGCGGGTTCTCCTGCCAGCCGCGGAGGGTGTCATCTTCCGGGCAGGCCATGGCCGGCTCGGGCAGGCGCTGGGCGAGATAGTCGTTGAGGATGAGGTGGCTGTAGCGCCGGTGCGGGATGCGGGTGCTGAACCTGCCGATGTCCTCGCGGTCGGCCCGCGTCTGGAGGATGTGGACGGCCTGGTTCATCGCGGCCTGCTGATCGGTGGCGCCGCGGCTGATGCGCGGATCCCTGGTCGGGTAGGTGACGCCGCCCTTCCAGTTGTACGCGGCGATCAGTTCGCCGAAGTCGGCCATGTACGAGTTGTGCGCTGTGCCGTACTGACGGAGATTCGACAGGCAGATCGCCTGGCGTGCCGCCTTGCGGGCCTGGCCCAGACCGGGCAGCAGAATCCCGATCAGCAGTGCGATGATGGCGATGACCACGAGCAACTCGATGAGCGTGAACCCGCGCCTGCGCAGCAGATATTCGTGCATCAGCGTCCTCCCCACGAAGGGTTCTACGAAGGCCCCGACAAAGCCCCGGATCAGGGGCCCGGATCAAGCGGCGGCTAGGGCTGCCCGGTGTCCACTTCCGTTGCGCCGTAGTCGACGCCGGTGAGTCCGCCGCGCGTCCAGCGGTAGTACCCGGAGACCGTGTCGCTCTCCTTGCCGGAGACGGTCGGCGGCTCGAAGCCGTACGGGTGGTACTGGTAGACCGTCGGCAGCGGATGGGCCTGACGATTGGGCTGGAAGCCCGGATTCGCGTTGGCCGTCAGCTCGAAGCGAACGGAGCCATCCCAGAACATCTGGGCGCACCTGGCCTGCTCGTAGGCGTAGAAGAGCGGCATCCGGGCGGAGTGGCGGTCGTGATACTCGAAGGCGCCGACCTTCTGCGAGGGGAAGCGAATCTCCCACGCCCCGCGCCCGCCGAGCGGCGCCGTGCCCATCGAAAACAGATTGTGGTCGCTTCGTGACTGCTCGACGGTGTTGACGCGGTCGGGGCTGCGCATGTCGCGGGCCCACGCCACCGGCACGACCTGGTAGGTCGAGGAATAGGGAAGGATCTGCTTGAACTCCTCGGAGGTCGGCTTCACCGAGCCGGCCGAGCCGGGATCCGGGTCGAGGTATTCCGGGCTTGCCTGCCAACTGACGAGCGTGCGATCCTCCGGACAGGCCATGGACGGCTCCGGCAGGCGATGGCCGAGCTGTTCATTGAGGATCAGGTGCGTGAAGCGCCGGTGCGGGATGCGATCGGTCATCTTGGCGATGTCGACGCGGTCGGCAAGGCGCCGGAGGATGTCGACGGCCTGATTCATCGCGGCCTGCGGGTAGTCGCCGGCCTTGTTGAGTTCCGGCCATTTGCTGTAGTCCTCGTGCGGCTTCCACGAGTAGGCCGCGATCAGGTCCTTCCACTGGGCCTGGTAGGTGGCGAACGCGATGGCGTACTGCCCGAGATTGGACTGGCACACAGCGCCGCGGGCGGCGCGCCGGGCCTGGCCGAGCCCCGGCAGCAGAATGCCGATGAGCAGGGCGATGATCGCAACAACTACCAAGAGCTCGATGAGCGTGAACCCCTGCGCGCGCGTCTTCCGCATCAGTTTGCCTCCCCACGAAAAGCCGCCACCTCACCGGCGACATCGAACCACGCGCCCCCAGCATACCAGAAATCAGGGTAGTGCAACCCCCGCTTTGAGAATCCGGGATGGCGCTTCCAGCTCCTACGTATTGTCGGATGGCCGCCGGGCGCCTCCGGCGCCGATACAACAGCACATGACCGAGCGCATCGGAATCCAGACCCGGGGCCGCGGCCTGCACGAGATTACCGATGAAATCGCGATAATCGTGCGACGTGCGATGGGCGAGCCCGGGCGTTCGGACGGCTTATGCACGGTCTTCATCCGGCACACCTCCGCCAGCCTGGTGATCCAGGAAAACGCCGATCCCTCCGCCCGGCGCGACCTGGAGGCGTGGCTGGACCGGCTGGTGAAGCCGGGTGACCCGCTGTTCACCCACACCGCCGAGGGGCCGGACGACATGCCGAGCCACATCAAGGCGGCGCTGACCCAGACCAGCCTGGGGATTCCGATCATCGACGGGCGGCTGGGCCTGGGGACCTGGCAGGGGATCTACCTCTGGGAGCACCGCGACCGGCCGCACCTCCGGGAACTGCTGATCCATGTTCAGTGAGCGGGATTCAGTGAGCGGGCCGGCCAGCCTGCGTCCGCCGAGAAAGCCCAGCATGACCAACTACCGCGCCATCTACGACCACATCACCACGACGCACCCGGGGTACGGCGCGGCGGAGCGATCCCCGGGCTTCCGCAACGCGCTGATGCTGCACGAGCGGATCCGCGCCTGCCGCGGGCCGACCCTGGATGTCGGTTGCGGCGTCGGGTTCGTGGTCGAACTGCTCAGTCAGCCGGACTTCGGATTCGAGGCCTGGGGATGCGATGTCAGCCGGGTGGCGCTGGACCGGGCGAAGGAGCGGCTGGCGGCGTCGTGGCACGCTGATGAATCCCGCCTGCGACAGGTTGAAGATGGGCGCCTGCCGTTCGCCGACGGGCAGTTCGGGCTCGTGACCTGCTTCGACATGCTGGAGCACCTTGATGAGGCGGATGTGACGCCGATGCGCGATGAGCTGCGCCGGGTGCTGGCCCCCGGCGGAACCCTGCTGGTGAGCGTCTCCTGCCGCCAGGCCGGCAGCGCCGACCAGTTCGGAGACAACCTGCACCGGACCATCCGGCCGGCGGCGTGGTGGCTGGCCCTGCTGGAGCCAGACGAGATGACGGTCCGCAGCGCCGACTCGGACGCGGTGCTGTGGTGGCGCAAGACAGGGTGACAGCCCGACGAATCCGCTTCCTATCATCCGCCTCGCGCCGGCTCCAGGAGCTGATCCGGCGCCTCCAGCAACTCGATGATCCGCGCCAGCAGCAGCGCTGCCGTTGCGCCATCGACTACGCGGTGGTCGCACGCCAGGCTCAGCGGCAGCAGCTTGCCGACCCGGAACCAACCGTCGCGCACCACCATGCCCTCGCGCCCCCGCCCCACCGCCAGAATCGCCACCTCCGGGTAGTTGATGATCGGGGTGGCGAAGCGGCCGGCGTGGCTGCCGACGTTGCTGATCGTGAACGTCGAGCCGATGAGTTGCTCGCGCGGGATCGAGCGGTCTCGGGCCGCCGACGCGATCCGGGCCACCTCGCGCGAGATCTCCAGCACGCCGAGGGCGTCGCAGTCGCGGATCACCGGCACCATCAGCCCGCTGTCGGTGTCGGCGGCGATGCCGAGGTGCACAGCCCGGTGGCGGACGATCTCGGCCTGCTCGCCATCCTCTTCGACCGTGCTGTTGAAGTCGGGGAACTCCCGCGTCAGGGCCCGGCACACGGCGCTGGCCACGAACGGCAGGAAGCTGACCTTCTCGCCGGAGGCGGCCCCAAGGCGCCGGCGCAGAGCGTCCAGAGCGCTCGTGTCGGCCTCATCCATGACCGTGAAGTGCACGGCGGTGTCGACGCTCTCGCGCAGCCGGCCGGCGATGGTCCGGCGCACGCCGCGGAACGGGATGCGCTGCGTCTGCTCCCCGGCCGGAATGGCGGGGATGTCGCGTCGCGCCGCCGGGACCGGGCGCGGCGCCTCGTACTCAGCCGGCGCCGGGGCCCGTCGCGCCTGCGGCGCCCGGGCAGCGCGTCCACCACCCTCCGCCGCGGCACGCACATCCTTCTCCAGCACGCGCCCGCCGATGCCGCCGCCGACGACGGTGTCGATGTCGACGCCCAGGTCGCGGGCCAGCCGGCGCACCGCAGGCGTCGCCAGCGCCTTGCCGCCCTCGGCGCTGACGCCGCGCAGGGCCCCGCCCATCTGGCCGACGACCGTACCGGCGTCCTCGCGCTCCTCCGCGGCCTCGGCGGGCGCCTTCCGGGCGCCCTTGGCGGCAGCGCCGTTGTCGGCCGACTTCGTCGGCGCAGGCGCTGCGCTTCCGTCGCCCTGGTAGCTCACGAACGGCGCGCCGACCTGCATCATGTCGCCCGGTGCGCCGTGCAGCTTGGCGATCACGCCGGCGCGGGGGCTGGGGATCTCCGACAGCGCCTTGTCGGTCTCGACCTCCGCCAGCGTCTGGTTCTCTTCGACCTCGTCCCCTTCGGCGACCGCCCATTTGATGAGTTCGGCCTCCTGCAGGCCCTCGCCGATATCCGGGAGGAGGAAGACGTTGGGATCGCTGGAAACTTTGCCGGCCATGGGTCACTCCCGAACTGCAGCGCCGCAGCGCTGTGGATCCTTCTGCTCCGCGCGGCCGCTCAATACGCCAGGCACTGCGTCACCGCCTCCTGCACCCGCGCCGCATCGGGAAGATAGGCCTTCTCCAGCTTGTAGTACGGCATGACGGTGTCAAAGCCCGTCACCCGCTGGACCGGCGCCTCCAGGTGCAGGAAGCACTGCTCCATGAGCCGGCTGGCGATCTCCGCCCCCATGCCGCAGGTCTTGGCCGCCTCGTGCACGATCACGCACCGACCGGTCTTCTCGACGCTGGCGGCGACGGTGTCGATGTCCAGCGGGTAGATGGTGCGCAGGTCGATCAACTCCATGCTGACATCTTCTGGCAGCTCATCCATCGCCTGCAGGCACTCAAAGACGCTGGCGCCCCAGGTCACGACGGTGATGTCCGAGCCCTCGCTGACGACCTTGGCCTCGCCGATCGGAATGGTGTACTCGTCCTCCGGCGTCTCCTCGCGGAAGCTGCGGTAGACCCGCTTGGGCTCGAAGAAGATCACCGGATCCGGATCGCGGATGGCGCTGATCAGCAGGCCCTTGGCGTCGTAGGGCGTGCTCGGCATCACGACCTTGATGCCCGGATGATGGGCGTAGATGGCCTCCGGCGAGTCCGAGTGCAGTTCCGGAGCGTGGATGCCCCCGCCGACCGGCACGCGCACTGTCATCGGGATCGTGATCGCCCCGCGGGTGCGCGTGCGGAACCGGCCGGCGTGATTGACGAGCTGGTCGTACGCCGGGCCGAGGAAGCCCTCGAACTGGATCTCCGGCACCGGGCGCATGCCCGCCATCGCCAGGCCGATCGCCGAGCCGATGATGCCGCTCTCGGCCAGCGGGGTATCGACGACGCGCTCGGCGCCGAAGCGCTGCTGCAAGCCTTCGGTGACGCGGAAGACACCGCCGTTGAGCCCGACATCCTCACCGAGGATGACGACGCGATCATCCGCCTCCATCTCCTGGGTGAGCGCAAGGTTGATCGCCTGGACGAGGTTGAGTGTTGCCATAATAGTCGATTCCGTGCCGCATCCTATGTCAATCGCCTTCGTGCTGGTCACCCTGATACAGCCGGACTCGTCCGGGCTGAATCACCCATAGTCGCCCGTCCGGCCCGGGCAAGCCGAGCCTCATGCCATTCGCTTCGCGGTCCATCATGAGGGCGTCGCGCAAGGTCTCGATCGTTCGCAGAATCACCGCTCTGTCCGCCCTCGGTGGCAGCCGAAGCAGCACAATGCCGCGATGCTCCTCGGGGGGATAGAGCAGAGGATTACCAAATTCCGCATCCAGCGTGACGAGGCAACGCCCCTCGGTCTTGCATCGGGCAATCACATCGGAGTCAGGCGCCCCCTCCATGTCCTCGTCGCGGACTGTCTCGACTTCGAAGCCAGCGTCCCTGAGTACCGCTGCCGCTGCCGCCGGGAGGTTCTCGTCAAGCTTGAACCTCACGCGGGCTTCCTGAATGGAACCTCGACGTAGCGCTCGCGGCTCATCTCCGACGCGTAGGCCAGACAGGCCTGGATATCCTCGCGCTCCAGTTGCGGATAGTCGGTGAGCAATTCGTCGACTGTCACCCCACCTGCGAGCATATCGAGAACCAGCGACACCCAGATCCGATGGCCGCGGATGCACGGCTTGCCGAAGCAGATGGCCGGATCAATCGAGATGCGCTGCAGGAGTTCTTCGCGCGTCATCAGTCGTCGCTCCTGAACCCGGCGTTGTGCCGGAAGGCTCAGCCTGCGTGCTGGGCCTCCCCCCGCAGCCCAACCTGCTGCGGATTCTGCCCCAGCGAGTGCGTCCGCATCGTGTCGCGCTGCCGCTGCAGTTCATCGCACAGCGCAGCGAAGGTATGGTCGAAGATGTCCGCCTCGGCCGGCTTCTCGATTCCCTCGGCCGCCTTGACGACCTCCTGCACGATCTTCTTGGCCCGCTGCTCCAGCGCCTCCTGCCGCTCGTCGTCCCAGGCGCCCTTCTTCTCGAGATAGATGCGGGTGCGGATGAGCGGATCCTTGGCCAGCCAGCTCTCGACCTCTTCCTGCGAGCGGTACCGACGCGCGTCGTCGGCGGTCGTGTGATCGCCCAGCCGGTACGTCACCGCCTCGATGAAGCTGGGGCCGCCGCCGGCCCGGGCCCGGTCGACCGCCTCCGTGGTCGCCTTGAACATGGCAAAGACGTCGTTGCCATCCACCTGGATGCCGGGCATGCCATAGGCGACCGCCTTCTGCGCCACCGTCTCCGACGCCATCTGCTGTTCCCGCGGCACGCTGATGGCCCATTGATTGTTCTGACAGATGAACACGCAGGGAACCTGCAGCGTGCTGGCGAAGTTCATCGCCTCGTGGAAGTCGCCCTCGCTGGTGGCGCCATCACCGAAATAGGTCAGCACCACGCGCTGCTCGCCCCGGATCTTCGCGGCCCACGCGATGCCGGCGGCGTGCAGCATGTGCGTCCCGATGGGGATGCTCAGCGGCGTCATCAGCACGCCCTCGGGGATCTGGTTGCCCCGCTCATCCCCCATCCAGTGCAGCAGCACGTAGTGCATCGGCAGCCCGTGCATGAACAGGGCCGCGTTCTCCCGGTAGCACGGGACCAGCCAGTCCGTCCCCTTGATGGCCGCGTGGGCCGAGCCCACCGCCGCGGCCTCCTGACCCTTGTTCTGGGGATAGGTGCCCATGCGCCCGGAGCGCTGCATCTTGAAGGCGATCTCGTCGAGCTGACGGCAGACCACCATCTGCTCGTACAGCGCGACGACCTCCTCGTCGCTCAGCGTCCCCTTGGCGAGCTTCTCATCGAGCTTGCCCTTCTCGTCGAGGATACTGAGGTATTCGATCCGGGCTTCATAGACGGTCTTCATCGGCATAGGCGGGTCCTTGGCGGTCGGTCCGAGTTCAGCGAGCGTAGTGCGCAGCGGGCGCATCCGGCGCCGCGGCGTCGCCGGGGAACTGGCGCACGCCGTCCCGGGCCGGGGGCCGGCCGGTCCCCATGGCCACCGGCGACTTCTCCGGCACGATGAACAGCTCGTTGGGCAGCGTCTCGTTGTGCTTCAGCGCCGCCGTCGCGGACTTCAGCATCGACTTATCCGCGTTCTCGTACAGCCCGCGGAAGCAGGCGTTGATCTCCTGCTCGGCGAGGTCGAAGAAGTGCTCGGCCGCCGCGCGATCGCGCGCAAACTCGACGCCTCCGTTGGAGCCGTGGGCCCGGATCTCCTGGTCCAGCTTGCTGAGCGTGCAGGCGTAGGCAAACAGCCACATCGCGACATCCGCGATCCGCGCCTGGATCACCTGCCGGCTGATGATGTCCTGCGCAAAGCGGCGCGACGCCTGCTTGAACTGGTGGCTGTGCTCCTGCGTCAGCCGGCACAGCCGCTCGGCGTGACCGGCAAGCGACGGATCGACCTTGGTGATCCGCGGCCGGCGCCGGCGCACGCCCAGGTACAGCTCCGCGGCCAGCGGGAGGGCCGCCCGCATCACCGTCGGGCTGAAGAAGCGCTTCTTCTGGATCGCCTCCTGCACCCCGAGCATGCTCTCGGCAAGCTGCTTGCCGCCGTAGGCGAAGATGAAGCTCTGCATCACCTCGTTGGCGCCCTCGACGATCATGTTCAGGCGGCTGTCACGGAAGACGCGCTCGACCTCGTTCTCGGTCATGTAGCACTCGCCGCCCATGATCTGCATGCCGTCGTTGACGACCTTCCATCCCATCTCGGAGACGAAGACCTTGCAGGTGGCTGTCTCGACCATGATGTCGGTATCGCCCCGATCCAGGAACGCCGTGGTCATGTACAGCACCGCGTCCATGGCGTACGTCAACGCCGCCATGCGGGCGACCCGCTGCTGCACCAGTTCGAAATCCGCGATCGGACGGCCGAACTGAAGCCGCGTCAGGGCCCACTTGGTCCCCTGGTCCTTCACCCGCTGGGCCCCGCCCAGCATGCCGGCGCTGAGCGTGCAGCGCCCGTAGTTCAGGCAGGTCAGGGCGACATTCAGGCCCTTGCCCTCCTTGTGCAGCAGATTCGCCTTCGGCACGCGGGCGTTGGTGAACCGGATGCGGGCCTGCCACGTGCCACGGATGCCGCACTTGGACCGGTTCTTCTCGAAGATCTCCACGCCCGGCATGTCCGGCGTGCACACCAGGGCCGTGATCTTCTCCTTGCCATCGGGGAACTTCTGCTTGGCCATCACCGTGAAGATGGCGCTCAGCGCGCCGCTGGTGGCCCACTTCTTCTCACCGTTGACGATGTAGTACTCGCCATCCTCGGTCAGGTGGCACGTCGTCTCCTGCCCGCCCGCGTCGCAGCCCACGTTCGGTTCGCTGAGGCAGAAGGCGCTGAGCCACTCGGTGGCCAGCTTCGGCAGCCACTTCTGCTTCTGCTCCTCGGTCCCGAACAGCTTGATGGCGCCGCAGCCGATCGACAGGTGGGCCGAGACCACCACCGCCGTCGAGCCGCAGTACTTGCCGATCAGTTCGAGCATCCGGTTATAGCTGGTGATCCCCATCCCCAGGCCGCCGTACTGCTTCGGGATCGTCATGCCCAGCACGCCGATCTTGAACAGCCGGTCGATCACGCTGCGCGGAATCTCTTCCTCCTGGTCGATGCGCACCGCGGGGTGCTCGTTCCTGAGGTAGTCCTCCAGTTCCGCCAGGAGTTGATCGCACTCGGCCTTCTCCTGGGCCGAGACCGGGTCCGGATGCGGGAAGATCTGGTCCTCCCGCAGGTTGCCCCAGAACAGGTTCTTCATGAACCCCATCGACTCCGGTTCCGGTCCGAGCAGCGTCTCGGCGTCTTCAATGAGCTTCCTGTCGCGCTCGGAGACGCCCTTCATGCTTTTGAGGTCCGCCATTGGGATGCTCCTCTCTGGGGCTTCAGCTTGTCTTCTGAAAGAACGCCTCGATCGCGGCCCGTCCGGCGGGCGCAGATCGCAGGCGCGTAAGTTCACGTTGTTCAACATCCAGCGCCGCCCCCCAGCCAACAGCCAGGCCGGCCTCCACAGCGCTGCGGACCGCGGCGCCCGGCTCAGTCTCGGGAATGTCGGCGCTGGCGAGCCCCTCGCGGACCCGATCGGCCACGCCCGGGCGCCCGATCCAGCGCTGCGGAGCCCCATCGCGCTGCGGCGGCGGCTGTCGCAGCAGCCAGGCCTCGGCGGCGCTGATCAGTTGCGACGCCTCCGGCGCCACGACGTCGAACAGACCGGCCTCCTGCGCTTCGGGGTACTTCATCGGCGTCCCGCGCGCAGTCATCTCGATCGCCCGCCTTGCGTCGATGCGGGCCGGCAGCAGATTGGTGCCGCCCCACCCCGGGCAGATGCTGAGCCCCGCCTCCGGCAGACCGACGGGATACGGCTTGGCCCCCGGCGCGCCGATCAGACCGTCGCAGTGCATCGCAATCTCGAGCCCGCCGCCCAGCGCAGCGCCGTGGATCGCCGCACAGGTCGGGCACGGCAGATTCGACAGCATCGCGAAGACCCGCGAGCCGTACGCCAGATACGCGCGAAGCTCCGCGTCGGACCGCTCGGCGATCGCCTTGAGATCGGCCCCCGCGACGAACACGCGCTCGCTGGCGGAGGCGAGAATCACGCCCGCCAGCTGCCCCGGCAGGCCCGCCAGCGTCCGCTCCAGCCGGCGCATCAGCGCCTCATCGAGCACCACGACCGGCCGGCCCGGCTGCTCCAGACGCACCACGATGACGCCGCTGGCCAGCCGTTCTGTCGGAACAAGGTCAGCGCTCATCGCCGTACGACGCTCCCTCGACAAAGACGCCCGGGCGAACGTGGCGCCGCGAACCTGAAACGCCTCCGCGCAGCGGCGCGCAGAGAAATCACCGAAGTATAGGGCGAACCCCCGCGCCGGCGCCCGGCGGGCCCATCACCCCAGGCGCGCCCGCAGCGCCGCCTGCGCCTCGGGGCTGGCGACGATCCGCGCCGAGATTGCGGCCCCCCGCTCCCCCAGCGAGGCGTCATCGGAGCCGTCCAGTTGGTTGAGCAGCGACTTGGTGGCGCGCAGGGCGCTGGCGCCCCCGGCCGCCAGCCGCCCGACCAGCCCCCCGCAGGTCTCATCCAGCGACGCCGCATCCGGCGCCAGCGCATCGACCAGCCCGGCGTCGTGCGCCTCCGAGCCGCTCATCACACCCCCGCGAAGCAGGATCGCCCGGGCCCGCCCCGCGCCGCACTTGCGCACCACCCACGGCGCCACCACCGCCGGGCACAGGCCGAGATCGACCTCCGGGAAGCCAAGCTTCGCCTCCGCGTGCGTAACCGACAGGTCGCACACACAACTCAGCCCGCACCCGCCCCCGATCGCCGCCCCGTTCACGCGAGCCACCGTCACCATCGGCAGGTGGCGCAGGCGCCAGCACAGCCGCGCCAGCGACGAAAGCAGTGCCGCCGAGGGCGCCCCCGCCCCGACGATCTGCTTGAGGTCCATCCCCGCGCAGAACGCCCGCCCCGCCCCTGTGATCGTCAGCACCGTCGGCGCATCCGCCTCGGCCAGCCCCTCCAGCAGATCAAGCTGACCGTGCAGCGCCGCCAGCAGTTCCAGTGAAAGGGCGTTGCGGGCCTCGGGCCGGTTGAGCGTCAGCGTGGCGGTCACTCCATCGCGTTCCAGCAGCGCCAGGTCCGTCATGATCTCTCCCTCGTGCGCGCCGTCCACATCGCGTCCAGCAGCGCCTGAGACTCCTCGTCGCCGGCCAACTGCTCGCTGGCGGCCAGGCCGCCCGCGGCGTCGATCGCTTCGAGCGTATCGAGCCAGGCCCGCGTGGCCCCGATGGCGGAGGCGCCCTTGGCCGCAAGCTCCGCGGCAATTGCCATCGCCCTGCCCTGGACATCCGCCGGAGACTCGACCAGTTCATGCACGAGCCCGATGCCGGCGGCCCGCCGGCCGTCGATCAGTCCCGGATCCAGCAGCCGCGCCCGGCCCGGACCATCACCGATCGCCCCGCGCAGGAACGGCGCCGAGACCGCCGGCGAGATCCCCAGCCGGACCACCGGATAGCCGAGCTTCGCTCCGGCGTCAGCCACGACGATGTCGGCCCCGCCGAGCAGCGCGCAGCCGCCGGCGATCGCCGCACCGTGGGCCGCCGCGACCACCGGACGCGCCTGTGACCGCAGCGCGACCACCGCCCCGCTCAGCCCGCGCAGCAACCGGCGCAGCGGCTCGGCCCCGGCCGGCCCGCGGCAGGTCTCCAGGTCAAACCCCGCACAGAAGACGCTCCCCTCGCCGCACAGCAGCAGCGCCGAGGCGCCCTCCATGTCGGTCCCCTCCAGCCATGATCGCGGGTCGGCCAGCGTCTCCAGCGCCTCGGGTGTCAGCGCGTTGCGCTTCTCCGGGCGCATCAGGCGGATCACACCGACATCGCCCTCCCGCCCGAACCGGATCATGCCGCCCCTCCGGCCGCGCCCCCCCGGATCCGCTGCGCCAACGCCCCGGCCGCGGCAAGGCGCTCGCCATTGACGCCGGTGGCGAAGCCCGCCTCCTCCACCGTCGCCACCAGCGTCTCGGTGGCGATGTTGCCCGGCGCCCGGCGCTGGGCTGTCGAGACGTAGGGACACCCGCCCAGACCGCCCGCGGCCCCGTCGAACGACCGCACGCCGACATCCAGCGCTGCGCGCACGCACGCCGCCGCCCGGCCGAAGGTGTCGTGCAGGTGGACGACCCAGGCCGTCTCGGGCAGATCCTCGGCCCACGCGCAGCTCACCCGCGCAGCGCCGATCGCGACGGCGAGGGTCTCCGGCGTCGCAGCCCCGATCGTGTCGCCGAGGTCGATCTCGTCGGGCCCAAGCTCCTCGAGCATCCGGATGACGGCCTGCAGTTGCGCCGGCCCGGTCGGCCCTTCGAACGGGCACGCGATCGCGCACGAGATGTACGCCCGCACCGCGAGCCGCTGCGCCCGCGCCAGGCGCACGACCGGCCGGAATCGCTCGATCGTCTCGGCGATGGAAGCGTTCGTATTGCGCTGCGAGAACGTCTCGCTCGCTGCCGTGAACACCGCGATCTTGTCCAGCACGCGCTTCCCGGCCCGCTGGTTGACCGCCAGCGCCGCCGCCATGCCGCGCTCGTTGGGAACCAGGGCGCTCAGCGTCACCCCCGGTGGCTTCTCCCCCGCGATCGCCGCGAAGACCTCGGCCGCATCGCCAAGCTGCGGAACCCACTTCGGACTCACGAAGCTGGACACCTCGACCTCGTCCACGCCGCTGCCCATGAGCGCGCGCACGAGTTCGACCTTCTGCGCCGTCGGGATCGGCGCCGGCTCGTTCTGCAGGCCGTCGCGCGGCGCAACATCGGTGATCCGAACCCGCTGACGCATCGCGCATGGTAAGTCCGCCGGAGCCCGCCCGCCCGTCCGGGCCCGCCGCCTGTCAACGCTACCATGACCAATGGCTGACACACGCTATCGCATGACCCTGCTCTCAGCCGGCCCGCTGCTGCTCGATGGCGGCGGCATGTTCGGCATCATTCCGCGCGTCGTGTGGACGCGC
Source organism: Phycisphaerales bacterium JB039 (assembly GCA_043101635.1). GTDB lineage: Bacteria > Planctomycetota > Phycisphaerae > Phycisphaerales > UBA1924 > CAYMJK01. Next base: position 11,864 of record JBICIE010000006.1, on the reverse strand, counting down.
TTCGCCACGCCCGATGACCGCAACCGCATCGCCCTGCGCCACAACTGCCTGCTGCTCGAGGAGATCGAACCAGCCGCGACCCCGCGCCGCATCGTCATCGAGACCGGCACGGGCGACAAGCTGGACGCCAAGATGCGCGCCATCTTCGGCCTCGACGACACGACCATCGAGACCGCCCTCGCCGGCGCCGGCGCCGCCCCCGAGACCATCACCGACATCATCGTCAGCCACCTGCACTTCGATCACGCCGGCGGCCTGACCCGCCGCGCCCGCGAGGGCGAGACTGCCGACTGGGACGCCGGCCCCATGTCCGGCGACGCCCGCGCTGTCAAGCTCACCTTCCCCAATGCCCGCATCCACATCCAGAAGCAGGAGTGGGAAGACGCCCTGGCCCAGCGCTCGGTCATGACGCGCACCTACTACGCGGATCACCTCGAACCGCTGCGAGATCACCTGGAGTTGTGCGACGCCCCGGCGCCCTTCCCCCACGCCCACCTCCCCGACAAGACCGACCTGCCCCCGCTCTCGATGGACATGCGCGAGCGTGAGATCCTCCCCGGCGTCTTCGTCTTCCGCGTCCCCGGCCACACCTGGGGCCAGCAGGCCGTGCGGTTCACCGACGAAGGCGGCCGCCAGATCGTCTTCACGCCGGATGTCATGCCCACCGCCTGGCACCTCGGCGCCGCCTACAGCCTCGCCTACGACGTCGAGCCGTACACCAGCATGCTCAGCAAGCGCTGGCTCCTGCACGAGGCAGCCGAGCGCGGCTGGATCCTCCACCTCGACCACGAGCCCGGCAACCCGCTCCAGACGGTCTCCCGCGAGGGCGACTGGTTCGCCCTGAAAGGGGCCTGAGCCCGCCCGCAGGGCCGCTACGATCGGCCAGAGCCACGCGGAGACGCCTTGCCCACCCCGCAGACGACAGCCGACCCCCCCGCCGCGGCGCCCGAGCCGGTCGAGCCGGCCGCAGACGCCCCGCGCCCCGAGCGCACCGGCCAGGAGATCTCCCCGCCCGTCTCCCGCAAGCACCGCCGCGGCGCCCGCCTCACCCTGATGGACCGCATCGACAACTTCATCAGCCGGCTGAGCACGCGCAACAACTTCTGGCACCGCGTCTGCTCCATGATCTGGCTGCCCTACGCCTTCCGCAGCGGCATCCGGATGAAGCGGGTGGATGCCAAGACCTTCACCGCCGTCCTCCCCTTCCGGCGCTTCAACAAGAACTGGTACAACGCCATGGCCGGCGCCGCCCTGCTGGGTAATTCCGAGATCGCCGGCGGCATGTGGGTCTTCGGCTACTGCGGCGGCAAGTACACCGTCGTCTGCAAGCGCCTGGAATACAGCTTCCTGCGTCCCTGCTTTGGCCCTGCGATGTACCGCATCACGCCGCGCGAGGACATCGACGCCATGGTCGCCTCCGGCGACGAGTTCAACGTCACGCTCGACCTGGAGATCACCCAGGCCCTCGCCAAGCCCGGGGCCAAGGAGCGGCGCGTCGGGCGCGCGGTGGCCACCTTCCACGTCACCCCCAAGCTGCACCAGAAGAGCAAGGGCCGCAAACTCCGCGGCTGATCGCCGTTCGCCGCGAAGCCGCTCTGGAAGCCGCCAAAAGAGCCCTGAGCGCGAGCTCAGGGGCCCTCTGCCACCAAACGCCTCTCCGCCGACGCGCGACCCGAGCTTGCAAGCTCAGGGTCCCTCTGCCCCGCCAAGCCACCGCGTCCGGCGCGGTATCAAGCCACCCGAGCTTGCGCTCGGGGCTCTTTCAGCATCCTGCGTCGAAGGCGGTCTGGAAGGCGAGGAAGTCGAAGAGGTCGAGGGCGCCGGAGTCGTCGAAGTCGGCGCGGAGGTCGCCGGCGCTGAAGAGGTTGCCGAAGGCGAGGAAGTCGAAGAAGGTGAGGTCGCCGTCGCCATCGAGGTCGGGATCGCACAGGAGGCAGTCGAGGTCGAAGATGTCCACGGCGCCGGCGCTGCGACCCGCCATCCAGGTGTCATGGGCGCCGACCGCGACGATGCCGTCGGCGATCGCGACCGGGCCGCCGTCACCTACCGCCGGCTCGGTCGGAAACAGCTCCGCCGCCTGGCGCCACCTGTCGTCGCCGTAGCGACGGAACAGGTAGGCGGCGCCCCTGCTGACCGGCGTGATGTCGCCCGCCGCGCCCGCGGCGAGCAGGTCACCGTCGAGGGCCAGCGCGATACCCAACTGATCTCTCGCCGCGGGCCTCTGATGCGTCAATTCCTGATGGAGTTGCCATTGCCCATCGACGAGGCTGTACACGTAGACCGCTCCCTGCCACTGGTACGTACGGTGCGAAAGAACCCCACCAACAGCGAGCGTATCACCGTCAACCGCGACCGACCTACCGAAGCGCGGGCCGATCATGACGTCAGGAGCGATGAGCTTCTGCGCAAGCTCCAGTTCTCCCCCGGTCAGGCGTCTGTACACATACACCGCGCCGCCATTGACGGCGATCAGTTCTTCCTCCGGCGCTCCGATCACGAGCCAGTCGTCGCTCAGGTCGATTGCCCAGCCGAAATCGGTGCGCACGCCCGTGCTGTCGGGATTCTCAAGGTCGTGCGTGACTTCCCACACCCCGCCCGTGTTCCGGTACACGAGTACCTTCGCGTCCGCCATCCCGACGAGCGCCGTGTCGCCGCGCAGCGCGAGGCGTCCGCCGTGGAGGGCGCGCGAGTCGGGTGGCATCAGCGCGTCAACCTGCACCCACTGGTCGCCGTCGAACTCGAAGACGTAGGGCACGCCCGTGCCCGGTCCCTCGGGGCTGAGCGCCGCCGTGATGATCGCGCGGTCCCCATCAAGGGCGACGGCGAAGCCGTGAGCCCACCCCTCGTCGAGGCTCGCGGGGAGCACTGACTGCGTCAAGTCCCAGCCGCCGGCCGGGTTGCGGCGGTAGGCGTAGGCCCAGCCGTTGGAACAGCCGGGGATCGTGCAGAGCGAACCATCGTGCGGGTCGCCGATGATCAGATGGCGATCATTCATGGCCAGGGCGGCGCCGAAGGCGTCGGCGTGGTCGGAGGGCGAGAGCAGGCGCTCGGGCGGGCACTGAGCGAGGGCCGGGCCGGCTGCGGCGAGGCACACGCCCGCAACCACTCGCCCGATGCTTGGCTGTGACCCCATGCGAGCATTCTCGCTCATCGGCGGCTCCGATGCAATCCGAATCGCGCTGCCGGTCGGCGCCCTCGGTTTACGGGCAGCCTGCGTCGAAGGCGGTCTGGAAGGCGAGGAAGTCGAAGAGGTCGAGGTCGCCGGAGCCGTCGAAATCGGCGCGCATGTCGCCGGCGGCGAAGAGGTTGCCGAAGGCGAGGAAGTCGAAGAAGGTGAGTTCGCCATCGCCATCGAGGTCGGGGCGGCAGATGAGGCAATCAAGGTCATAGACGATCGCCGAGCCGGCGCCGGGCACGCCTCCGCTGGTATCGTCCTTTGCGCTGACCACGAGTTGTCTGCCGTCAGTCACCATCGGGCCCGGGAAGAGGCCGAGAACGCCCGACTGCGGGATTTCGCGCGCCTGGGCCCACTGGCCGGAGGCGTCACGCCGAAACACATAGATCGCGCCCATGTTCGGGCCGCGCTTGCGGCGCAGGGCGCCGGCGATCAGCGTGTCGCCGATGAGGGTCGGCGTCCCGAGTTGATCGTCCTCGTGGGGGTCGCGGTGCGTCACCTCCTGCCGGAGGCGCCACTGGCCATCCGACAGTTCGTAGATGTAGATCGCGCCCTGATTCTCTACCTCGCGATCGGAGTTGTAGCCCCCGACCGCAAGTGTGGTACCATCGACGAAAACGCTCCCGAAGCGCGGCATCGTCTCGACATCCGGGGGCACGAGCTTCTGGATATACTCGAAATTCGCGCCATCGCGCCGGAATACGTAGACGGATCCGCCTTGCGGCGCGTGCGTTGCGTCGAACGTGGCGCCGATGAATAGCCAGTTCGCATCGATCGCCATGCTCACACCGAATGCCGACGCCAGCGGCAGACCATCCGGCGCCTTGAGCTTCTCGCGCATCGTCCAGCCCGGGAGCGCGTACTCGTAGACCCACACCGAGTCGCTCAAGTCGGCAACGAGGGCGAGGTCGTTGTAGATCGCGACGCTGCATCCAAACTCGTGCAGAAAACCGGGCTCGGCAGGAGCGATCTGCGCGGTCTCGTACCATTTGTCGCCCTCTGCTTCGAAGACGTAGACAGCGCCAGCCCCCGGCTCACCGAGGTCGCTGAACGGGGCGCTCACGATCATCCGGTCGCCATCGATCGCGCCGTGGTACCCGAAGGCGTACCCGAAGTCGAGGTCGGAGGGGCGCACCGTCTCCGAAAAGACCCAACGGCCTTCGCCGTTGTCGAAGGTGTACGCGTGGACAGCGCCCCCCGAGCAATCCTGGGTGGTCGGGCACAGCCAGGCGTCGCGCCGGTCGCAGATGACAAGACGGCCATCACTCATCAGGGGCCGCCCGAACTCGCCGAACGCCCGGGGCGCCGGCGGCTCCAGCCGCTGTGACTGGCACTGAGCCGCGACGGTCACCACCACGCCAATCCACGCGCTCTCAAAGGCGAGAAACTGTACGGACCGCATCGGTTCGCTCCCTGTTCGCAGGGACCGCCGGGGCGCCGGCGCCCACCCAATTATTCGCGAGCCGCACGTGCAAAAGCAAGCGTTTCATCCATAGAAGCGCGTGCCAGAACGCCAACCTGAACGGGGACGGCTCGGTGGACATCTACGACATGGCGCTGTTCAACGAGTACTACGCCAAGGGGCTCCGGCGCGTGGACTTCAACGGCGATTTCGTCATCGACGCCCTGGACGCCGCGGTCTACATCGACGCCTATGCGAAGTCGGCGAAGTAGCTGGCAGGGTCGGGCGAACCGGCCGGCCCCGCCCGGACGCCCATCCTTGCGGGTAACGCAGGTCCAGCAGGTGGCAAGGGCAGGCCTGCGCCTGAGCCGCCGCCAGCCCCCTCCCGTACACTCGACCGGTGACGCCGCCCGAGCCCGATTCCGGACTGCTCCGCGCCCTGGGCTGGGGCGCCTACCTCGCGTGCAGTTGGACCTGGTGCATCGGGATGTTCCTCCCGATCCTCCTGCTGCGCGACTTCGGCCCCTGGGGCTTCGTCGTCTTCGCCGTCCCCAACGTCCTGGGCGCCGCGGCCATGGGCTGGGTCCTGCGCCAGCGCGGCGCCAGCGAAGCCATGGTCGCCACTCACGGCGCCGCGATGGTCTGGTTCACCAGCGCCACCCTCGGGTTCCACGTCTTCTGGGGCGCCTGGCTCGCCGGGTCGGCCGGCCAGTGGATCATCGCGCCGCCGTGGGCCGTGCCCGCCGGCGCCGGCCTCGGGATCGCGGCGGGGGCTGCCGCCAGCGCCCGGGCCGGGGGTCGTCCGGTCCGGTGGGCCACGCTCGCCGGGCCGATGGCGCTTTGCCTGTCGCTTGTCGTACTCGCAGGGCTGCTGGCAACCGACAGCGTGCGCGTCGCCTCCGGCCCCGGCACGCAAGCGCCCGATGAACTCCTCTGGCTCGCGCCGGTCACGATCTTCGGCTTTGCGCTGTGCCCCTACCTCGACCTGACCTTCCACCGGGCCCGCCAGGCCCTGACCCCGCCGGCCGCCCGGGTGGCCTTCTCCGCCGGCTTCGGGATCCTCTTCGCCGCCATGATCGCGCTGACGGTGATGTACTCGGGGTGGCTCGCCGGCCCGGTCTCCGGCGGCGGCGCCGTCGCCCCGCTGCCAATCGCGCTGACCCTGCTGACCGCCCATCTGACCGGACAGGCGACCTTCACGGTCCTCGCTCACGCCTCTGCGCGCCGGGCCCTCAGCCCAGGTCGAGCCGGGCGCTGGCCGCTTGCGGCCTGGACCATAGTTATCGGTCCTGCAGCGGCGGTCATCGCCCTCCAGGCGCCCGAGGCACAGCTCTGGGGGCTTTCCCTCGGCGAAGCAGCCTACCGGTCGTTCATGGGCCTCTACGGACTTGTCTTCCCGACCTACGTCTGGCTCCTGGTCATCCCCACCCCCGATGGCCATTGCGGGCCCCGCGGGACGCCCGGACGCCGCAAGCTCATCGTCTGGGTCATCTCCCTCGCCCTGGCGCTGCCGTTCTTCGTCGCCGGCTTCCTAGCCCGCGAAACCCTGCTGCTCGCGCCCGGGCTGGCGTTTCCCCTTTTCGCCCGTCTGGCTGTACGGAAGCTGGCCGGGGGAACCGCATCTGGCCCGCGGCCCGAATCAGCCATTGCTCGGGGCGCGGAATCGCAAAACCGTGGACCGGAGCCCGCTTTTCGGGTAGGTTTGTGGCCTCGCCGGTGTCGCGGCGAGCTTTCAGGAGGTTGACGCAGATGGGTGCACAGCGCCTTTTCGCTGCCGCGGGTGTCGCCGCCAGCACGTTCGCAATCGCCGGCCTCGCGCCCGCGCAGCTCGCCGTCACCGAGACGCCCAGCGGCTCTGAGTTGAGCCTGCAGGGCCATCCGTTCCGGGCGACGCAGGGCCAGGTGCTCGACCTGCGCTCCATCGCGATCCCCGGCTCCGACGGCCTGATCGCCCGCTGGACCGAGCAGGATCCGGCCGGCGGCGCCCAGCCGTTCGTCGCGCTCAGCCTCGATGGCGCCGCAGTCGCGCGCCTGACCCCCGCCAGCGATCTGATCCGGCTCCGCTACGCCGAGTTCGACCCGGGCCGCTTCGTCCCCGGCGTCGCCGGCGGGCTGACCGCCGGCGCCGGCCACGACGCCTGGATCGTGCAGTACGAGGCGCAGCCGCTCGTGGCCCTCGATGACGCCGTGGCCGCGGCCGGAGCCCGCATCACCCGCTTCCTCGCCGACAACGCGCGCATCGTCCGGGCCCCCGCCGGCGCTGTGGATGCAATCCGGGCCCTGCCCTTCGTCCGCTGGGTCGGGCCGTACCAGCCCGCGTACAAGCTCGACGAGTCGATCCTTACTGAACTGGCGTTCGGCGCCGACGACGCGCCGGTGCGCCGCTACTCGATCGAACTGCTCGAAGATGGCGCCGGCGCCATGGCGCCCGTGCTGGCGCAGCTCGGCGTCTGGGGCGCAAACGTCCCGCGCACCGTCCCCGAGGTCGGACGGCTCGAGGCCGAACTGACCATCGAGCAGGTCCGCCAGGTCGCGCTCATGGGCGACGTGCTGTTCATCGACCCGTGGCATCCGCCCGAGAACGACATGAACATCGCCCGCCAGATCGGCGGCGCCAATCTGCTCGAGTCGCAGGGCTTCACTGGCGCCGGCGTCCGCGGCGAGGTCTTCGATTCCGGCATCCTGCAGACGCACCAGGAGTTCGTGCCCCGACCGATCATGCACACGTCGAGCCCGGTCGACAGCCACGGCACCTCCACTTACAGCATCGTCTTCGCCCAGGGCGTCAGCGCCTTTGCCAAAGGCATGCTTCCCGAAGGGACCGGCATCTTCGCCTCCTACTCCTTCGTCGGCAACCGCTATATCCACACGCGCGAGCTGGTGCTGCCGAGCGGCGCTTACCGCGCCGTCTTCCAGACCAACAGTTGGGGCAGCGGCCTCACCACCGCCTACACCACCGCCTCGGCCGAACTCGACCGGATCGTCTTCGATCAGGACATCCTCATCACTCAGTCGCAGAGCAACGACGGCACCCGCCTCAGCCGCCCCGAGGCCTGGGCCAAGAACGTCGTCTCCGTCGGCGGCGTCGTGCACCGCAACACGCTCACCAAGGGCGATGACTTCTGGGGCGGCGGCGCCAGCATCGGCCCGGCCGCCGACGGGCGCATCAAGCCCGACCTGACCCACTTCTACGACAGCATCCGGGCCGCCACCAGTTCCAGCGCATCCGCCTATACCGAGTTCGGCGGCACCAGCGGCGCAACGCCGATCGTCGCCGGCCACTTCGGCCTTGTCTTCGAGATGTGGGCCAAGGGCGTCTTCGGCAACGAGGTCTCCGGCGGCGACGTCTTCGACGAGCGCCCCCACTACACCGTCGCCAAGGCGATCGTCATCAACACCGCCGATCCCTATCCCTTCACCAGTCCCTCCTCCGACCTCAGCCGCGCCAAGCAGGGCTGGGGCATGCCAGATCTGGCCGAAGCGTGGAACCAGCGCGACAAGACCTTCATCATCAACGAGGATGAACCGCTGACCGAATTGGAGACGGCGACCTATCAGCTCATCGTCCCGGCCGGCGAGCCGCAGTTCCGCGCCACGATGGTCTACAACGATCCGTCCGGCACCACCAGTTCCACCATCCACCGCATCAACGATCTCTCGCTGCGCGTCACCTCCCCCACCGGCGCCATCTACTGGGGTAACTCGGGGCTCGACCGCGGCCACTGGACCACCGCCGGCGGCGTCGAGAACAACCGCGACACCGTCGAGAACGTCTTCGTCCAGAATCCGGCCGCCGGCATCTGGACCGTCGAGGTCATCGCGACCGAGGTCAACCAGGACAGCCACCGCGAGACGGCGACCCGCGACGCCGACTTCGCCCTCGTCGTCACCGGCGTCGACGCCGCCGGCGTCGCCCTCGCCCTGCCGTTCGAGGAGCCCTGGCCGAGCACCACCATCGCTCTCGCGAAGTGGGCCCAGGTCGGCCCCGGCGCCCTCGTCTCCTCGTTTGCCCCCAACCCGCCCAGCCCGCCCAACGTGCTGCTGATGGCCAACAGCGCCACCATCGCCTCGGCCCGCATTGATGCGCCCATCGAACTGCTCAGCACCACGCCCGTGCAGGTCAGCTACTGGACCCAGCACCGCGGCGTCGAGGCCGGCAAGGCCATGCGCATCGAGTACTTCCGCACGTTCTTCCAGGACTGGGCCCTGCTGGAGGAGATCGTCTCCGACGGTGTCGACCAGGATCAGTTCGTCAAGACGAGCAAGGCGCTGCCGGCCGACGGCTACGGCGATGACCTGCGCCTGCGCATCAGCGTGCCCGGCTCCGATGTCGCCGATCAGTGGCACATCGACGACATCCTCCTGACCACCGACGCCGGCTGCTACGCCGACTGCGACGCCTCCGGCGCGCTCGACTTCTTCGACTTCCTGTGCTTCCAGAACGCATTCGGCATGGGCGACCCCCAGGCCGACTGCGATGGCACCGGCGCCCTCGACTTCTTCGACTTCCTGTGCTTCCAGAACGAGTTCGCACTCGGCTGCCCGTAACCGGCGATCGGGCGCGGCGAGGATTTTTTGCCCCCGGGGGGACAAAACCCCCTTGTGCCGGAGCGGGCCCGGCCGCTAGTCTGCGTTACATCGCCGCGCTGCGCGGCGTTTCCTGGGACGGTGAGGATCTGAAAAAGGAACACGGATGATGAGTACTCGAAGCGTCGCGATCGTCGGGGCTGCCGCCCTGGCGCTGGCCGCCGGTACGGCGGCGTCGGCCGGGGAGGTCACGTGGGCAGGGACGGTCGTGCGCTCCACGGGCGCCGATGTGCAGGACTATCGCGCCGTCCCGATCGAAGGGTCGTCGGCGGTCATCATGACCTGGCAGGAGGTCCAGCCCGACGGCTCGCTGGCGCCCTTCTACGCCATCAGCCTTGACGGGCGCGCAGTGGACACCGTCCGGCAGGCCGATTATCGGATCCGCCTGCGCTACGCCGACTTCGACCCCGCGCGGGTCGCGCCGGCGATCCCCGCCGCGGCGAGCGCCCCGGCCGGGCACGACGCCTGGATCGTGCAGTTCCAGACTCAGTTCCTCGAGCCCTACCGCGCTGCCCTGGAAGCCCGCGGCGTCAAGCTCGAGCAGTTCCTCAACAACCACTCCTACATCGTCCGCATGGACGACGCCGCCCGGGCCGCGGTGCAGGATCTCCCCTTCGTCCGCTGGGTCGGCCCCTTCCACCCGGCCTACAAGCTCGATGAGCCCCTGCTGCTGGAAGTCATCGGCGCTGCCGGCGACAGCCCGGCGCCCGTCCGCCGCTACTCGATCATGATGCTCGACCGCGGCGCCAACTACCAGGATGCCGTTGCCCGGCGCATCGGCGCCCTCGGCGGCGTGGTCACCGGCTTCGAACCAGAAGGCTACCGCATCGAGGCCTTCCTCGACACCGAGTCGCTGGGGCGCGTCGCCGCCATGAGCGAGGTGCAGTTCATCGACATCAAGGGCGAGCCGGAAGAAGACCTCGACATCGTCCGCGCCACCTCCGGCGCCGACTTTGTCCACATCCAGGGCTATACCGGCAAGGGCGTGCGGGCCGAGGTCTGCGATGGCGGCCTGCGCACCACGCACGTGGACTGGCAGTTCCCGCCCATCATCCACACCGCCAACAGCACCTCGACCAGCCACGGCACCAGCGTCTACGGCCACGTCTTCGGTGATGGAACCGGCAACCCGCTCTACCGCGGCATGATCCCGGATGCCCAGGGCATCTTCGCCGCCTACTCCAGCGTCGGCCTGCTCGGCGGCACAGCCACCCGCTACGGCCACACCGCAGAACTGGTCGACGAGACCGGGCCCTACCGCGCCGTCTTCCAGACCAACAGTTGGGGCGATCCCCGCACGAGCGACTACACCACGATCTCGGCCCAGATCGATGACATCCAGTTCCTCAACGACTTCAACATCTTCCAGTCGCAGAGCAACTCCGGCTCGACCCCCTCGCGCCCGCAGGCCTGGGGCAAGAACACCACCAGCGTCGGCGCCCTGACGCACCGCAACACCTTCGACAAGTCCGACGACTTCCACGGCGGCTCCGCCTCGACCGGTGGCAGTACCGGCCCGGCCTCGGACGGACGCATCAAGCCCGACCTGATGTTCTTCTACGACCTGACGCGGGGCCCCAGCTCCGGCAGCGACACCTCCTACTCCGAGTTCAGCGGCACCAGCGGCGCCACGCCCTGCGTTGCCGGCAACAGCGGCATCATGTTCCAGATGTGGGGCGAGGGCCTGTTCGGCAACGATGTCGATCCGACCAAGGACATCTTCGACAACCGCCCGCACGCCGCCACCGCCAAGGCGATGATGATCAACACCGCCGTCTCCTACGACATGCGGACCGATCCCGACAAACGCCGCGTCCGCCAGGGCTGGGGCATCCCCAGCGTGCTCAACCTCTACAACAATCGCGACGCCTTCTTCGTCATCGACGAGAGCGATGTGCTCGCCCCGCTCCAGACGGCGACCTACGAGCTGACCGTCGCCGACGGCCGGCCTGACCTCCGCGTCACCATGGCCTACCTCGAGCCCAAGGGCGCCGTCCCCTCCAGCGTCCATCGCATCAATGACCTGGACCTCAAGGTCACCAGCCCCACCGGCACGGTCTACTGGGGCAACAACGGCCTGATGGACAGCATCTGGTCAGCGCCGGGCGGCAGCGCCAACACCCTCGACAACGTCGAGAACGTCTTCATCGAGAAGCCGGCAGCCGGCGTATGGACCGTCGAGGTCATCGCAAGCGAGGTCAACGAGGACCAGCACGTCGAGACCCCGGCGCTCGATGTCGACTTCGCGCTGGTGGTTCAGGGCGTCGACAGCAGCAGTTGCGACGCCGACTGCGATGGCGACGGCGTCCTCGACTTCTTCGACTTCCTCTGCTTCCAGAACGCCTTCGCGATTAAGGATCCATACGCCGATTGCAACAGCGATCAGCTCTACGACTTCTTCGACTTCCTCTGCTATCAGAACCTGTTCGCCGCCGGCTGCCCGTGAGAGCGGAGAGCAGAGAAGAGTAGAGAATAGAGAATAGTGGATGGTAACGACAGCCCCGGGCCCGGCGCCCGGGGCTTTTCTTCATCCCGCGCGGCGCCCTCTCTATTCTCTATTGAATGCCCTGATCATTGACCGCGGGCGCTGGATTTGCCGGTGTATTCGGGCCGGAATCGCGCGAGATCGATTGGAGAGGGGGCGCGGCGGCGTGCGGCGTGGCCGGTTTGTGCGGCGTTGGCCGCGACCGGCGCGCTCGG
>JBICIE010000005.1:0-21479 GCA_043101635.1 Phycisphaerales bacterium JB039 | reverse complement strand
ACACCCCGCCGCGAACTCGTTCTGGAAGCACAGGAAGTCGAACAGGTCCAGCGCCCCCGACTGATCGCAGTCGGCGTACGGGTCGCCCATCACGAACATGTTCTGGAAGCACAGAAAATCGAACAGATCCAGCGCGCCCGAGCCGTCGCAGTCGGCGTAGCAGCCGATCACGTGGATCACGCCCGAGCCCTCGACAAGGCCGGCGAGGTGGGATTCGAGCGCCGTGCTGGTGATCTCGATGTATACCCAGAACTCACTTGTCTTTGTGCTGATCTCGACATCAAACGATGCTGGTACAACGGCTGGCGCAGCGTACGTCGCACGCCAGAATGCGAGCGGGTTGCTGGTGTCAGTGAACGGCTTCGGCGGGAAGTGCAGTTGACCTGCGATGATTCCCGTGATGCCGGTCGGACTGGCCACGCCGGCTGATGTACCTGGGCCATCCATGGGGTAGATGAGTTGAACGTCTCTCCAGCCCTCCGATCCCACGCTCGCGAGCAAATCCGTGCGCACGCCCCCCATCGCGTACAGGTGCGGCGGAAAAGCCGCGAGCAGGGTCACGAGCGTGGTCTCGCCAGGCCGCAGTTCCGCCTTGTCGACCTGGATGATGATGGAGGACTGGGCGAACGCTGCCGTGCTGGCCATCAATGACGCCGCCGCGCCTGTTCCCGTCGATCTTCGAAGTCGCCTCGTCACGGGCGTCTCCTCCTTCATTGCATGCGCCGCATTCCCCGCCCTGTTGAAGTGACCCGCGGCATTGGCTTCCGCCCGATGTCCCCTCCCCCCTCCCTGCCTTTCATGTTCGCTTTTCGCTCTTCGCTTTTCGCTTTCTCACGGACACCCCGCCGCGAACTCGTTCTGGAAGCACAGAAAGTCGAACAGGTCCAGCGCCCCCGATTCGTCGCAGTCGGCGTACAGGTCGCCCGCCGCGAACATGTTCTGGAAGCAGAGGAAGTCGAACAGATCAAGCTCGCCCGAGCCGTCGCAGTCGGCGTAGCACCCGATCACGCGGATCAAACCCGAGCCCTCGACGAGTCCGTGGAGCTGCGAGACGGCGTCGGGGAACGAGTAGTCGATGTAGACGTCGTAGCGACGAGTCGTTGTGGCCAGGCTGACATCAAACGACCGCGGCGCCAGCGGCGCGGTGTATGTTGCCCGCCAGAAGGCGATCGGGTTGGACGGATCGGTCGTTGGCGCTGGCGGGAAGTGCAGTTGGCGCGCGACAATGTCCACGATGCCCGCGGGCGCCGGCGCCCCCGCGCTGGTAAACGGACCATCCATCGGCTTGACAAGTTCCCAGTCGCTCCAGCCGCCGACGCCGCCCGGAAGCTCGACATCAAGCTCAATCGTGGCCATGGCGTACAGATGCAGGGGGAAGCCGGCCCGGAGCGTGACGACCGCGACCTCCCCGGCCCGCAGTACCGGTCGGTCAATCTCCACCAGCACCACCGACTGCCCGGCAGCGAGCGTCCCGCCGCCCAGCAGCGCTGCGCAGGCCAGTCGCATGTGTCCTGTTTTCATCGCAAGCCCCTCTCCGGCGTCCGGGCCTCCAGCCCGTGGGGCGCGCCACGGCGCATTATAAACCCAGCCACCTTCTCTGCCAACGAAAATGTGAAGGCGGGCAGGTTTGGAATGCGACCAAGTCGCAACAGGCAGGCGGCCGAACAGATGCGCCCATCACGCCTCCAGCGCACGAAAAAAGGGGCAGGCCACCGCCCGCCCCTTCGTGCCTCAGTGCCTTGGCGCCTTCGTGCCGTCCGTCCTACTTCTCCTCGAACTGCAGCCCCTTGGCCTCCGCCTGCTTGCGGATCGCCGCGATCAGGGCCTGGCCCAGCGTCTGCTCGCCGCTCTCGGCCATCTCCCGCTGCTTCTGGGCCACGAACTCGGCCCGCGCCTGCTGCAGCGACTGCAGCTTCTGCTGGATCTCCGTGCGCTCCTTCGCCTTCGCCTCGACATACGCCTTCTTCTCTTCCAGCGTCATGCCACGCATCGCCTCGGGCAGGTCCGCATCCTTCACCTCCTCGAGCTTGACTTCCTCGGCCTCGATCGCGTCCAGCAGGTCCCATGCCGTGTTCGTGTACAGCGCGGTTCCCTTGGCCGCCATGCGCTGCACGCGCGCCGCCGGCGCAACCGCCTCCGCCGCGGCATCCTGCTCGGCCTGGCGGGCAAGCCCCGCCCGACCCTCGGCGCCGAAGGCGAGATACGTCGTGTTGATCAGCGCCCCCAGTCGCACGATCTCATCATCTTGCGGCGCCGCGATGTGCGCCACCGCCTGGTCCGAGTCGATGTTGTGGTATTCACCATCGGCAAGCTGCGCCCCCTCCAGCCAGCCGGTCGTGCGCCCCTCGCTGTCGGGCCCGCAGAAGATCGTGTTGACGATCACGCCCTTTGCGATCGCCCCCGGCACGCTGGAGCGGAAGTCCACCTCGCCCTGGTCGAACCCCTCGTTGCCCGCGATCACGATCATCTTCAGCGCATTGGCTTCGCCCGACCACGCAAGCTGCTCGGCCGCGTCGCGGATCACCCAGCCGCAGTACTCCTCGCCGCCGTTGGTCGTCAGCGCAAACAGCTTCTCGCTGACCGCGTCCAGATCGTCGGTGAACGCAAGCTCCTGCTGCACCCACCCCTTGCTCCGGTCCAGCCCGTTGTTGCCGTACTGGTACAGCGCCACCTGCAGCGCCGGCCCGGCGCCGTGGGCCCGCGCGATCGCAAGCTCGTTGACGATCGACCACAGCTCAGTCTTGGCCTGGTTGATCAGCCCGTCCATGCTGTTGCTGGTGTCCAGCAGCAGCGCGATCTGCACCAGGGCCCGCTGCTGCTCCGGATGCGCCGGCGCAATCGCCGCGGCCGGCTGATTCTGCGCCATCACGGGCACGCCGGTCAGGCTCGCGGCGATCAGCAGCGCGGGCAGCGAGCGGTGGGGGAGTCGGGGAAAGGGGAGGCGTGTCATGGCATGGGCTCCATCAAGAGTGTGCGAGTTTCACACTACAAGCTACCGTTCAATCGGCTCCGCGGCTGTAACGGCTCTGTAACGCCCCATCGGCGCCGCCCCAAAAAGGCAACCGCCCGCACGCGGGGGGCGAGGCGGGCGGACGGTCGCGCAGCGCCGAAGCGCTGTCAGGGGGATCAGATCGTTACAGCTCGCCGCAGGGGCCCCCGCGCCCCATGGCCTCGCGGATGCGGTCGCAGGCCTCCGGATCGGCCACGAGGTAGTAGTCCAGGTCGCCGCTGCGCCAGGCGATGATCTTCAGCTTCGCCGGCTGTCCGTCGTTGGGGGTCAGCTCATAGGCGACGCCCTGCTCGAAGCCCAGGGTGTTGCCGGCGTCCTCCTGCACGAACAGGCTCAGCGTCACCGTCCCGGTCGGCAGCGGGGCGTCCAGCAGCATGTGAATCGAGTTGCCCGGCCCGGGCAGGTGGCACCGCCCGGCGCCGCGCAGGCTCAGCCCCGCCTGCACCAGTTCGGCGACCGAGACCTCCGAGCCCAGCAGGGGACGGAAGACGTGCGGCACCGCCGCAAGGTCATCAGCCGTGAACTTCTGGGCGCCGTAATCGTCGCTCTGGAAGCAGCGGTCGTGCTCGCGCGACATGAACTGGCGCAGCTCGACCAGTTGCACCCGGCCTTCGTTCGGCGTCGGCCCGGTCACGCTGTTTCCGGCCGAGCGCAGGATCAGCCACCCGCCGGCCGCCAGCAGGACCACCGCCGCGGCCAGCGCCAGCGGACGCAGCCACGGGGCCATCGGGATCGGCCCGCGGTCTTCCGCCTCCGGCGCCGGGGCGTCCGGACCGTCATGGGCGGCCGCGGCAGCCCCGAGGATTCGCTCCCGCAGCCCGGCCGGCGCCACCGGCTCGGCCATCAGCCGGCCGACAGCGCCCCGCAGGGCCGTTTCGGCCTCTATGGCGCGAAGCTCGGCCTCCGTCAGCGACCCGTCCAGCTCGGAACGCTGGCTCGGCGAAAGCTCGCCATCAGCCGCGGCACGAAGCTGGGCGGCGCGCGACAGCGCCACGCCCTCCAGATCGAACTGTCCGGTCCTCCCCGTCACGTCCTACTCCGCCTCGCGTTCAGTTACGCCCCGTTGCCCTAGCCCTAACTCTTCCGACGCCCCTTCTTGTTCCCCAAGTTGGTCGGCAACCAGCTTTCTCGCCCGGTGCAGCCGGCTCATGACCGTCCCGATGGGGACCTCGAGAATCTCGGCAATCTCGCGGTACTTCAGCCCCTCCACCCCCCACAAGAGCAGCACTTCCCGGAACTCCGGCCGAAGCTCCTCGATGGCCCGCTTGATCCGCCCGTCCACGTGCTCCCAGTCCAGCGTCGCCAGGTTCCAGGCGGTCGGGGCCTCATCCGGGGCCGGTCCGCCGGCCTCCTCGCCGAAGAACTCTCCGACCGCCTTCGGCGCCTTCCGCTCCCGCTTGATGCGGCTGTAGAAGGTGTTGTGGGCGATCGTGAACAGCCACGCCCGCATGCCCCCGCCCCGGGTCTCGAAGTTCTCGGAGCTGCTCGGCCGCAGGGCCCGCAGGTAGACCTCCTGGGTCAGGTCCTCGGCCTCCTCGGCGTTGCGCGTGAGATGGAACGCCATCCGGTAGACGGCGTCGAGGTGCTCCAGCGCAAGCTGCTCGAACTGCTGGCGTTCCATGAGAGGTCTTGGCGAGGTTCCTTCCCCCGTGGCCCACTGCCGCCCGGGCCCTCAGGATAGGGCCGCGGGCGCCCGGGGCCGGCGAGCCCATCCGGTACAATCGCCCATGACCTGGTACGGCGCCACGGACAGGCGCCCGGGCTCAGGCAAAGCGCGACGCCAGAAAACAGGCCAATGCCGACGCGCATCTCCGCTTGTCAAGGCGGCGCCGCGGTCGGGCGGTCGCCAAGGCCGTCAGCCCCAGCAACCTGCCTCGAAATCCAACTGGAAGTTCAGGAAGTCGATGGAATCGAGCTCGCCGTCTAGGTCAATGTCCGCCCGCGGGTCACCCGCTGCAAAGGCAGAGAGGTAGTCGAGCCAGTCGAAGAGATCGCTGATGCCATCGCGGTTGAAATCGCCGGGGCAGGTACACACGAGCGGCAGGGTGAGCTCCGCAACTGCTCCTGAGCCCGGGCCGATCCGGGCGTCTGACGCTGCCCCGACGAGGGGGGCGCCGCCGGAAAAGACAACCGACTCGCCGAGGTTCTCGAACCGGCGGTAAGGGTCCGCCAGAATGAAGGCCTCGTGTCTCCAGTCCGATGTGCTGTACTCAAAGAGATGCGCCTGTCCCACGCGACGGGTCGACCGTAGCGTGTTCGGCGCGCCCACCAGTACCCGACCGCTGTCGATCGCAACCTCACGCCCAAGTCTCCACGAGAACTCTGCAGTCATCGTGTGTAGTAAGCTCCACTCCGCTCCGTCAAACCGGTACAGGAAGACAGCGCTCGTTTGCTGTGAAAAGCTGCCGCCGGTTGTCGCCAGTACATCGCCAGTTGCGTCCAGCGCGAGGCCCAGACCATCTGCATCAGGGTTGGTGATCTTTTGCCGAAGCTGCCATTCGCCTCCATCTCGGACGAACCACATAAGTGCGCCGCGCTGTTCGTCAGCCCCGTGCGCGGTGATCACGCACGAGTTTGCGTTCAGCAGGCGAACGTGATACCCGAAGTAGTTCCGCCACTGCACGGTATCGTGGACAACCTTGCCGTCGAAGCGCCATGAGACGCCGCTGCGACGGAAGAAGTAGACAGCTCCGCTCTCGTCTTCAATCTCGCGGCGAAATGGCGCCCCGACGGCGACTGTATCGCCAGCAATAGCCACCGACCATCCGAAACGGTCGCTTGCGCCTCCATCGGGCGCCTGTAACACAGCCTCACGGGTCCAACCTGCGGGATCGCGGCGATATATGTGCGCTGCCCCCATCTTCGAGGATGGTCCCTCATAGGGAGCTCCTGCCACGAGGCGATCGCCTTCCAGTGAGAGACTATGCCCGAATCGAGTGTTCGCGCCCGGATCATCGATGACGCTGACGGACTGCCAGCGACCCCCAACGTGGTTGAACTCAAAGACTCTTCCAGACGGCCAGGCGGCGTCGGTCGAGCCCGGCGCGCCGACCATGAGTACGCCCCCCGATTCGGCCATCGACTTTCCGAAATAGGACAAGGCCGTCAGATCCGGCGCCTCCAGGAACGTCGTGTCACACTGGCCGAACACGGCGGCTCCGCGAGTGCAGACGAGAATCGTGGCAAGTCTGATCCAGTTCATGGTTCGCCTCCCCGCGGATATACCCGCCCGGACCCGGTTCGGTTGCGGGCCGTTTGGGACAAGGCGGCCGCAATCCGCTGCGGCCCAGCCTGGATGGGTCAATGGCGACCAACCACTCTGCTCAGCGACCCCCGTCCGGTACAATCGCCCATGACCTGGTACGGCACCACCCCCATCTACTACGTCAACGACCGGCCCCACATCGGTCACTGCTACACCACCCTGGTGGCCGATGTCGCCGCCCGCTTCCAGCGGCTCTGCCGCGGCAGCGCCGACGACGTCTTCTTCCTCACCGGCACCGATGAGCACGCCGAGAAGGTCGTCACCGCCGCCGCTGAGCACGGCAAGACCGCCCAGCAGTGGGCCGACATCAACGCCCAGCGCTTCCGCGAGGCCTTCGCCGAGATCAACTGCTCCAACGACGACTTCATCCGCACCAGCGAGAAGCGCCACACTGAGCGCGTTGAGGCCTTCATCGCCGCCCTCATGAAGTCCGGCGATGTCGAACTCGGCGACTATGAGGGCTGGTTCGACCCCTCCCAGGAGGAGTACGTCACCGAGAGCGACGCCCGCGAGCACGACTTCAAGAGCCCCGTCACCGGCAAGCCGCTCCAGAAACGCACCGAGCGCAACTACTTCTTCAAGCTTAGCAAGTACGCCGATCGCCTCCGGGCCCACATCGAGGCCAACCCGAACTTCATCATGCCCGAAGCCCGGCGCAACGAGGTGCTTGGGCGCATTAAACAGGGCCTGCGCGATGTCCCTATCAGCCGCGCCATCACCGATGAGAACGATCCCGCCCAGACCTGGGGCGTCCGCATGCCCGGCGACCGCAGCCACCGCATCTACGTCTGGATCGACGCGCTGCTCAACTACCGCACCGCCATCGACACGCCCGAGCGCCAGCGCTTCTGGCCGGCCGATGTCCACTTCATCGCCAAGGACATCCTCTGGTTCCACGCCGTCATCTGGCCCTGCATGCTGATGGCCCAGGGCGTCGAACTGCCCGGCACGATCTACTCGCACAGCTACTGGGTCGCCGAGGGCCGCAAGATGTCCAAGAGCCTCGGCAACTTCATCGATCTGCCCCTGCTGCGCGGCTACATGAACCGCTACAGCCTGGATGCCGTGCGCTGGTTCCTCGTCACCCAGGGGCCCCTCGGCGCCAACGACGCCGACTTCGCCCACGGCCGCTTCGTCGAGATCTACAACGCCGAGCTTGCCAACGGCGTCGGCAACTGCGCCAGCCGCGTCGCCAACATGATCGCCAAGTACTTCGACGGCAAGGTCCCCGACCCGGGGGGCGTCACGGTTCTCGAGGAGACCGACTGGCCCGCAGTGTCGAGCAGGCACGTGCGCGCCGCCATCGATCGCAGCGGACAGTTCGACCTGTACGGCCTGTGCCATCAGGGCCTCGCCCTGTTCAGCGCTGTCGACGGCTACATCAACAAGACCGCGCCCTTCCGCCTCGCCAAGACCATCGAGGAGGATCCCGATGCCCGCGACCGCCTCAGCGCCATCCTCTATCACTGCGCTGAGGCCATCCGCATTGGCAGCCTGCTGCTGACGCCCGTCATGCCGCAGAAGATGGCCCAGCTTCAGGAGGCCTACGGCTGTGCGCCCGCGCCCGGCGCCGCCCTCGATGCGCTGTGCGCCTGGGGCGGCGACCACGGCCTCAAGCCCGGCGCGCCCATCGCCAAGGGCGAGGCCCTGTTCATGCGCGCCGATATCGCCGACGCGCCCCCTGAACCTGTGCAGTAAGCATGCGCCGCGTCCGCCGCTACGACAGCCCGATCCCCGCCCAGCAGGCGGCGGAGTTCCTGCGCTCCCGCGGCATACCGGCCGAGGTCGTCGGAGACACCGACGCCTTCGGCGGCATGGCAAAGGTCTTCGGTATGGGCGTCCACGACGTGGTGACGCTGCGCGGCGAGGATGTCGCCGAGGCCCGGCGCCTGCTCGAAGCCCTGCCGGCCGACGCGTTCAACCAGCCGGCGGACCTCGAAGGCGCCCCGCCGCCGGATCTCTCCCTGCTCGATCCGGATCTCGCGCCGCCCTGCCCATCCTGCGGCGAGACGCTGCCACTGCAAGCCGGACTCAAGGCGTGTCCTGCCTGCGCTGCCGAGGTCGATGTGCCATCGTTGATCGTCGAGCGGCACGGCCCCGAAGCCCTCGCCGACTGTTACCCGGGCGAACAGGGCGAGGCGCTGCCGCCGTCGCGCCCGGGCGCGCAGGCCGGGCCCATCTGCTGGCGCTGCCGATATTCGCTGGCGGGCCTGCCGGAGGCCGGGCGCTGCCCGGAATGCGGCGAGCCCTACCCGCCGGCGCCAGGCTTCGGCTGAGGGAAGCGCGCGGAAATCGGCCATTGCGCGGGGCCAATGATCCGTCGATGCGCCGCGTCCGCCGCTATCACAGCCCCATCCCCGCCTACCAGGCCGCTGAATACCTGCGCTCCCGCGGCATCCCGGCCGAAGTGGTGGGGGAGCACGACGCCTACGGCGGCGCAGCCCGCGGCACGGGAATGGGAGCTTACGAGGTCGTGACCTTGCGCGCCGAGGACGCCCGCCGGGCCACCCGCCTGCTCGATGAGATCCCGCCCGAGGCGCTGGAGGTCCGGGCCGCCCCCGCCGAGGACCCGGCGCCCGACCTGTCGCTGCTCGACCCCGCCATGGCGCCGGCATGCCCCGCCTGCGCCGAGCCGCTCCCGCTGGAGGCCGATCTGGAAGCCTGCCCGGCCTGCGGCAGCGCAGTCGATGTCATCGAACTGATCGTCGAGCAGCACGGCCCCGAGGCCCTCGCCGACTGCTACGACATCGAGCCGGCCGAAGCCCTGCCGCCCCTGCCGACGATCGTTGCCCAGCGCATGTGCGCCGCCTGCGGCTACTCGCTGGAGGGCCTGCCCGCGACCGGACGCTGTCCGGAGTGCGGCGAGCTGTACCCGCGCAAGCTCGAACGTTGACAGCGTGGCGCGCGCACAGAAAAAGAGCCGGCCCCTGCGGGCCGGCTCCTCTCAGTCAGCAGACTGTGTTGTCGGAATCAGCGACGACGACGGGTCGCGGCCAGGCCGCCGAGCCCGAGCAGCGCCAGCGAAGCGGGCGCCGGGACGATGGTGACGTCATCGACCTGCACGTTGCTGAAGCCGCGGTAGAACAGCGTGCCGCCGCCGGAGTACCCGGTGTCGGCCATGGCGCTGCCGAGCGAAGCGCCGCCGGCGTCGAACACCTCCACGGAGATGATCCCGCCCGAATACGATGCGGCTACGCGATAGAAATCGGTCGTGCTCCACGTGATCGGCGTGCTCGCCAGATCCGCGAAGCCGAATCCGTTGTTCCGCTGAATGATGACATTCCCGGTATTCGGAGCGGCAACGACCGTGTAGGCCTCGGTGGCCGCGTCATCGGAGGTGAAGCCGATGTACGCCCGTCCGGCGCCAGCGGAGCGGAAGTAATACTCGTAGCTCTGACCATCGCTGATCGTCGCGCCGGCGTTGGTGTTCTTCCACCAGCCGCTGGCCTGGAACTGAGCGCCGAGGGCCCCGGTCCGGGCCGCGTCAGCCACCAGGTTGATCGGCGTCGCCGAGCCGCTGATGACTGCGTAGTTGCCCAGCCAGTCGCCGTGCTCAAACCCCTCAAAGAACTGCGCCATGGCGGGAGCGCTGACCGCCATGGTCGCTGCGGCTGCAAGGACAGCAAACTTCTTCATAATGTCCCGTCTCCTCTCTCAGTGGTCGGCGGCCCTAGGTTGCCGCCGGCCCTCTCTCCTACTCCGGGCCGATACGTCTCGGTCCCACGAGTGCCAACAGCGTCGCGGAATGAACGGGTTCTGTCAAGGGCTTCCGACCGCATTTTTGCTCCGGCGCACACGAATCGGGCCCGCTCTGGCTTGATTAGAATTCCCCAGTTTGCCCAGACCCCCAGGGCCGGCGGGGGCGTTGGATTCCCGCCCGCAGGACGCATAAGGATTCCGCCCCGCGGAGAACACCATGACCCACATCATCGCAGAGCCCTGCCACGGCACCAAGGACACCTCCTGCGTCGACGTCTGCCCCGTCGACTGCATCCATCCGACCAAGGACGAGGACGACTTCGAGACCGCCGACCAGCTCTATATCGATCCCGACACCTGCATCGACTGCGGCCTGTGCGTCGACGAGTGCCCCGTCCAGGCCATCTTCCCCGAGGAAGACCTCCCCGAGGAGTGGAACAACTACATCCAGGTCAACCTCGACTACTACAAGAACAAGTAGTCCATCGCCTTACGGCGCCGGCAGCGCCTCCAGCCAGGTGACGATCGCCTCGACCACCTCCGGCGCTATCGCGCCGGTGCGACCGTCCACGACCGGCCCCAAGTTGTGCCCCAGATCCGCACACCACCGCGTCGTCACGGCAAATCCATCCCGCTCCCCCAGCGCCGCCAGCAGGCGCCCGTGGTACGACATCGTGTCCTGCCCGCCCCACACCGCCAGCGCCGGCGCGCCCGACTGCGCCAGCAGATCGGTCGGCCACGGCCACGCGCCGCCCTGTCGCGCCAGCGTCTCCGCCTCCGGCGCCAGGCCGCCAGCCAGCCGCTGTGCCGCGGCAAGCTCCCACCCGCTCACCGCCCCCGAGCCGTCGACATCGACCTCCGCAAACGGCGCCGCCAGCGCCGGCGTCAGCGCCGCGAACTCCTCCGCGGTCACGCGTCCGTCCTCCCCGGCGACCCCGACCTGCGCCATCGCCTCCCCCGCAAGCTGCGACGGGCGGCTCGTCGTCGGCGACATGTACGCCCCCGCCAGCGCGATGTACCCCGCCGCCTTCCCGTCACTGGCCACGACGCCCCGCCACGCCCCAAGGCTGTGCCCGATGCACACCGTCTGCTCCGGCGCAGCCCCGGCGCGCCCGAGCAGTTCGCCCCACATGAACCGGGCCAGTTCCACCGTCTCGGGCAGCGGCAGGCTCTCGGCCATCGCCCGCGACTGCGCATGCAGCGGATCGTCCGCGCGCAGCGACGCGTAGCGAATGACTGTCCACCCCTGCTCCACCAGCGCCCGCGCGATCGTCGCCGCGTCGGTCGTGTCCCTGCCATCGATCGTCAGTTGGATCGTCTGCCCGTCCTGCTCGTACGAGCCCGGCGTCGTCCAGTCGAGGTCGTGGACCAGCCCGCCTCCGAACAGCAGCACCGCCCGCCCCCGGTCGCGCTGAGGCTCCGGCCGCTCGATCCGCGCTGCACACCGCCACGGTTCCCCCTGCGCCCGGGTCCACTGGATCACCATGTCCTCCGGCGCCGGCGGCCCGCCCGCGCCGAGACATCCGGCAAGCGTGAGCAGTATCAGCATCAGTTGAGTCTACCGCCCCGGGCGCGCGCGGCAGCGAGCCGCCATCACAGGCGGCCCGCACGCCGGATCTCAAGGTTCAATACGCCTCGTACGGGTTCACCGCGACCACAACCAACGGCTCGTCCGCCGCCGAGAAGGCCCGGCTCCACACCAGAGGGCCCGTCCCGCGCGACACCCACGCCCGGTAGTCGCCCGGGGGCAGCAGGAACGTCGCCGTGCCGCCGTTGCCCGTCCGCCCGGTGAACCAGAAGTCCTCCGGTCCGCGCGGCCCGATCCGGATGTCCCAGCCCGCCAGCGGCGCGCCGGTGACTTCGTCCACCACCACGACCAGCACCCGGACATCACCCTCGCTCTCGGCCAGCGCCGCCGGCGCCGGGGCCACTGTCGCGAGCGCGCCGCTTGCGCCCAGCAGCACGGCAAACGCCGCCATCACCCGGCAGACCGTCTGAATCTTCATCGCGGATCTCCTTTCTGTGTCCCGCTGAGGCGCAGTCCGCCGCGCTGAGGCGCCACCGCCTCGCGCCGCATCGGCCCGGCCAACGATGCCGGAGCCCGCGCCCCCCAGGAGATCCGCCATGGCGTCCAGTCCAGTCTTCGCGATCGGCGCCCTCGCCGCGGCCATCACCGCGGTGGCGTCCGGCCAGCCCGACCGCCTCTGGTACGCCCAGCCCGCCGAGCGCTGGGAAGAGGCCCTGCCCGTCGCGAGCGGCCGCCTCGGCGCCATGGTCTTCGGCGTCCCCGGCGCCGAGCGCATCGCCCTCAACGAGGAGTCGATCTGGGCCGGCCCGCCCTATCCCGAGAATCCCGATGGCCTTGCCCCGATCATCGCCGAGGCCCGCGAGCACTTCTTCGCCGGCCGTCTCGCCGAGGGCGAGCGGCTGATCGCCGAGCGGGTCCTGGTCCCGCGCATCAGCCCGCGCAGCTACCAGCCCCTCGGCGACCTGCTCGTCACGATGGAACTCCCGGGCCCCGCTCCGGCCGATCCCGTTGCCATCGACGCCTGGCGGCGCGGCCCGACCGTCCCCGGGCGAGATCCGGGCGTCGACCTGGCGCAGATCGAGCCCTCCGGCTGGCCCATCGCCGAATCACTCGATGTTCCCGAACAGAGCGTCACCCTCTTCGGCGCCCGATTCGAACTCACCGAAGCGCAGATCGAAGCCGGCGCCGGTGACCTGCGCCTCGCGCCGATCGACGACGCGTCGGTCATCATGCTCAACGGGCGCGAAGTCGGGCGCACCAGCGCCTGGGACCGGCCCCACAGCTTCGACGTGCGCAGCGCCCTGCGCTCCGGCGTCAACACCCTCATCATCGCCGTCAGCAACATCGGCGGCCCCGGCCACATGGCCCGCGAAGTCACGCTCGACAGTCGCATCGTCCCCGCCGGCTACCGGCGCTGGCTCGACATGAACACCGCCATCGCCGGCGTCGAGTTCGAGGCCGGCGGCGTCCAGTACACGCGTGAAGTCTTCGCCACCGCCGTCGATAGTGTCATCGCAATGCGCATCGAGGCGTCCCAGCCCGGCGCCATCAGCGCCCGCATCGCGCTGAGCCGGCCCGTCGACGCTACCGTCGCCGCCGGAGGCGAGTGGCTCACACTCCGAGGCCAGGCCGCCCACGGCAACGCCCACAAAGGCGTGCGCTTCAGCAGCGCCGCGAAGGTTCTCACCACCGGCGGCGCCATCACCGCCGAGGGCGACCATCTCATCGTGTCCGGCGCTGACGGCGTCCTCATCCTCCTCGCCTGCGCCACCGACTACCACTTCCAGAGTCCCACCGATCCGCTCGAGACCGACATCGACGCCGCTGCCCGCGCTGCCGTCGAAGCCGCCGCCGCCCGCCCATACGCGCAGCTCCGCGCAGACCATATCGCCGATCACGCCAGCCTCTACGACCGCGTCGCCCTGCGCCTCGGCGACGCTGACGAGTCTGACACTCCTACCGACATCCGCCTCCAGCGCGTCCGCGACGGCGCCACCGACATCGGCCTCGAATCGCAGCTCTTCCAGTACGGCCGCTACCTGCTCATCTGCAGCTCACGCCCCGGCGCCATGCCCGCCAACCTTCAGGGCCTGTGGAACCCCCACATCGAGGCGCCCTGGAACGCCGACTACCACATCAACATCAACATCCAGATGAACTACTGGCCCGCGGAAGTGACCAACCTCTCCGAGTGCCACGATCCCCTCTTCGACCTCATGGAGGGCCTGCTGCCATCCGCTCGCGCCCTCGCAGCCAGGTTCGGCTGCCGCGGCGCCGCCTTTGGCCATGTCACCGACGCCTGGATGTGGAACGCCGTTCAGGGCCAGCCCGTCTGGGGCATGTGGGTCGTCGGCGGCGCCTGGCTCTCGACACACATGATGGAGCATTACCGCTTCACCGGCGACGAGGTCTTCCTGCGCGATCGCGCCTGGCCCTACCTGCGCGCCTGCGGCGAGTTCTTCCTCGACTGGCTCGTCGAAGATCCCACCACCGGCCTGCTCGTCTCCGGCCCGACCACCTCGCCGGAGAACACCTACATCGAGAACGGCGCCCGACTCAGCCTCTCCATGGGCCCCGCCATGGACCAGCAGATCATCTGGGAACTGTTCAGCAGCGTGCTCGAAGCCGCCGCCGTCCTCGGGATCAACGACAACTTCGTTCAGGATGTCCGCGCCGCCCGCGAGCGCCTCAGCGGCCCGCGCATTGGCTCGGACGGCCGACTGCTCGAATGGCGCGCCGAATACGAAGAGGCCGAGCCCGGCCACCGCCACATGTCGCACCTCTTCGCGCTGCACCCCGGCCGGCAGTTCACGCCCGATGGCGCACCCGACATCATCGCCGCCATGCGCAAGAGTCTGGACAAGCGCCTCGCATCCGGCGGCGGCCACACCGGCTGGAGCCGCGCCTGGCTGATCAACTTCTTCGCCCGCCTGCGCGAGGGCGACGCCGCCCACCACCATCTCGAACTGCTCCTGCGCAAGAGCATGCACCCCAACCTGTTCGACGATCACCCCCCGTTTCAGATCGACGGCAACTTCGGCGCCACCGCCGGTGTCGCCGAGATGCTCCTCCAGAGTCACGCCGGGGAGATCCACCTGCTTCCGGCGCTGCCCGCAGCATGGCCAACCGGCGAAGTCCGCGGCCTGCGGGCCCGCGGCCAGGTCGAGGTCGACATCGCCTGGGCCAATGGCCGGGCCACCGAAGCCACCCTGCGTCCCGATCGCTCCGGCCCCGTGCGCATCCGCCCACCCGCCGGGCAGACCATCGCCGCCATCACCGGCCCCGATGGCCCGGCGCCCACGCGATCCCGGGGCGAAGCGACCGTCGCCGCGCTGGAGGCCGGCCGCTCCTACCGTGTCACGTTCCGCTGAGCCGTCGCCCAGCGCTCAATCGGGGAGAAAGCACATGCGCGCACAGATCTGCATCATCGCCGCGGCAGCGCTCGCCGGCGCCGCCTTCGCCCAGGACACTCTGAGCCCCGCCGAGAGAGCCTCCGGCTGGGTCGCTCTCTTCGATGGCGATTCCACCGACGCCTGGCGCGGCTACCGCCAGCAGACCTTCCCCGCTCAGGGCTGGTCGATCGACGATGGCGCCCTGCACGTCGCAGCCGGCGGCGGCGGGGGCGACATCATCACCAAAGACATGTACAGCGACTTCGAACTCGAACTCGAGTACAAGGTCGCGCCCGGCGCCAACAGCGGCATCATGTACCTCGTCCAGGAGAAGCACGGCGCCACCTGGCAGACCGGCCCCGAGTTCCAGGTGCTCGACAACGCCGGCTACAACGTCGATCCGAACGATCCGCACGCCGCCGGCGCCCTCTACGACATCTATCCGCCCGCCGACGCCGGCGCCTCGCGCCCCGCCGGCGAGTGGAACAGCGTCCGCATCCTGCTCAAGGATGGCCGCCTGGAGCACTGGCTCAACGGCGCCAAGGTCGTCGACACCCGCACCGACACCGACGAGTGGCGCGACAAGATCGCCGCCAGCAAGTTCGCCGGCTACGAGGGCTTCGGCGTCCTGCCCGAGGGCTACATCGCCCTCCAGGATCACGGCAACGACGTCTGGTTCCGCAACATCAGGATCCGCGACCTCTCAGGCCCGCTCCCCGGCGAAACCGCCCTCATCGGCAACGACATGCGCGGCTGGACCATCGTCAACAAGGATGGCGTCGAGGCCCCCGACAACTGGTCCCTGCGCTCCGGCATCCTGCGCTGCGAGGGCGTCCCCAACGGCTATATCCGCACCGACAAGGCCTACGGCGATTTCGCCATCCGCTTCCAGTACCGCTTCGCCGATGGCGCCGGCAACTCCGGCTTCCTCTGGCAGATCACCGGCGAAGACAAGGTCTGGCCCTCCTGCCTGGAGGCCCAGCTCCACCACGGCAACGCCGGCGACTGGATCAACATCGGTCGCCTGCCCTTCCAGCCCGTCGCCCAGGACCGCACCAGCGGCATCCGCACCGTCCACAGCATGGATGCCGAGCGCCCCCTCGGCGAGTGGAACGACTACGAGGTCGTCGTGATGGGTGGAACCGCCATGGTCCGCGTCAACGGCATCGTCGTCAACGAGGCCACCGGCCTGGCCGACGCCGAGGGCCATCTGGCCTGGCAGTCCGAGGGCGTGCCGATGGAGTTCCGCCACATCTTCATCAAGCCGCTGCGGTAGCTGGCCGCCCCAGGCGTTATCCGGATCGGCAGGCTGCGCCGCCTGTGACGCCTGCGCAGTCTGCGCATCACCTGCTCCCCCCCGGCGTCCGTGCATCCGGGCAGCGCGATAGCTACGTTGATGTGTCGGACTCGCACAACCGAGCTTCCCAGGGGGTTGACGATGATCAGGCTCGCATGCGTTCTCGGGCTGGCAGCCGGCGCCCTGTGCGCCCCGGCGACGGCGGACGTCATCCTGCTCAGTCACACCCGCGAGATCCTCGCCCGCGCCGACGATCCCGCCGGCAGCTTCACGCAGATGGGCCGATCCTCGCCCGACGGCGGCGTCTTCAACGAGTCGGTCAGCGCAAGCGCCGGCTCGCACTCCGGCTTTGCAAGCCTCAACTCGCTCGTCTCCACGACCCTCATCACCGGACTCGCCGAGACCCGCGGCGCCGGCAATCTCGGCTTCCCGCTCGGCCAGGGCTTCGGCGACGCCACCATGAGCGTGCAGTTCGAGGTCACACAGGCCACGCCCTACCGCCTCAGCGGCGAGTTCTCCGCCTCCGGCAGCGACGCCGGTGGCGGGCTCTCCTTCTTCGGACCGGCCGGCTCGGTCTACGGGCTCGTGGCCACTCCGGGCGGCGGATACCTCGAGACGTTCGACGAGAGCGGCGTGCTCGCTCCGGGCGTCTACGAACTGAACGCCAACATCGCCGCCAGCGTCTTCTCGCCCCCCGGCGCCGACGGGAGCTTCAACTTCGTGCTCCAGGTCCCGACCCCGGGCGCTGCGGCACTGCTCGGCATCGGTGTGCTCGGCGTCGCCCGCCGCCGCCGCTGACCGCGGACCCCCGACTCCGCCACCTGCCTCCCGCCACCTGACCTTGGTACGCTGCGGGCATGATCGCCCGCAGCTTTGCCATCATCCTGCTCCTGTGCGCACAGATCGCCGCGGCCCAGCCCGGCGCCGGGACCTTCCAGCGCGAGGCCGTCGCCGCGGCACACCCCGCCGCGTCCGATGCCGGCGCCCAGATCCTCGCCCAGGGCGGCAACGCCGTGGATGCCGCCGTCGCCACCAGCTTCGCCCTCGCCGTTGTCCGACCCGAGTCCTGCGGCATCGGCGGCGGCGGATTCATGGTCATCCACCTGCCGCGCGACGGCGCCGAGCCCGTGCAGGTCGCCATCAACTACCGCGAGTGCGCGCCCGAAGCCGTCGGTCCTGACTTCTACGAGTCGCTGCCCAAGGGCGCCTCCACCCGCGGCGCCACCGCCGTCGGCGTCCCCGGCACGGTCGCCGGCCTGCTGCATGCGCTCGATCGCTACGGCACGATGGACCGCGCCGAAGTTCTCGCCCCCGCCATCAAACTTGCGCGCGATGGTTTCGAGGCCGATGACCACTTCGTCGGCGCCGCCCGCGGTCTCATCGGCGACTTTGCCGGCGACACGCAGATGCAGGAGCGTTTCGCCTTCGTATTGGAGACTTTCCTCCGCCGCGGCGAGATCCAGCCCGGCGACCTGATACGCAATCCCGCCATGGCCCGCTGTCTGGAACTGATCGCGGCAGATGGCGCCGGCGCCTTCTACGACGGTCCCATCGCCGACGCAATCGTGCGAGCCATCGAGCGCGACGGCGGCCCCATGACCCGTGATGACCTGCGCGCCTTCGAGCCTCGCGAAGTCGAGCCCGTCCGCTTCTCCTTCGCCGGGCGCAGCTTCCTCGGCATGCCCCCGCCCTCCAGCGGCGGTGTTGCCATGGCCCAGACGCTCGGCATCCTCGAGCGCACTGCGTTTGTCGAGTCGGCCGCGTCCGGCCTCTCCGCCGACAGCGCCCACCTGCTCGCCGAAGCCCTCAAGCACGCCTTCGCCGACCGCGCCGAGTGGTACGGCGACCCCGACTTCGTCGATGTCTCGGTCGATCGCCTGCTCTCCGACGACTACCTCGATGCGCTCGCCGGCCGCATCGACCTGCGCGCCACCCAGCCACCCGCCGCCTACGGCTCGCGCGACGCCGCCGGCGCCCTCGCCCCGCCGCCGGACGATGGCGGCACCAGCCACCTGTGCGTCGTCGATCAGTGGGGCGGCGCCGTCGCCTGCACCGAGACGGTGAATCTCAGCTTCGGCTCGCTGCTCGCCGTCCCCGAGTTCGGTTTCGTGCTCAACAACCAGATGGACGACTTCACCACCCGGCGAGGCCAGGCCAACGCCTTCGGCCTGCGCCAGAGCGACCGCAACCTGCCTGCCCCGCGCAAGCGCCCGCTCAGCAGCATGAGCCCGACCATCGCGCTCGATGCCGATGGCGCCGTGATCGCCGTCGCCGGCGCAGCCGGCGGCCCGCGCATCATCACCGCCACCCTTCAGGCGCTGCTCAACGCGCTTGTCTTCGACATGACGGCGGCAGACGCCCTCGCCGCGGCGCGCCTGCACCACCAGTGGTCCCCGGACCGCCTCGCCCTGACGCCCGGCTGGTGGGAGACGGAGACCGGCCGCGCCATCATCGCCTCCCTCGAATCCCGGGGCCACGACATGTACAAGCGCGCCGACCTCGGCGAAGCCCAGCTCATCATCCGGCGCGATGGCGCCTGGCAAGCCGCCTGCGACGCGACCACCGGCTCAAAGCCCGCGGGCCGCTGACGCATCCCCCCCTCTGTGGCAGCTGCATGCGCTTATACGGCCGGAACCGGACCCGGGTGCAGGATTCCGCCGCCGGCGCGCCAGAGGCCATGCGCCACTCCTGCGCGCGCACCCGGCCCGCCGCGCCCGGCAAAGCCCGCGATCTCTCAAAGAGTCCCTTCCCCGCGCCCCAACCCCTCCTGCGCCCCACCCCCTCCCCGGCAGGATGAAATCCTGCCCCACTCCCCGCCGCGCAGCGCCACCGCAACACACGGATCCCCCCGCGACCTCCTCCACCGCGCCGGCGCCCTCCCGCGCGCGCCCTGACCTGCCTGCCCTGGGTACCCCCCCACTCCGTGGGGGGCTTCCCCTCCTACCAAGCCTCCTCCTCTCTTCCTCTCTCAAGCGCCGCGACAACCGCGCACGCATGCGCGGCGCTGTCCACGCGCCCCGCCCGGCGCCACCCATTGCCTACTGCCCATTCCCTCTTCCCCCTTTGCCATTCAGCCCCTTCTCAATGCCCCCCCGGCACGAACGCAATGATGATCGAGATGAGAATCAGAATGATGATGATCCACTCCAGCGCCTCCATCCGGCGCGTTCCCGCGGCGTCGCTCATCTTCTGATACACGCTCTCGGCCGTCGCCAGCTTGCGCTCCACGCTGGCGTCCCAGCGCGGCAGGTGCAGGCGCTCGCTCGTGAGCTGATACACCCGCGCCAGGTACTGGTCGCCCACCAGCTTGATCGCGTTGTTGACACCCTCGAATAAGAGGGCGCTGTCCGTCTGGATCTCCGCAAACGCGCGCAGGTCCCGCACATCCTGTGCCGCGGCCCACACCCGCCGGCGCCCCAGCCGACCCAGCAGCATGTGGGCCCGCTCCAGCAGCGTGTCGAGCAGGCCATCGAGAATGCGCATCTCCAGCAGTTCCACGTTCGCGTGCGCCAGCAGCGCCACGATGTCATCAGGCTGGGCATCCAGCAGCAGCGCCCCGTTCCAGTCGATGACCGCAACGTCGCCGGGCGCATAGCTGATCCGCGACTCCAGGCACCGGCGCACCCCGCTGGGCGCCAGTTCGCCGGCCTCCGCCTGCAGCGCCCGCGCAATCACGGCCCCGTGGGCCTCCACGAACGCGGCCGGGTCGCCGCCGCCCCAGTCGCGCACCGCCAGCACCGTGTAATCCTCGATCAGTTCGCTCAGCGCCGGCCGGGCAATGGCCGGCGCCATCGCCTCCAGCAGACGCTGCGCCCGCATCCGCGCATCGGCCTGGATCGCCTCGTGGGCGTACAGCCCCGCCGTCAGGCGCGGCAGCTCCTCTACCGCTGCGTCGATCGCAAAGCTGTACGCCAGCGAGATGGCGCCGAACTCGTGGATGACGCACGACACCGCCGGTTCGCTGCGCCACCCGTCCACCTCGATCGGGTCCGCTGCGATCGAGATCGTCAGCGGCGCCGGCTCGTACTCGAACCACGCCGGCGACGGCCGGCGCACCCGCACGATCCGCAGCCGGTCGCTGTCGGCCAGCCGCTGCTGCGCCGCCGCCAGGTCGATCTGAAACCCCAGATCGAGCGCCAGCAGATGAATGCACGTGCCGCGAGCAGCGCCGGTAGTCATGCGCCATTGTTCGCCGCTGGCGCCTGCGGCGCCTTGTAGACCACGCCGCCTTTCATCACGAATCGAACGTCCATCAACACGCCGATGTCCGCCAGCGGGTCGCCATCGACCGCGATGATGTCTGCCAGCTTGCCCGGCTCGATCGTGCCGATCTGATCCGCCATGCCGCACAAGTCGGCCGCGCTCACGGTGGCGCTCACCAGGCAGTCCATCGCCGGCATCCCCGCCTCACGCATGTAAACGAACTCGCGGGCGTTGTCTCCGTGCGCCCCCACGCCGACATCCGTCCCGAAGGCGATTTTCACCCCCGCGCGGTACGCCTTGCCCAGCGAACTCTGGATCTGCGGCCCGACCGCCGCGGCCTTCTCCCGGATCGCCGGTGAGAAGTACTCGGGGTCCGCCGCCCGCTCGGCCACCGTCTTGCCCGCGTGGATCGTGGGCACCAGGTACGCGCCCGTGCGCCGGAACAGGTCGATGCACTCGTCATCCAGGTACGTCCCGTGCTCGATGGAGTCGACCCCCGCGCGCAGCGCCGCCTTGATCCCGTCCGCCCCGTGGGCGTGGCAGGCGACCTTGCGCCCCATCATGTGGGCGGCCTGGACAATCGCCTCGATCTCGTCGGCGAACATCTGCTGATCCACCCCCGCGGCAGTGTTGCTCAGCACGCCCCCGGTCGAGGCCAGCTTGATCAGGTCGGCGCCCGCCTTGACCTGCGCGCGCACGGCGCGGCGCATGGCCGCGGGCCCGTCCGCCACGCCGTCCTCCTCGACGGTTGGTTGCACGGCAAACGCCGGCCACACCCCGTTGGTCGGATCGCCGTGGCCGCCGGTGACGCTGATGCCGTCGCCCGCCGCCAGGATCCGCGGCCCGGGGATCACGCCCTCGGCGATCCGGTCGCGCAGGGCAAAGTCCGCCCCGCCGGCCGCCCCCACGTTGCGCACCGTCGTGAACCCCGCCATCAGCGTCCGTTCGGCGTAGACCACGCCATCGATGGCCCCGTGCGCCGGCCCCTCCTGGATCATGCGCCGAAGGCGAAGCTGCATCGGGACCATCTGCCCGGTCAGGTGCACGTGGCAGTCGATCAGGCCGGGCAGGACGTACTTGTCGCG
>JBICIE010000004.1:0-9343 GCA_043101635.1 Phycisphaerales bacterium JB039 | reverse complement strand
GGCTGATGCGCCGGGCGCCGGGATCACGCGGATGACGCCGGCGCCCTCGATCAGTGTGTCAAGCCGGGACTGGCGGCTGGGGTAGAGGTCGGTGTAGACGAAGTAGTCGGAAGTCTCGGTGAAGATGTCGATGGACCGCGCCGAGAAGTCCGTCACCTCGAACGTGGCTTGCCAGACCGGCAGCGGGTTCGTGGGATCGGCGAATACGCCGCCCGGCGGGAAGTGGATCTGGTTGACGTTCAGGCCTTCCACCCGGGCGCCACCGGGCGCCAGCGCCCCCCCGTCGCTCCCCGGGCCGGATCCGCCCGGCAGCGTCTGCTGGCTGGACCAGCCCGGCTCGCTGGCGCCGACCTCCAGCCCGGCGCCTGCGAACGCGAAGGCCTGGGCGTAGCCGCCGGGGTCATAGCCCGCATAGAGCGTGACGGTGGCACTCGGCCGGGCCGGGGAGATGTCGTTTGAGACGACGAAGGTGAGTGCGTCCTCCTGGGTGAGGCCGACCGAGGCCGTGTGGAGGCTGATGACGACCGGGATTGCGCAATTCCACCGCATGGCGAGTTCCTCTCAGAAACGCCGGTGGCCCGCGCGCAGTCTACCACGGCCCGCGGCCGGATGCAAGTGGTGGCCTCGAATCAGGGGCAGCCCGCGGCGAACTCGTTCTGGAAGCAGAGGAAGTCGAAGAAGTCGGCGCCGCCGCTGCCATCGCAGTCGGCGTAGGCGGATCCAGTTGAGAACTCGTTCTGGAAGCACAGGAAGTCGAAGAAGTCGAGGGCGCCGGTGCCATCGCAATCGGCGTAGCAGCCGGCGGTCGCCTCCACGACCCCGGGCGAGCCGACATCGAAGCCGGTGAATTCGAACCCGGGGATCACGATGCGCCCGCCGGCGACGCCATCGGCCGACAGACGCCAGTTGGCGCCATCGTCGTTGCTGATGGCATCATGCTTGTCGGGGTACAGGCAGATGCTCGGGCCGTCAGGATCGTCGCGCGGCCACGGATCGGCGTCGTCGTAGTTGACCTCATCCATGACCGATCCGGCAGCGTCGCGGAGTTTCAGGATCTCGTTGTCGGGCGCGGGGCTGTTGCTGAGGCCCTGGAAGTCGGCGGGATAGGCCCAGTTGGTGATGATGAACACCTGGTAGCCGTCGCCCCAGGCGCTGTAGAAGATGTCCTGGGTCATCGGGTGGGGGACGAGGACCACGGCCTCGCCCGGCGCGATGATCGCCGGCGGGCGGATTCCATCGGTGGCGCCATCTTCATCCTGGATGTACCAGCCGCTGATGTCGACGGCGGAATCGCCGTTGTTGTACAGTTCGATCCACTCCACATCGTTGGGCTGACTCTCATCGCTGTCGGGGTTGTACATGATCTCGCTGATGATGACATCGGCGACGGCCGCCGGCGTAAGGCCAACGCACACTGCCGCCCCGGCGATCGCGAGCAAACCTCTGATTCGCAGCGCTCCAAGTTTCATCGCAGCTCCTCTCTGACTTTCAGGTCGAATGTGAAGTCCGGGAGCGGTCAGCACCCGGTCGCAAACTCGTTCTGGAATTGCAGGAAATCGAACAGGTCCAGGGCGCCATCACCGGTGAAATCCGCCCGCGGATCGCCTCGCGCGAACAGGTTCTGAAACTCGAGGAAGTCGAAAACATCCAGGACGCCATCGCCCGTGAGATCAGCCCGGCAGTCGCCCTCGACGGTCGCCGTCAGGAGAATCCGCCGCGCGGGATCATCGGGCGCGTTGCTCGTGAGCAGCAGTTCGACCTCGAATCGCCCCGGACGCGATGTATCCAGCGCGATGGTGTGCGCGTTGATGGCGCCGCCGGCCGCGTCGCGGAACTCACCGGCCGGCGCAGCGAAGGGCGCCTCGCTCTCCAGTCGGTAGGTCAGATCCTCGATGGCGGCGCCCCAGCGATCGATCTCACCGGCGTTGCCGACGAAGAGGGTGCGCTCTGTCCTCTGGCCAACCTCGACGGCGCCGAAGTCAATTGACGCCACGGTGTTGAGCCGCGCCGGGACCTGCATGTCCAGGAACACCGGCAGGTGTCCGGCAGGCGCTACCGCTTGGCGCAGCGCCGAGGCGATGGCGGGACCGACCATGGTGTTGCCGGTCGTGCGCAGCGACTGATTGAAGCTCGAGCCATCGTTGCCCCAGGCGCGGTAGCTGTGGTTCGGATCATCCCACGTCAAGCCGCTGTACGGCTCGGCCGGGTTGCCGAGGTAATCGAGCCCGGCGCCATCGAACAGGTCGGCGCTGAGCAGGATCTGGTCGAACCGGTCATCCATGCCACCGGCGCCGATCGGATCCTGGGTGTGCAGGAAGCGGAAGTCCTGCTGCTCGTGCCAGCGGCCGGGCGCAGCGATCGGATCGAACAGGCGGCCGCGGTCATCCGCCTGGGGCCCGGTCAGTTCGACGTAGGCGTCTTCGGTGGAGTTCTGGATGTTCAGATCGCCGGCGAGCAGGAAGGTCCAGCCGTCGGGCAAGGTCTCGGCGTTGTCGCGGATTGCGCGAGCCTCGACCAGGCGGCGCAGCTGGTCATCTGCGCCTGTCCCGGCCTTCATGTGCGTGTTGTAGATGGCAACCGTGGCGGCGTCGGCCTGGTAGCCCACGAGGCGAAGGTCCCAGCGCACGATGTCGCGCGGCGGACGCGGCGAGGCGCCACCCGCCGCGACGAGCGTCACTTCGAGGAACGCCATTCGGGTCGTGCGGTACAGCACCGCGCCATCACCGGCGGTTCCCGCCCCGGGCGCGGCCCGCCAGTCGCCCGGACTGTCCGGGGCGTCATTGAGGATCGTCGCGAGCGCCTCGGCTCCGCCTCCGACGATCTCCTGGACCACGAGCACGTCCGGCGCCATCGACCGGCCCTCGAACGACCCGTAGACCGCGGTGGCGATCGGCCCGTCGCGACCGCCAGAGTAGCTCGTGACGTTCCAAGTGGCGATGCGCAGCTGCCCGAGCGCAACGTCTGGGAGGTAGACGACTGAGAACACTGCGAATGCGGCGTATCGCCACTGAGCCATCATCCCTCCCGGGCCCTGGTAGAAACGCCGCGGCGCTCAGGCCGCGGCGTCGGAGTATACCGAAATGGGCTCGGGGCACAAGCGGGCCCCGGAATCGGGGCCTGCGGTCAGGAGACGTTGAGGTTGCGCAGGTAGTCGGCCAGTTCCCGGCGGGCCTGGTCGGCCTCCGCCTGCTGCTCGCCCCGGACCTGGCGGATCTCCTCCAGCCGGGTCTCCTGGTCGTTCAGCTTGGTCAGGTACCGCTGGTACAGCTCGCTACGGCTGTCGATGGTCTTCATGTTCTCGCGGATGCGTCCCTGATCGGCGCTGATGGCGTCGCGCTCGCGGTCCAGCTCGGCGATCTGGCGCTCGGCTTCGTTGATCCGCGACTGGAAGTTCGCGGCCTTGCGAACGGCCTCCAGCACCGCGTCGGAGACTTTGCCGCGGCGCACCATCTGGGCCAGCCAGTTGATATCTGCGGAGACCAGCGCGGTCTGGCTGCGCTCGGTGCGGGTCTGCACGACATCGACCTTGCCCGCTTCGCCAGCGGGGAGCTCCGCCTCGAACCGGTAGAGCGAGTCGGTCTCCTCGGCGATCTTCTCCGGCTTGACCAGCGTCCAGCCACCGAGCTTCGGATGTTCGAGGATCACGGTGCGTCCGCGCTGCTCGTCGTTGTTGGCCAGCGTGTAGGTGGTCGTGGACTCTCGGCTGGTCGTCTGTACCAGCACGCCGCCGGAGATCCGGATCGAATCGATCTCGCTGGTCCCGCTGTCCTCGGTCGTGACCTTGACATCCAGGTCGACGGCGTAGCTCAGCAGCCGCTTGTCGCCAGCGCCGACATGGCCGATCTGCGAGTCGCCTGCGTAGGCGGCGCCGTCGAAGACGCTGATCGGGCCGGGCATCAACTGCAGGTCGGTGGAGTTGGTCAGCTCCACGCCGCGCATCGGGTGATCGGCGAGGGCGCCGCGGTTGTAGATGCTCACGCGCCGGCCGTCGATCCCGGCGGAGATGATCGGAAGCATCGCCGATCGCTGCCGCTCGATCGAGACGGGCACATCCAGG
Organism: Phycisphaerales bacterium JB039; assembly: GCA_043101635.1. GTDB lineage: Bacteria > Planctomycetota > Phycisphaerae > Phycisphaerales > UBA1924 > CAYMJK01. Next base: position 5,286 of record JBICIE010000004.1, on the reverse strand, counting down.
GTGTACTGGAAGACCTCGCCGACCGAAGCCCCCGAGGCCTGGGCCGCCGCGGCGTAACGGGTCATGTCGTCGGCCGCCACCGACGTCACCGCCTGCCCGGCGAAGAAATCGCCGCCGGCGCCAGGCTCCGCCGGCGCGGCCGCCGGCGGCGGGACGCCTCGACGCTGCCGTTCGGCGCGATCTGCGAGTTCCAGAGCCTTGGCCCGGACCTCCGCGACGCCCCCCTCGTACAGGCGCGGCGTCACGCCTGCGGCGGTGGGCACGGGCACCTCCGGGCGGGCGCTGAACAGCGGCTCGTACAGGTCCATGATGAAGCTGACCGGCATGCCCGCGACCAGCGAGAGCTGGACGTTGTTCCAGTCCTCGTCGGTGGTGTTCTCGACGATGGCCCAGCCCTGAAGCTGCGGCTGGCCGCCGCCGGCGCGGCTGGACTCCTCGGGCAGGACCAGCCGGTAGCTGGTCTTCCAGACCGGCATCTCGTGAATGTAGATGACGGCAATGCGCCGGGCGCCATCGCCGCGCAGGCCGATGTCGACGGTCTTGATCGTGTCGGCCCGCTGCTCGGCCAGGGCGGTCAGCGCCTTGTTGAGCTCCTCGGCCAGTTTCTCATCCAGGATCTCCAGCGAGGTAATCTCGGAGATCATCACGGAGCGGATCCCGGCCGGAGTCAGGAGGTTCAGGAAATCAGCTTCGATCGTGGTGTCGGCCTGGGCGACCTGGCGCTTCTCGACGCCGAGCGCTGTGCCGGTGGCGTCGCCTTCCGGAGAACGAACCCGGATGGGCGCGCCGCGGACGCGGGCCAGCAGTTCCGCCATCGACGGGTTGTCGGCGATGTTGATGCCGAAGCTGGCAAGGCGCCGCTCCAGCGGCTCGCGCGAGCCGTAGCTGACGCTCTCGATGCGACCACCGTCCAGATCGAGCGCCACCATCGACTTGAGGATGTCATTGATCTGGTCGGCGTCGAAGCGAAGCTGGATGTCGGCGTCGCCCTCGACGAGACCGGTCCGCTCGAACGAGCCGACACCGGAGCGGTAGAGCGTGAGGGCGGTAATCGGTAGCTGGTCGTCGGCCGTCAGCGGGCCGGTCATGGCCAGGACGCTTCCGGCGGCGAGGGCGAGGGCACGGGGATTCACGGGAGGTCTCCTTGACTGGGTTTCTCTCAGCGCAATCTACGACATCGGCCGTCCGGCGGCTCGGCTGTGGTCCGAGTTGTTACACACCGGTGACAGGCCGCGGAGCGCCCAGCCGCTGTCTGGGGCAGCGGCGCTGCCCCGTAGGATTCGCGGTGAAGGGGCCCCGGGAGCTTCAGAAGCAGGTTCTGCGACGCTGCGGCGAGCTCGGATTCGCACTCGGTGGCGTCACCGAGGCCAAGCCCTCACAATGGGCGGCCGAACTGACCGCCTGGCTGGCGGACGGCCGCCACGGGACGATGGGGTACCTGGCCCGCAACGTCCAGGAGCGGCTGGATGTCCGGCGTCTGCTGCCCGGCGCCCGCTCGGTCGTCATGGTCGCCGACCAGTACGCCACCCGCAACGACCCTCCGGAGGCGCCGGCGCCGGCGGGGCAGGGGCGGATCGCCCGCTATGCGCGCGGGCGCGACTATCACCGCGAGATCAAGCGCCGGCTGCACCTCATCTGCGACGAGCTGCGCGCCCAGCACGGCGCCGAGTGCCGCGCGTTCACCGACACCGCCCCCGTGCTCGAGCGCGAGCTTGCGGCCAGGGCCGGGCTCGGCTGGATCGGCAAGCACACGCTCCTGATCCACCCGCGACTCGGCAGCTACACGCTGCTGGGCGGTTTCGTGACGACGCTGGATCTGATCGGAAGCGACCCCGAGGCCCGGCCCGATCCTGTTGCCGACGCTTGCGGCTCCTGCACGCGCTGCATCGACGCCTGTCCGACCGACGCCATCAGCCCGTACAGTGTGGATGCGAGCCGGTGCATCAGCTACCTGACCATCGAGCGGCGGGCGCCGCTCCCCGAGGGGGCGATCGATGCGCTGGCGGGGTGGCTGTTCGGGTGCGACATCTGCCAGGAAGTCTGCCCGCACAACTCGCCGCGCCCGCGGGGCGCGGATATCGGCGAGGCGAACAGGGCCTATCGGCCCGGACCGGGGCGCGGGGGGACGATCGACCTGCGGGCGCTGCTGGGCTGGGAGGCCGAGGACCGCAGCCGCGAGCTTGCCGGCTCTGCGATGAAGCGGGCGACCCTGGCGATGCTGAAGCGCAACGCCATCGCGCTGCTGGCTGAGCCCGGCGGCGCCGGCGACCCCGGACTGGTCCGCTGGCTGGCGCAGCGCGAGGACGACGAGGCGGAGGATCCGGGCGTCCGGGCCGCAGCGCGCGACGCCCGGCGCCGGCTGGCCCCGGATCCCGAACCGCCCTTAGCGGAACCTTCACGACAGGCCGATCGGAAGCCCCGGCGATGACCCCATACCCTCCGGCAATCGGGATTCTCACGCATTCGATTCCATGGAGGACGAAGAATGAAGATCGCAACCACCGCCACCGTCGCAGTTCTCGTGAGCGTCGCTGGCGCCGCAGTCGGGCAGGTGGAGGGCACGGTCGCTGCCCTCGAGACCGGCATCATCCAGACGCTCGGGCCGCGGGCCACCGACGCTTTCTTCAACATCGAGGGGGAGGCAAAAGTCGGCTTCGAGTCGTACGGTGTCGCCCGCTTCGACATGTCGGCGGCCCGCGCCGATTTTGATGCGACCTTCGGCGTCGGCGGCTGGGAGGTCACCGGTCTGCGCCTGGAGTTGACCCAGGACAACGCCGGCTTCACCGACAACGGCGGCGTCGACGTTTACCTGACGACCGATGACGCCGTCGACATCAAGACGGCGCTGAGCCCGCTGACCTGGCCGCTGTTCGACGCCAGCGGCGACCCCGACCTGCCGCTGGCCAACGGCGGCGATCCGTTCCTGTCGTACTTCTTCACTGAGACGGCCAGCGGCGATGTTGACGCCTTCGATCAGACCGGCGGCCCGGGCGGCGCCGGCGAGGCGCTCAACCTGGTTGCTGATCTCAAGGCCGACATCGAGAACGAAGACCTGCTGACGCTGGTCTTCCATGATGTCGATCCGAACGTCGCGGCCACCTACGCCGGGCAGGCGCCGCGCGATCCAGCCTTCTCGGCGCCGACGCTGGTGGTGACCGCCAACGCCATCGGCGGCGGCTGCTACCCGGACTGCGACGAGTCGGGCGCCCTGGACTTCTTCGACTTCCTGTGCTTCCAGAACGCCTTCGCCGCCGGCGACCTCTATGCCGACTGCGATGGAACCGGCGCCCTCGACTTCTTCGATTTCCTGTGCTTCCAGAACGAATTCGCCGCTGGCTGCCCGTGACCAGTCCGGCGTCGTCATGGCCGGCGGCCGGGTCAGGGGAGCCCGGCCGCTGGTGATTTTGGGCCACCGGGCTTGCATGGATGGTCCTCGATGCGGTACGCTCAGGGCAGAAGGAGAAGCCGAGATGAAAACACTGCTTGTGATCGGGATCTGCGCGGGATCCGCCGCAGCGCAGACAGGCGTCATTGACCAGGTCAGCGAGTGGGAGGCGCCGACGCCGCCAGCCCAGACCGCCTCGTTCAACCTGAGCACGCCCTCGCTGATCTGGCAGCAGCAGATCCGGGCGGGGCTCGACGGGCAACTGGAGGGGATCGAACTGGGCGTGCTCGGCCCGACCGACTCGCAGTTCACCATCCGCATCCGCGCCGGGGCCGCGTGGTCGCTGGAGACGCCCTGGTTCGAGGCGGATGTCGCCAAGTCGACGCCCGACCTGGAGACCATCTTCGTCGACACGACGTCGGCCGGGATCATGCTCAGCGCCGGCGATGTGTTCGTGATGGAGACGCAGGGCAACGGCTCGGGCGTCAATCTGCGCGGCAGCTACGTCCCGCCAGCGACCGGTCTGCCACCGCTCTACGAAGAAGAGCTGTTCCTGAACCAGAACCCCTTCGCCGACGGGCAGTGGCGCCACGGCTTCACGACGTACATGCTTGCCGGCGGCGGCTGCTACCCGGACTGCGACGAGTCGGGCTCGCTTGACTTCTTCGATTTCCTGTGCTTCCAGAACGCTTTCGCGGCCGGCGACCCGTACGCCGACTGCGACGGGACGGGCGCGCTGGACTTCTTCGACTTCCTGTGCTTCCAGAACGAGTTCGCCGCTGGCTGCCCCTGACCGGATTCAGGGTGGAACAGAAGACGCAGATCCGCGGCCGGCCGCACGGGCCTCAGGCAGCCGCCCGCTCGCTTACGGGGCGCCCTCCGCCGGGGCCTCGAGCGTCACCGTTGTCTCGATATCCAGGGCCTTCTCCGCCGCGTAGCGCAGCGTGACGACCTCTCCTGCCGCTCCCTCAACCAGCAGCCGGAAGATCCGGGATCCCTGGCTGGGGATCCCCTCTTCGACCTGCAGCCTGTGCGGCTCGTGACGCACCGCAGACATCTGTCGGTCGAGCCAGCCGCTCAGGCGGCCCGCGGCGACGACCCGCCCGCCTTCGGGCGGGATCGTCTCGAGGATGTCGGCGGCGCCGATGCCGCGGTTCTGAGCCATGGCGCTGCGCGTCGGGATCAGCTTCTCGTTGGCGATCTCCACGGTCACCTGCCAGAGCCCGCCGCCCATGTCCTCGACCTCGGTGCGCTTGAAGCGCAGCAGGGGCATGTGGTCGGCATGGAAGGTGGTGAAGGCGAAGTTGCGGTGGCACTCCTCCTCGAGCATGAACGTCGGCGTGTTGCGGCTGGACCACTTGTTGGGCCCGCCGATCAGCACATTTCCGTACGTCGGGTGCTGGTACTCGGTGTAGTCGGTGAAGGTCTGGCCGAGCGCCATGCGATCGCGCCAGAGCCACTGCTTGTCCTCGTCGACGCGGATGTCCTTCTGGAACATCTTCCCGCTTGCCCACATCTCGTTGGTGAAGCTGAAGACTCCGAGCCCCTCGGCGAGGAAGTTCACGAACCCGCCATGCACGTTGTACAGGTCGCGGTAGATCACCATGTCGCGGTAGTAAGGAAGCAGCAGCTCTCCGGTCTGCGCCAACTCGTCGTACACCCGCGCATCGGCGTTGGCGTACATCGGATTGCGGTAGGAGGTGCCCGGACCACGCAGGATCATGCCGCCGGAGTTGTGGTAGGACTGGCCCGCCGCGATGTTGGGATGGGCCCTGATGAACTCGGCGATGGCGCGTGTTTCCGGTGCGCTGAGGGGATACGGCCCGGCCCCGAACTGGATGTAGTTCGGCTGCCAGTCGCTGGGCCAGTTGCGGTTCATATCGTCGCCGAAGGGGCCGTCC
>JBICIE010000003.1:0-34650 GCA_043101635.1 Phycisphaerales bacterium JB039 | reverse complement strand
CGTCTGGCGGCTCCAGCAGGAGATCTGGGACCAGCCCGACCGGCGTCCCAGCCCGGAGCAGGCCGAGGAGGTCCTCCGGTGGCGGCGCAAGGCGGACCGGATCCGCGAGCAGATCGCCGAGACCAACCTCGCGCTGGTGCTGGCCATGGCCAAGCGCACCCGCATGAGTGAGGTCGACTTCGCCGACCTGGTCAGCGAGGGCAACATGGCCCTGCTGCGGGCGGTGGACAAGTTCGACGCCGGGCGCGGATACAAGTTCAGCACCTACGCCTGCCGGGCCATCCTCAAGGCCTTCAGCAGGCAGGGCATGAAGCTGAGCAAGTACCGCCAGCGGTTCCCGACCGACTTCGACCCCAAGCTCGAGAAGTCCAACTTCCTCGAGACCAAGCGGGCCGACTTCGAGCGGGACACCGCCGACGAGGTCAAGCGGATCGTCCTGGAGAACCGGGCCGACCTGACCACCGTCGAGCGCACCGTCATCGAGCACCGCTTCGGCCTGGAGGCCGATGAGAATGAGAAGCCCATGACCCTCGAGCAGGTCGGGCAGATCATCGGCGTCACCAAGGAGCGGGTCCGCCAGATCCAGAACAAGGCCATGGAGAAGATCCGCAGCGAACTGGAGAAGAACTTCCTCGGCTACGGCCCGGCCGCCGAGGTCGACGAGCAGGAACTCGACGAGGCCACCTCGCTCAACTGATCCGGCTGCGGCGTCCCGGCCGAACTGATCCCGGCCGCTGCCTCCTTCGGACTTCACCCCGCCGCCCCGCCCGCTCAGGCGGGGCGTTTTCGTGTCCCGTCCGGGAACAACCAACCGGGCGGTGCGAACCGGACCGGACCGCTTCGGGCATTCGGCTGGGGGCCCGGGAGGCTACATTTGACGACTGCAAGCGGCGCTGACCCCACGGAGCCGGGCCGGTCATGGAGGGCCCGCCCGTGTGGCCCCGCCGCAGGTTGAAGGAGGGCCGTCAAGGCCATGACACCGATCACGACGGAGTCGGACGCCGCGCACACCGGGCACGTAGTGCTCGATCCGGATCGCAAGCACGATCCGCATGAGACGCGATTCGGCGATTTTCTGAAGGCGTGCATCAAGTTCGCCGCCTCGGACCTGATCATGAAGACGGATCAGAAGCCCAAGATCCGGCTTCGCGGCGCCCTGCGCCCGCTGGACACCAGCCCGGTCCCGGGCGACGAGTTCATGTCGATCGCCCGGCACATTCTCACCGAAGAGCAGTTCAAGGACCTGCATCACTTCGGGCACGTCGACTTCGCCTACGACTACGACCCGGATCATCGCTTTCGAGTGAACCTGTTCCAGGCCCGCGGCAAGCTCTCGGTCGCCGCCCGACTGATCACCAGCGACATCAAGAAGTTCGAGGACCTGTACCTGCCGCCGTCGATGGCGAAGATCGCGATGCAGCCGCAGGGGATCGTGCTGCTCAGCGGCGTGACCGGCTCGGGCAAGAGCACGACGATCGCGTCGATGCTCAACTACGTCAACGCCCGCCGGCCGGTGCACATCGTGACGATCGAGGACCCGATCGAGTACATCTTCAAGGACGACAAGGCGACGATCAACCAGCGCGAGATCGGCATCGACTGCCTGGACTTCAAGATCGCCCTGAAGGCCCTGGTGCGCGAGAATCCGGACATCGTGCTCATCGGCGAGATGCGCGACAACGAGACCTTCGAGGCCGCCCTCAACGCCGCCGAGACCGGCCACCTGGTCTATGGGACCATTCACGCCAGCAGCACGACGCAGACCTTCAGCCGCATCTACGGCCTGTTCGAGACCGATGAGATCGAGCAGATCCGGCGCATGCTCGCCTACCAGATGCGCGCGTTCGTGTATCAGAAGCTGCTGCCGACACTGCACGAGAACATCCCGCGCATCCCGGGCATCGAGATCCTCATCAACGACGCCGTGGTCCAGAAGCACATCCTCGACGGTCGCGAGGGTGAGCTGCGCGAGTACATCAACAGCATCGAGGCGCAGCAGCAGGGCATGAAGGACTTCAACCAGTCCCTCGTCGAACTGGTCGAGCAGGAGTACATCCACATGCGTGTCGCCCTGGAGGCCAGCCCCAACGTCGACGACCTCCAGATGCGCCTCAAGAAGCTCACCTGAGCAGGCCCGGCTCCGCCCGCTTATCATCGGCCTCTAGAGAAGGATGACCCGCGCGTGACGCTCTTTCTTGCCGCAAGCGACGCATACCTGCTCGTGGGCTTCTGGAAGGCCCTGATCGTCCTGGTCCCCTTCGTCGCGTGGGCCTGGTTCGTCGCCGGCGTGCTGGACAAGCACGCCGCTCGCTTCTTCCTGCCCCGGGAGACCTGGAACCTCATCCACCTCATCGCCGGCATGCTCGCCCTGGCCGTGGTGTTCGGGATGCCGGTGAAGGCCGAATGGGGCTTCTGGGTGGGGCTGGCGGCCATGCTGGCCATCCTGGCCATCGACGTGGGCGCCTACGTGGTGGTCTCCTCGAAGGACGAGCGTGTGCCGGAGGAGCACCGCATCCGCCTCGACATGTCGAGCTGGAAGCAGGCCCGGGCCGAGAAGGCCGCCGCCAAGAAGCAGGGCGCCGTGGAGTTGACGATCCGTCGCCCCGACGGGTCCACACTGGCGCCGCCGGCTGCCGAGAGCCCGGACTTCGCCATCCGCGTGGCCGCCGAGAGCGTCTTCACGACCGGCCTGGATCTGCGGGCCAGCAGGGTTGACCTCGCCCCGGCCGGCGAAGGCAAGTACGGCGTGAGCTACCTGGTCGATGGCGTGCGCCAGGCCGGAGAGACCATGCCCGCCGCGGACGCGGCCCGCCTCATCGACTTCTGGAAGACCGCCGGCAAGCTGGATGTCGCCGAGCGGCGCCGGCGCCAGTGGGCCGACGCCAAGCTCAAGTACAAGGGCGCAGATCACGATCTGCGCATCGCCGCCAGCGGCGGACAGGGCGGGCCGCGCCTCACGCTCACGCTCAACCCGGTGACCTCGGTGCGGCGCGACGCCGATGACCTCGGCCTGCTGCCGGCCCAGTATCAGGAGCTGGAAGCGCTGGTCAACGAGGACCACGGCGGCATCGTCCTGCTGGCCGCTCCGCCGCAGAACGGGCGGACCACGACGCTGTACGCCGTGCTGCGGATGCACGACGCCTACACCTCCAACGTCCAGACCCTCGAGATCGAGCCGCAGGGCGAACTGGAGGGCGTTCGCCAGAACCGCTTCGATCCCTACGCCGAGGGCCCCGAGTTCAGCACCATGCTGCGCTCGATCCTCCGGCGCGATCCGGATGTGGTCGGCGTCGCCGAGACGCCGGACGCCAAGACGCTGGCCGAGGCCTGCAAGGGCGACCAGGATCGGTCGCGTACCTACCTGTCGGTGCGGGGAGACTCGGCCCTGGCGGTGCTGCAGGCCTTCATCAAGGGGGTTGGCGATACCGATCTCGCCGGCGGCGCCGTGCACGGGGTCGTCGCGCAGAAGCTGGTCCGCCGGCTCTGCTCCAACTGCCGCGTCCCCTACCAGCCCCAGGCCGACACCGTCCGCAAGCTCGGCCTGCCGCCCGAGAAGGTCAAGCAGTTGTTTAAGAAGGGCGGGCAGGTGCTGATCAAGAACAAGCCGGCCCTGTGCCCGGTCTGCGGCGGGACCGGATTCACCGGCCAGACCGGCGTCTTCGAGATCTATCGCATCGGCGCTGACGAGCGCGCGATGCTCACCCGCGGCGACCTCAAGGCCGTCGCCGCCGAGTTCAAGAAGCGCAAGCTCCCGACGCTGCAGCAGGCGGCCCTCATCCGGGCCACCGAGGGCGTCACGAGCGTGGAAGAGGTCATTCGCATCAGTTCATCCGGCGCCCGGCAGGCAGGGGCGCAGGCCAAGCCCGCAGAGCCGGCGCCCAGCGCCTGAGGCGTCCGGCGAACCGTCTCCGCGGCGAGCCGGTAAGAGCAGCGGGAAGGCCGGTTCGGCAAGGAGGTTCAGCAGATGTTCATGGCGGCTGTGGCAATCGTGCTGGTCCTCGCCAGCGGCTACATCTGGCTGACGCGCGGCTTCTTCAGCGCACTGCTCAACATGCTCTGCGTGATTGTCGCCGGCGCCATCGCCTTCGGCGTCATGGAGCACGTGGCCTACGCCGTGCTCAGAGCCTCGCCGGAGCGCGGCTTCTTCTCCTTCATCAGCGGCGCCGCCTGGTCCATCGGCCTGGCCATCCCCTTCGCCGCGAGCCTGGCGATCCTGCGCCTGATCGTCGACAAGCTGATCCCGCACAACACCAAGCTCGTCAGCAGCGCCGACTACGCCGGCGGCGCCGTCTGCGGCATCATCAGCGGCGTCATCACCGCCGGCATCATGGTGATGACCATCGGCTTCCTGCGGGTCAGCTCCAACTTCATGGGGTACCAGCCGGTCGTCTACACCAGCCAGGGCGGGGTCAAGGGCAACCTCGAGCGCGAGAAGAACCCCATCCGCCCCTACGTCGACGAGTGGACCGCTGAGTTGTACGAGCGTCTCTCGCTGGCCTCGCTACGGGCCCCCCGGCCGCTGGCGCGGTACCACCCCGAGTTCCACGAGTTGCCGGCCACGCTCCGCTTCAACTTCGAGGAGGGCAAGAGCCGCAACACCTTCGCCCCCAAGGACTTCACGGTCACCCACTACTACACCGTCGGCGACACCGCCGCCGGCACGCCGCTCACCGAACTCACCACCGACCGCTGGCACGAGAACGCCCAGGCCGTCATCGGCCTCGATGGCCAGCGCCTCAACCGGGGGTATCTCGCCGGCTTCGTGATCCGCTTCAACTCCTCGGCTCGCGAGAGCGGGCGCAACGCCCAGGTGCTGGCCACCAACGCCCAGTTGCGCCTGGTCGTCCAGCGGCCCGGCGGGGACTCGATCGCCGTGCATCCCATCGCGGTCATCGCCCAGCAGGATGCCGCCGATCCGGAGATGGCCCGCTTCTGGTACGACGCCGACCGCGTGACGGCCACCAGCCTCGGCGGCAACGCCACGCCCACCATGGCCTTCGAGTTCGCGGTGCCGCCCGGCTACCAGCCGGTCTCGCTGTATGTCAAGGGCGCCCGCTACACGCCCCCGGCCCAGCCGTCCCAGGAGTTCGCCGGACCGACTTCGCGCGACATGACCATCCCGGCCCTGGCCAGGGGCGGCTTCAGCGCCGGCGATCTCAACGATGAGCACGCCGTGGTGGTCGAGACCGGGCGCGGCGCGCAGGATGTCATCCGGGTCACCAACGCCCTCGGCTTCAGCATCCGCAAGGGCGCCGAGCTGGGTCTTGAGACCGAGAAGCTCTCCCGCGGCGGCTTTGCCGTCATCTCCGGCGACCAGCAGCTCAGCCGGGCCGGCAGCGGCGGCTTCGTCGATCAGGCCCTGCAGATCAACCGCTTCGCCGCCACCCCCGACACCGTCATCGTCCAGGTCGATGTCAGCCTCAACCGGCCGACGCGCCTCAACGGCCCCGCCTTCGACGCCACCAGCGGCGAAGACGACACCCTGTACCTGCTGGATGCCAACGGCATTCCCTACCAGGCCATCGGCTTCGTCTACGAGGACCAGCGCTTCCGCCACGTGCGCTTCACGCCCGGCCAGCCGATCAAGTCGCTCAGCGAACTGCCCCCGCTGAGCCCGAGCATCGGCGATCAGAAGCTGATGATGATCTTCCGCTGCAGCTTCGGCGGCAACGTCGAGAAGTTCATCGTCGGCAAGCAGGTCGTCGCGACGTTCGATCCCCCGATCGCGCTGGACCAGAGCCAGAACTGATCGCAGCGCCGGGCGGGACGGCTGGCGGGAAGGCGAAGGCAGGAACGCAGAGGCCGCAGAGGGAGCGCAGAGGACGCAGAGTGGGGAACTGTGGCGTCGCCCTTCCGTGCGATGTGCTGGATCGGGCGGCTGGGCCACAGCTTCTGCTCGCCCCTCGTGGGCCCTCGTGGGGTGATGGCGGCGTCTTCGGCTTCAATACAATCCCGCCACCCCCACGTTCGGGGGCGAGCGGACGCGGCAGGGGTGTTCGCCAGCGCAGCGCCGACGATCGGGCGCAGCGCTGATGCGATGGCCTGCGCGGCTGCGGTCATCGCCTGCGGGCTTCCGGACATGGCGGGCGCTGCGCCGGCTATGGCTGGCGCGATTCGAGCCATGACCGCGCGGCTTCGAGCCATCGCCGGAGGGCCTGCGGCCATGGGGAAAACTCTTCAGGCCATGGCCTGAGGAGTTTTCGTCCGGGTTACGGGACGTGCGCGGGTGGGCTCTTTCGGGCGCCATGCGCACGCGCTTTGCCGATCGCGGCGGGGATAACGGGCTGCGGACGCGCGCAGCGCTGCAGCGCGACCTCAAGCGGCGCGCGGAAATGTCCGAGAAACGGCCTACGCCTCCGCGGCAGCGCGGCCGCGCCGGCGCGGCTTCTCGTCGCCGGCAGTGCTGGCGGGCGCCTCGCCCTTGCCCTCGCCCTTCGGGGCCCGGGCCGGCTTCTCGATCAGGTTGCCCTCGTTGTCGAACTCCATCTCTTCGCGCTCGTCGGACTCGATGGTGCGGTCCGGCTCGACCCACAGCTTGATGGTGGCATCCAGGTCCTGGTCGAACTTCACGAGGATCTCGTAGTGATCGACGCGCTTGATGGTGTGCGGCAGGCGGATCTCGCGGGCCCGGACCGGATAGCCCAGCGACCCCAGCGCCTTGGCCAGGTCGTGCTGCGACACGGCGCCGTAGAGGATGCCCTGGTCGTTGCAGGCCCGCTGGATCGTGATCTCCAGCCCGTCCAGCTTGCCCGCGACCTTCTCACGCTCGGCCCGCAGGGCGGCCAGTTCCTTCTCCGCCTCGGCGCGGCGGGCCGCCAGTTCCTTGATGCGATCCTCGCTGGGCTCGGTGGCGTAGCCCCGCGGCAGCAGGTAGTTGCGGGCATACCCGGTTCGAACATTGACGACATCGCCGACGATGCCGAGATTGTCCACGTTCTCCGTCAGCAGCAGCTTGATGTGCTTGGCCATCGCTGTCCTTTCCGCCCGCAGCGCGGGCCGGTCAGTTGAGGAGCCCTGCGGCCCCAGCGTTGTGGCGCCTGGCCGGACCTCCCGGCTGGCGCACAGACTCAATCATCGCGCGCGTTGCGCCGCGATCAACTCAGAACGGGATGTCATCCTCGGTGATGACCGGCTCCTCGTAGCCGCCCGAGCCGCCGCCGGAAGAGCCACCGGACGCCCCTGCCGCGGCGTGCTGCGACCGCCCGCCGCCGGCGCCACCCCCACCACCGCCGCCGCCGCCACCACCGGGGCTGTCGACGAACTGGAAGTTCTCGACCACCACCAGCAGACGCGACCGCTTGGAGCCGTCGTTCTTGTCCTCCCACTGGTCCAGACGGAGCCGCCCTTCGATGAAGACCGGCCGTCCCTTGGCGAGGTACTGGCTCATCACCTCGGCGGTGCGACCCCAGGCCTCGCAGTCGACGAAGGTGGTCTCATCCCGCGTCTCGCCCGACTGCGTGCGGAACCGCCGGTTCACGGCGAGGCCGATCTTCGCCACCGCGGTGTTGCCGCTGGTGTGGCGCAGTTCGATGTCCCGCGTCAGGTTCCCCATCAGGAAGACCTTGTTGAAGCTGCCAGCCATGGTTCTCCTCCATCAGCGGTGGCCCGCCCGGCCCGGGCGGGGCAGATGTTCGGAAAGCGGAAGGGTAGCCACCCTCGGGGCCCGGGACGGCGGCCCGGGCCCAGCCGGCTCAGGACTCGTCGTCGCCCTCGTCGCCGGCGTCGGCCTCGTCGGCCGGCTCTTCCTCGTCGCGGGTCGGGGCGCCGACGGTGACCGCGGCCCGGCCCTCGGCCTCCTCCTGGGCGGCCCGCTCGGCCCGCATCTTGGCCTCGGTCATGAGGGCGTCGCGGGCGTCGGTGGCCTTCATCTCGTCCTCGGTGAGGTGGTCGGCCCGCAGCAGCATCAGGCGCATGATGCGCTCCGAGAGGTTGCAGTCGCGGGTGATCCCGTCCACCTTGGTCGCCGGGGCGCTGAAGTAGGTCAGGATGAAGACCCCGCGCTTCTGCTTGTCGATCTCGAAGGCCAGCCGGCGCTCATCCCACTTGCTCATCGCGATGAGCTGGGCATCCGCCCGGCGCAGGATCTCGTTGATGTGCTCGACCGCCCCGGCCAAGTCGGCCGCGACCGCCTGGCTGATCAGGAACATCGCCTCGTAGTTGTACCGTCGGTCTGCTGCCATGCGTCTGCCTTTCGTCGGGCGGTGCGCCCGCTGGTTCACTCTGCCTGTCTGTCCTTCTGTCCGCTGTCCCGTGCGCCGGCGCCGAGCCAGCCCGGGTCGATGTCTGCATCTGCGCGCCCGGGAGCGTCGGGCCGGTAGTTGAAATCGTTCATGGTCGCGGCGCAGCCGCGCCGCACGAAGCTCTCGCAGGCCTCGACCGCCCGCCCCAGCGCCGGCGCCAGCCGCTGCTCCTGCTCCTCGGTGAACTTGCCGAGCACCCACTCGGTCTGGTTGATCATCGGCGGCGGCTCATCGATGCCGATGCGCAGGCGCGGATAGTCGCGCGTGCCCAGGGCCCGCTCGATGTCCGCCAGGCCGTTGTGCCCGCCCGTGCCCCCGGTGGCCCGCAGGCGGATCACGCCGCAGGGCAGGGCCCGCTCATCGGTGACGATCAGCAGATCCTCGCCCGGCTCGACCTTGTAGAAGCGCACCGCCTCGCCCACGCACAGACCGGAGCGATTCATGAACGTGGTCGGCTTGAGCAGCATGACCTTCTCGCCGTCGAGTTGGGCCTCCAGCGTCATGGCGTGGAACCGGGCGCGCTGAATCCCGCCCGGCGCGAGCTTCGCGCCGAGCAGATCGAGCACGCGGAAGCCCGCGTTGTGGCGGGTCCGCTCGTACTCGGGACCGGGATTGCCAAGACCGACGATGAGCTTCAAGTGACTGCTCGCACGAGCCTCCGGCCGGGTATGCCCCGGGCGGGAGGATCAGTCCGACTCCTCTTCTTCCTTGTCCTTGCGCTCGGTGATGACCTCCGGCTCGGCGCCGCCTTCCACCGTGACCTCCTCCTCGCCGGCCGCCATGGTCTTGCCGTGGGTGATGTGCGCCAGCACCATCTCCGGATCGCTGATGAGCTTCATGGTCTCCAGCGGCAGCTTCACTTCGCCGGCGGTGAGCGAGTCGCCGACGCCCAGATGGCTGACATCCGCCTCGATCTCGTCCGGCATGTTGCGCAGGGTGCACTCGATCTCGATCTCGGTTGCCGGGTGCATCATCACCGTGCCGGCGTGCTTGAGGCCCTCGGCGTCGCCGATCATCCGGATGTGCACGCGCGTCGTGACGCGCTCATCCAGGTTCACCCGCGTGAAGTCGGCGTGGACGATGCCGGAGCCCAGGTAGTCGTACTGCAGTTCCTTGAGCAGCAGCAGGTCCGGCTGGTTGGCGCCGTCAAGGGCAAACTGGAACACCTTCTCGCCCTTGTGGATGTGGCTCAGGGCGTCGCGTGCGTCCACCTCGATCGCCACCGGCGCCTGCCCGTGGCCGTAGACCACCGCGGGCAGCCGGCCCGCCTCCCGCAGGCGCCGGGCGTAGCGCGAGCCGACGCGCTCGCGCTTGTTCGCCGACAGGACTGGAGCATTCTCGTGCATGGGGTCGTTCCTTCCTTCGCGGCCGGTGGCGCCGGCCATGTGTTGCTTATCGTTTCGCCCCCGCCGTGTCACGGAACAGGGCGCTGACGGACTGGTTGTGATGAATCCGGTGGATCGCCTCGCCGAGCAGTCGCCCGATGCACAGCTCCACCAGCTTGTGCTTGATCGGCCCGCAGCGGTCGTCGCACGGGATGGTGTTGGTCACGACGATCTTCGAGATCGGGCTGTCGGCCAGACGCTGCATCGCCATGCCCACCAGCACCGGGTGCGTCGCCGCCGCGAGCACCTGCCGGGCCCCCTGATCCAGCACCACGCGGGCCGCCTCGCAGATGGTCCCGGCCGTCGAGATCATGTCGTCGAACATGATCACCGTCTTGTTGCGGACATCGCCCACGACGGTCCCGGTGGTCACCTGCGAGCCGCTGAGGCGCTTCTTGTTGATGATCGCCAGGTCGCCGCCGAGCAGGTTCTGGAAGCCCTCGGCCACCTTCACGTTGCCCACATCCGGGCTCACCAGGCAGATGTCGCCCAGCTCATCCCGGATCGAGTTGAAGTAGTCCAGGAAGATCGGCGTCGCTGACAGGTGGTCCATCGGCAGATCGAAGAAGCCCTGGATCTGCGCGGCGTGCAGGTCCAGGGCCAGCACGCGGTCGGCGCCGGCGGCGGTGATCAGGTTCGCCACCAGCTTGGCCGTGATCGGCACGCGCCCCTCATCCTTGCGGTCCTGCCGGGCGTAGCCGAAATACGGCGTCACGATCGTCACCCGCGTCGCGCTGGCCCGCTTGAGGCAGTCGATGAAGACCAGCAGCTCCATCAGGTTGTCGTTGACGGGGTCGCACGTCGAGATGATCACGAAGCAGTCGCGCCCGCGGACATCCTCATCCAGCTTGACGATCAGCTCGCCATCGGGAAACGAGATCGTCCGGGCCTGCCCCAGCGGCAGATCGAGGTGATCGCACACGCGCTGCGCCAGCCCGCGGCTGTACCGGCCCGCGAAGACCTTGAGCGAATTGGCGTCGCGGCTGCTCATGCTGATCTCACCACAGAGGCGCAGAGAGCACAGAGAGGGAAGGCGACGCCAAATGCAGATGCAGGCCGACTCTTGAGCCCGAAGGGCTTGTCGCCAGTAGCCGGGGGTGGAGCGCAGCGACACCCCCGGGAAGGCGTCGCCCTACCTGCCCGACCCCGAAGGAGTCGTCGTTGCCCTGGCTTCGGCAGCGGCGCGCCATCGAACCCCATCATGCCACTCCTTCCGCCGCCCGGCGCCGGTAGATGGCGTCCACCTTCGCCAGCTCATCGGGTGTGTTGATCGAGAGCGTGTCCTCGGGCGGCACGGCCTCGATCAGTTCTACGACGCCCCCGCCCGCCAGGATCAGGCCCGGCACATCGGTCAGGTAATACTCGCCGGCAGCGCTGCGCTGCACCTGCGGCAGCGTCTCCAGCAGCTTCTGCGTGCGGAAGAGGTAGTAGCTCGGGTTGACCTCGCGGATGGCCTTCTGCTCGGGCGACGCCGCCTTGTGCTCGACGATCGCGCTGAAGCGCCCGGTCCCATCGCGCACGATCCGCCCGTACCCGGTCGGGTCATCGACGATCGCCGTCGCGAGCGTGGCGTCCGCCCCCGAACGCTCGTGCAGCTCTCGCAGGGCCCGCAGCGTCGAGGCCCGGATCAGGGGCCCATCGCCGCAGAGGACGAAGACATCCTTCGGGACCGGCCCGCTGCGAAGCTGGGCCTCAGCGCACTGGACGGCGTGGCCGGTGCCGTGCTGCTCGGGCTGCTCGGCGAACTCGACCCCGCTGCCGGCCAGCGCCAGCCGCACCAGCCGCCCGCCCTGGCCGACCACGACGATGATCCGGCCGCAGCCGGCCGCGCGGCAGGCGTCCACCACGATCGCCACCATGGGCCGGTCGCCGACCTCGTGGAGCACCTTGGGCAGGTCCGAGCCCATGCGCTTGCCGAGCCCCGCGGCGAGGATGATCGCCGCCGGCGCCTGGCCGTTGTCCGTTGTGGGGCTTGATTGAGTCATCGCGCCGGTGGCGCGAGCCGGAGGGCCTGCTTGGGCCCGTGGGGACCGCGGCGGGCTGGCAACTCGGGAACTACCCGACGAGGATTCGAACCTCGACCCTCAGGACCAAAACCTGATGTGCTGCCATTACACCATCGGGCAATCTGGCTCGCGTCAACCTCCTCTGTGCCGGCCGAGCCGGCGGGACAACGGACCACCAGTCGCGGTCCATCGCCCCCCGCCCTGACCGAGCAGGGCGGGACGGAGGCCGCGGCACGCTTCGCCCCCTGCGAGCCCGATTCGGACGCGCTAGGCGGCTTTGAGCTGGACCCTCCTCGGCCGCGCCGGCATCCCCCGAACCTTGACTCTGGTCGGGGGCCGGCAAGAGGCAGGACCCATGGCCGCGCCTGAGCGTCGCGACCGGCTCACGGAACCGCCGGAATCCGGCGGCCGGAGATGGTAGAGGAGGTGCGCGGGGAGTCAATGGAGAGGCACTAGGCACTGGGCACTGGGCACTGGGCACTGGGCACTGGAGAAGGCGGCAGCCCGTGGCATCGCCCTTCCGGGCGATGTCCCGCATCGGGCCGAAGCCCGATGCCACGAAAAGGCCCCGCCTCCGGCGGGGCCAGTGCCTGATGCCCAGTGCCTAGTGCCTACTGCCTTCGCCCCTACGCCGCCAGACTCAGCCCGCCCTCTTCCCCGTTCATCGGGGTCTTGCCGACCTGCACGGTCACGGCCTCGCTGAAGGGGCCGACCTTCTCGCCGCGGATGCCGCGGATCATGTACTGCACGCTGGGCGTGCCCGGCGGCACGGTTGCGTCGGTGAACGTGCGCACGCCCACGGCGCCGACCACGCTATAGCTGGCCTCGCCATCGAGCTTGCGGTGCCGTACGCAGCCGCGCAGCGGCAACCGGAATGTAGCGACGGGTGAAGCGAGTCCGCCCTCTTCGGCGGACGAGCGCAACCCGTCGTCAGCGTCCCCCTCACCGATCCCGCCCCGGCAGGGGCGGAGGGATCTCAGTCGAACACATAGCGCTCGTCAAACTCAACGCCCTGCGCCTTCAGCAGCCGCAGCAGTTCGGACCTGAAGTCCTCCTTCGCGTGGTGCTCCGGCTGCATCGCGATGTACCGGCGCAAGGCCTCCTCCTGCGACTTGCTCACCGAGAAGACGCTGTAGCCATCCTGCCAGCGGAACGCCTTGAGATCCGGGTATTCCTGATGCACCCACCGCGATGATCGCGCCTTGAGCGTGCGCATCAGGTCGCTGACGGACATGTCGGTGCGCCAGCGGAGATACAGGTGCACATGATCGGGCATGCCGCCGATCGTGTAGAGTGATCCCTTCTCGGTCCGGATGATCCCGCCGATGTACCCGTAGAGACGGTCGGCGAGTTCGGCGCCGATCCACGGCTCGCGCCCCTTCGTCGAGAAGATGATGTGCAACAGGATCTGCGAGTAGGTTCCGGGCATGGGGGCTCCTTGTCGGGAGGCCCGCGCCTCCGGGGTCCGGAGGTCCAATGTAACGGAACTGCGCGAAGTCCGCTCCCTCCGCCCCTCCGGGGCGGCATGGATGGGGTCGACGCGACGACTGGTTGCGCTCGCCGCCCCCACGAGGGCGGCTCGCTTCACCCGTCGCTACAGCCCGGTCGCCGCTGCGCGGCTGCGAGTCACTGGCTCTCCCCCAGGTCAATCGCATCCCGGTACGCGCGATCGAGATCATCGAGTCGCGACGCCACGCGCGGCCACGGACGCAGGCCGAGGCGATCCGTGATCGCCCGCAGCAGGCGCTGCTCATCGGCGGGCACACCCTCGCGGCCATCCTCGAGCATCGCAATCGCCCCCGCGCGGTCGTAGGCAAGCTGCTCGAGGCAGAAATATCCGCAGCGACAGCCGATCGCGAGGAAGTCGGTCAGACTTTCCCCGACGATGTGATTCGGCTGCCCAGCCATCGGGACAGTCATGACCACCGGAAATCGCTCGACATCGACCCCAGCGAGGCGGAGCAGGCTGAAGTGCACACCATCCCCGCCGGTTTCGGCGAACGCATCCGCATTCAGCGGCGTGCAGTCGTACCCCGCCCTACCCTCGGATTCCCGCAGAATCAGGCCGACGCCCGGGCGATCGAACGCGCAGGCGGGATTCCCCTGTCGCGGCGCGAGTTCGATCGCAAGCCTCCAGAGTTCGCCGAATGCCCTCGGTCGCATCGAAGCCCCGACTCCTGCGCCTCAATCCTCTTCCCCATCCGTGTCATCTATGGATGACTCTTCTCTGTGCCCTCTGCGCCTCTGTGGTTCAATCCTCTTCATCTGCGACATCTGTGTCATCTGTGGATGAGTCTTCTTCCCCGGTGGATGACCGCAGCGTCACCTCGCTGATGTACTCGTAGCAGGAGGCCAGCAGCCCCACCAGCGGGAACTTGCCATCCTCGAACGGGCTCGGGCCCAGCCGGCGCAGCAGCGGGTGCGAGACCTCCGGCGGGCGCAGCGACAGATCGACCTCCGCCGGCGCAGGCGACCGCCAGCAGTCCCCCAGCGACTCCTCCAAGGGCTTCGACGGAGCATCGGATGCCCCCGGCACCCGCGGCACATACACCGGCGCCGGGCGCTGGTCGGCGCCGGCCCGCAGCCGCCGCGCCGCTGCTCAGTCCAGCATCCCCCAATAACTGTCCACCGCCCGCCGCCAGTCTGCGGAATCCATCGGGAAACCCGCCAGTTGCGCCTCCGTCTCGGCGACCTTGAACCGCAGAAAGCGCGTCACAAATAATCGCTGCTTGCGATCCAGCGCCGACCATTGCTCCACCTGGGACCTGCGTGATTGCTCATCGTCCGGAAGCGTCAGGTGGTAGATCAGGCCGTACCCGCTCGAGCTCCGCCGCAGGATGCGCATCATCCACGCCGCCAGGTAATAGCGAAACCCGATCGGATCGAGAAAGTGGAAGCAGGCGCTCCCCCACCCCTCTTCCGGATCCCACTCCGGATCGTCCACGAGTTCCATCCAGCGCCGGTCGGTATCGCTTGCCCGGGCCTCGGCCCGATCCTCCTCGGAGCCGTAGGAGTCCATGACCCCCGCCTCACTCCACGACACCCCGCCCGCGCGTGAGGCGTTCCTGAAGGCGCTCTCCAAGTGCGCAAGCAGCCGCTCGCGCTCCTTCTCGATCTGCCCCGGATCCGGCGCCTTCTTCATGGCAAAGGTTCTCGGCACGCACTCATCGAGTTCTCTTCTCGGTGCCCTCTGCGCCTCTGTGGTTAATCCTCTTCCCCATCTGTGTCATCTGTGGATGACTCTTCTTCCTCTTCCGCCCCGCCCTTCAGCGTCACCTCGCTGATGTGCTCATAACACGAGGCCAGCAGCCCCACCAGCGGGAACTTGCCATCCTCGAACGGGCTCGGCCCGAGCCGGCGCAGCAGCGGGTGCGAGACCTCCGGCGGACGCAGCGACAGGTCGACATCCGCCGGCGCCGGCGAGCGCCAGAAGTCCGCCAGCGACTCCTCCAGCGGCCGGGACACGGCATCGGATGCCCCCGGCACCCGCGGCACGTACACCGGCGCGGGGCGCTGGTCGGCCCCGGCCAGCAGCCGCCGCTGGCGGGTGCGCTCCAGCACATCCTCGATGGTGGCGCCGCGGAGCTGGAAGATCAGCGTCGGCTCGCTCACCAGCCGCTCGGCCAGCAGCAGCCCCAGGCAGCAGATGTGCTTGCACCAGGGCTCTTTTTCGCGGCAGGAGCAGGCGACCTCGACATCCTGCGCGGCCCGCGGGAACAGCCGCAGCTCCAGCGGCTCGAAGACCGCCTCGATGTCCGGCGGGACCTCGCCGGCCAGCAGCCGGGCCGCGAAGCGCGGCTGCTCGTTGAGGACATCCGCCACCTGGTCCCACTCTTCCGAGCCCAGGGCGCCGAAGACCATCTTCGTCTCGTACGGCCGCTCGGAGCGGCCCTGGATGCTGGCGACCGCGGCGCCGGGCTCGATGGTGAGCTTGCGGGTCTGGCCCGACTGGCCGTACTCGAGCCCCTCGGCCCGGGCCGCGGGATTGGCCGACAGTTCCAGCAGGCGCAGCAGCCGCCCCGCGGCGTGCCCGGCGCCCTCGGGGGCGGCCGGATCCAGCTTCACCCGCAGCCCGGCCCGCACCCGGCGCGGCTTGGCCAGGGCCCGGCTGTCGGCCGGACGGCTGTAGCGGGCCGGGGCCTTGGCCGGCGGCGCCATCGGCGGCTTGAGCTTGGGCGAATCGGGCTTGGGACGGTTGCTGGCGGGCATGTCTCTCTCTGGCGGACGGCCGCGGATTCGGCCGAGCGCAACGGAACAGTTGGAGGCAGGCCGTCAAATGGCAAATGGCAAAGGAGCAAATGGCAAATGGCAAATGGGAGACACCGCGCTGCGAGACCCGCTCCCGCGCGCGCCTCCTGATTTGCCATTTGCCACTTTGCTATTTGGCCATTTCCACCCGGTACGCCTCATCCGCCGGACGCAGCGCCCGCGCGAACCACAGCGGGCGGCGCAGGTTGCCCGGGCCGGGGCCGGGGCGCGCCATCGCCAGCCACTCGCGGTACGCCTCCATCGATTTGGTCGTGTCGACCTCGATGTCGCCGTAGCGGTCGCCCGGCTGCGCTGGCGTCGCGGTGTCGACCTGGTGCCAGCAGTGCATGCCGCTGACCGGATCCGGCTGCACGCAGAACGTCAGGTTCTGGTGCACGCCTCCGTCGGTCCACCAGACGCGCTTGCTGTCGGGGTCACTGCTCTTGAAGGGCTTGATGTCTTCGAGCCGCCGGAAGCGCACGCGCCCGTCGCCAAGTTCCTCGCGCGCAACCTTCGCGCTAGCCCAGCGGTCGGTCCCGTAATCATCGAACAGCCGCCAGCGCCCGAGATGGTGCGAGCACGCCAGCACGCCCGGCCGTACGCCCTCGGTCACCCACACGCGGTTGACGAAGTACCCGATGCGCGTCGCGATGCGGATGAGCCCCGCCATCTCCACGCCGATGCGCTCGGCATCGCTCGGGTGCACCCACACCGGGTTGGTGTTGCTCAGCTCGTACAGCCACTTGGCGTTGGCCGAGCGCGTGTGGATCAGCGTCGGCAGCCGGAACGTCGGCACGAGCACGTACACGCCGCGCTCGGGATCCAGCTTCTCGCGGTGCACGTGGCTCTTGATGTAGCCGGGTGTGCACTGCTCCGGCCAGCCCCACTCGGCCATCGTCCTGCTGTAGATCTCCAGCTTGCGGCTGGGCGTCTTGAAGCCCTCGCACGCCTCACCCGCGGCCCGCACGCCGACGGGCTTGCCTTCTTTGAGGATGGTTCCGTCCTCGGCCGTCTCGGCGCCTGCCGCGGCGTCGGCGCCCAGCTTCTCCAGATGGCCGTCGTACGTCTCCTCATCAACGAGGTACGCCCCGAACTTGCGCATGTAGGCCAGCGGGTCGAGCCCGTGCTTCGCTGCTTCCTCCGCCAGCCCCGGCACCGAGTTCTCGAACATCCAGCGGTAGTACTCGTCGATGGTGACCTTCTCGCCGGGTCGATACGGGCTCTCGAACCACTTGCGCACGCCGAGCGATCCATCCGGATCGATGCGCCAGGACAGCTCGATCCAGAACTCATCCTCCTCCCACACCTCGCCGGGATTCGCCTCATGCGTGGCGTCGAAACGCTCGCCATCGCGCTCGCGGGCGACGCGCACCACCGGCTGGCGGAAGCTGATCCACCTCGCCGCGTGCGTCTCCTGACTCATGACATCGTGGCGCTCGGCGCCGAGGCCCATCGGCAGCACGTAATCCGCGTACTGGGCCGTCTCGCTCCACACAGGCGTCAATGCCGCGTGCAGTTCGATCAGCGACTCATCCCGCAGGACCTTCTCCCACATCATCCCGTCCGGGTTGGTCCAGACCGGGTTGTACACGCGGGTGAAATACGCCGTCAGCTTCCCGCGACCCTCGGTGAGGAAGTGCGGCAGCAGGATCGACATCTCATGGTGCGCGAGCGGATACTCCAGCGGATACAGCAGTTCGTTCCAGAACCGCTGCGCCGGTGGCGAGGCGAACGGCTTCGCCACGAACTTGTCGCGCGAGTTGAGATTCGTCCCGCCCGGTGTGCCCACCGCCCCCACCAGCACCGTCAGGAACTGCAGGCAGCGCGAGACCTGCCAGCCGCCGAGATTGCCCGCCGCGGCGTTGCGCCACACGTGGCTCGCAAACCGGCTGCCCGCCTTGCCAATCTCGCGGGCGACCTGCTCGATCTGCGCGCGCGGCACGCCGCACTCGGCCTCGGCCGCCTGGGGCGTGGCCCAGGCGTAATGCTGCTTCAGCGCGTCGATGAACGCCTCGAACGTCCGCGGCTGATCCGGATACAGCTCCGCCAGGAACTCGCGCCAGTTGACCCACGTCTGGACGAACTCGCGGTCGTACAGTCTCTCGTCAAGGATCACCCGCGCCATCGCCAGCAGCAGCATGGCCTCCGTGCCCGGGTGCGGGCTCAGCCACCAGTCCGCCACCGAGGCCGTGTTCGACAGCCGGATGTCCACCGCGCAGATCTTCGCCCCGCGCTTCTTCGCTTCGATGATGCGCTGGGCGTGCGGATTGAAGTAGTGCCCGGTCTCCAGATGCGCGCTCAGCAGCAGGATGAACTCGGCGTTGGCGTGATCCGGGCTCGGCCGATCCGCCCCGCTCCACAGGGCATAGCCGACGCGAGCCGAGGAGCTGCACACATTGGTGTGCGAGTTGTGCCCATCCACGCCCCACGCTCGCAGGATGCGGTCCATGTAGCCATCAGCGCCGGGGCGCCCGACGTGGTACATGATCTCGTTGTGCCGCTGGTCCTGCAGCGCCGCCCGGATCTTGGCCGCGAACGTGTCCAGCACGTCATCCCACGTCGTGCGCTCGAACTTGCCGCCGCCGCGAGGGCCGACGCGCTTGAGGGGATACAGAATGCGCTCCGGATCCTCGATCTGGCTCAGCGTCGCCGGCCCCTTGGCGCAGTTCTTCCCGCGCGAGCCGGGATGATGCGGGTTGCCCTCCAGCCGCCGGATCCGGTTCGTCCCCTTCTCGACGTACGCCACCAGCCCGCACGCCGCCTCGCAGTTGAAACAGGTCGTCGGCACCAGCCGGTACCGCTTCTCGACCTTCCGCGGCCACTGCGTCGATTCGTACTCGACCCAGTCATCCCACTGCTCGATCGGCGGGAAGGACTCCAGCGGCGTGGTGGTAACGGGCGATGGATCCTTCATGACATGCCCCTGAAGGCAGGAACGCAGAGATCGCAAAGAGAGCGCAGAGAACGCAGAGCGGAAGAGGAAGAGGAAGAGGAAGAAGAGGAAGATGAAGCGAGAGACGAAGCAGAAGACTGATGAAAGAGGAGAGCGCCCAAGCTCGGACAGTGCCGCAGCAGAGACGCCGAATGCGCCGCACCGGTCCGCCCGCGACAACTGCATCTGAGCCCGAAGGGCTCATCGACAGTAGCCGGGGGTGGAGCCAGCGCAGCGAGCGACACCCCCGGAAAAGCGCCGCCCCCGACACACGACCCTGAAGGGGTCGTCGAAGCGTCCGATTCCAATGATCCAAACGCGCCCGCGCTGCACGGCAGCCTTTGCACATCACACCGATGCGCCGACGTCACGTCTCGACGACCCCTTCGGGGTCGACGGCTTTGGGGGCCGCTTGTCCGGGGGTGTCGCTCGTCCTGCTGCGCGGACTCGCTCCACCCCCGGCTACTCGCGCCCAGCCCTTCGGGCTGCGTCGCGCATCGCGAGATCGGGCGATCGCCACAATCGTGCTGGCCCATCCGGCGCATCCTCATCTCAGTTCAACCGCTCCTCTTCTCTGCGTCCCTGCGCTCTCTGCGCACTGCGTCCTCTCCTCTCACGACAATGGCGGCAACTGACCCGCCCGCACAAAGGCCCACTCATACAGGTACAACCCGACCAGCGCGGCAATGAACGCTGGCTCGGGCGCAACCAGCGAAATCACGATCGTCAGCCCCACGCCGATGATCAGCCCGTCCCGAAACGGGCGCAGCGGCCCCAGCTTCAGGCTCGCCAGGAACGCCGCGGCCTGGCGGGCGTTGGCGGTGTGGTGCTGGCGATACCGCTCCACAAGCGACATCGCCGCGTGCGCCAGCGCCGCGATCGCGATCACGCCCACGATCGGTCCGTGCGTTACCGTGAACGGCGCCAGGCACACCGCCCCGCACAGCACCGCCTGCGCAATCAGGTGCGGCCCGAGCCACTTGCTCTGCCACAGATCCCGCCCCTCGCACTGCCCGAACAGAAACGCCGTGTATCCCGCGGCCGCTACCCCCAGCAGCGCGTTCGGCCAGCGCAGGACGTCCGCCGCCGCCTCCCATCCCAGCAGTCGCAGCCCGAGGACGGCACTCGTCACCGCCCCGAACGCGCCCAGCACGATGCCGCCTTTGACCAGCCACGAGTTCCAGTTCGGGCGCGTCAGCAGCCGGTAGAACCGGTGCGGCCGGGTCAGATCCTCGATCAGCAGCGCCGTCGTCACCAGCGTGAAGACCAGGGCCAGGATCTCGGGCAGCCAGCGCCCCGCCTGCGCGCCCATCCCGAGGGCGCCGGCAAACGGCGCCAGCATGGCCGCGCCGCCCGCGATCCCCTTGGTCACGAGGTACAGCGCAACCGGCCAGCCCCACTCCACGCGGTGCCCGTAGTCGAGCGCGACCCGCGTGTCCTCGAGCACCGGCAGGCTGATCGGCCACGGCTCGGATTTGTGCCGCGGCCGGTCGCTCCACAGGTACATCGGCGGGCGGGAAGGCTCTCCCGGCGCCAGCGCCTCGGGGGCAATCCCCTTGTAGTGGACGTTGGGCCGGGTGTTCTGCTCCGGCCGGCGCACCAGCGTGTCGTTGGCGGCCACCATCTGCGCGATGCGGCTCTGCGGATCCTGGAGGTCGCCGGGGATGATGGCGCCGACCGGGCACACCGTCACGCACGCCGGCTCCAGCCCGCGCTCGACCTTGTGCGCGCAGAAATGGCACTTCTCGACCGCGCCAAGATCCTCATTGAGGTAAATCGCGTCGTACGGGCACGCCTGCATGCACGCGCGGCAGCCGATGCACGCGTCCCGATCGATGTCCACGATGCCGTCGGCCCGCTTCTCCAGCGCGTTGACCGGGCAGATCTTGACGCACGGGGCATCGGTGCAGTGGTTGCAGCGCAGCACCGCGAAGTGCCGGCGCACATCCGGATACCGGCCCTTCTCGATGTACTTCACCGAGGTCCGGAAGTTGCCCACCGGCACGCTGTTCTCTGCCTTGCACGCGACAGTGCAGGCGTGGCAGCCAATGCAGGCGTCGTGATCGATGAGAAAGCCGTACTGCATTGGTGGGTCGGCAGTCCCTGCCGACTTCTCCGTCCCCATGGCCGCATCCCGTCACGGACCCCACGCGACCGCCGCGCCGGGGCGCCAGTGTACCCGGGCCCCGAAGCCTGCGGCGAGCGCCGACATCAGCGTGCAGCCGCAGCGCGCTTGCGGAACACCTCCCGCCACCCCGGCTCCAGCGCCTCGATCTGTGCAGCGCGCCCGGCCCCCTCCCGATCCTCCTTCCCGAAGAACCGGAGGTGGTACGCCCCGCGGACGCTGAGGCCGGCCGGATCGCGCCCGGCGATCTCAATGGCGTCCCCCGCCCCGATCCGGCCCTCCCCCAGCACGCGGCAGTAGAACCCGACCAGACACGCCTCGCTCATCAGCTTCGGAAACCGCGGCTCGCCGATGCGCATCGCCATCTTGTAGCACGGCGGGCGCGGCTGGCTCACCTGGAGCACAACCTCCGGCCCAGCCCGCAGCGTGTCGCCGATGCAGATGTCATCTTCCAGCAGCCCCTCGGTGGTCAGGTTCTCCCCGAACTGGCCGAGATCGAAGCCCTCGCGCCCCAGCTCGCGCCGCCACCTCGCGTAGTGCTCGTGCGGATAGATGTAAACCGCCCGGTGCTCGCCCCCGTGATTCTCCAGGTCGGCCTGCCCGTCACCCTCGACCCGCAGGCGGCCCACCCTGACGCGGCCCTCGACAGGGAACTTGTAGATCCCCGTCTCGACCTTCCGGCCGTTGTACTCGTAGCTCTTCACACCGCCGACATTGACCGATATCACGCGCATCATGATGCCACCACCGGCAGGCGCTGCGCCTTGCGCACGCGTACCGCCACGTTCTTGAACGAGGGCGTCCGCGACGCCTCATCGACCCGCTGCGGCACGATCAGGTTCGCCTCCGGGTAGTACATCGCCGCGTTGCCGGCAGGAATGTCGAACGGCCGCGCCAGCGCCTCCATCTCCCCCTGCTCGCTGGTGACCACGACGCGATCGTCGCGCCGGATGCCCAGCCGATCCATGTCCCGCTCGTTCATCAGGATCACATCCCGCCGCTCCTGCCCGCGGTAGATGTCCTCATCCTCGTACACCACGGTATTGAACTGCCCCTCGCTGCGGATCGTCATGAGCCGCAGGCGCCCGTCGCCCGGATCGTTCGCCGGGATCGCCACCGCGTGGAACCGCGCCCTCCCACTCGGCGTGGCAAACTTCGGCTCGTGGAACGTCCGCCCGCCGATCTGGAACTCCCGGCGCGTCTGGTCGATGGCGCCGATCGCCTCGTAGCCCGGGATCACCGCGGCGATCGCAGCCCGGATGTTGCGGTGCTGGCGCATCAGGCCGAAATCCAGCGGACCGCCGCTTCCCAGGGCGCGCTCAGCGATGTCGGCGATCACCTCCACCTCGCTGCGCGGCCCCTCCAGGCGCGCCGGTCCGC
Organism: Phycisphaerales bacterium JB039; assembly: GCA_043101635.1. GTDB lineage: Bacteria > Planctomycetota > Phycisphaerae > Phycisphaerales > UBA1924 > CAYMJK01. The sequence goes on along the minus strand of JBICIE010000003.1, from coordinate 12,334 downwards.
CGTCGCTGAGGCGCACGAAGTTGAACATCGATTCCTGCGTCGTCGCCTGCGGCTCCTCATCCCGCGCCAGCACCGGCAGGATGATCGATTCGCGCCCGCGCCCGTGAAAGTGCCCCGTGTTCAGCGTCGTGCTCAGGAAGACCGATAGGTCCACCTGCCGCAGCGCCTCCCGCGCCGCCCGCGCATCCGGGCACGAGCCGTACAGATTGCCCCCCAGCGACAGCGCGAAGCGCACCTGCCCTTCGGCGGCGGCACGCATGCACGCCAGCGTGTCCATCCCGGGCGTGCGCGGCAGTTGCACCCCGAAGCGCTCCTCCAGCGCGCGCAGAACGGTGTCCTTCAGGTGCGGCACGGCCCCGATCGAGCCAATCCCCTGCACGTTGGAGTGCCCGCGCAGCGGCAGCAGCCCGCGACCCGGCCCGCCCAGCATCCCGCGCATCATCGCCAGATTCGCGATCATCTGCACGTTCTCGACGCCGTGCGTGTGATGGGTGATTCCCATGGTCCAGCAGAAGATCGCGGCGTTCGACGCCGCGTAGAGCCGGGCCGCCTGCTCGATCGCCGCTCGGCCGATGCCGCACGCCCGCTCGATCTCGGCCCAGTCCGTCCGCTCCACCTGACGCCGGAAGCCGTCCCAGCCCTCGGCGTGGGCGCTGACGAACTGCTCGTCTATCGCGCCTATTTCCAGCAGTGCGCGCGCAATACCGGTGAGCAGCGCGATATCGCTGCCGATGTGCGGCTGGAGATACAGATCGGCGATCGGGGTTCCGAAGAGCAGGCTGCGCACATCGGATGGCACGCGGAAGTTGACCAGCCCCACTTCCTTCAGCGGGTTGATGACGATCACCTTCCCGCCGCGCCGCTTCAGGTCCATCAGCGACCGCATCAGGCGCGGGTGATTGGAGGCCGGATTGGCTCCGATCAGGAAGATCAGGTCGCACCGGTCCACATCCTCCAGCGTGATGGTCGCCGTGCCCGATCCCGTCACGCTCGACAGCCCCACACCCGACGCCTGGTGGCAGAAGAACGAGCAGTTGTTGACGTTGTTCGTGCCGTACAGGCGCGCCACGAGCTGCAGCAGGAACCCCGCCTCGTTGCTGGAACGCCCGCTGAAGTAGAAGAACGATTCGTCCGGCGCCGTCGCCCGCATCTTGGCGCCGATGCGCTCCAGCGCCTCATCCCAGGAGATCGCGCGATAGCTGCGATCTTCAGGCCCCGCATACAGCGGCTCGACGAGCCGCCCCGAAGCCTCCAACTCCCGCGGCGAGAACCGCTCCAGACGCGCAAAGTCGAACTCCTCGAAGAACCCGGCCCGGACCCGCCCCTGCAGATCCGCCGCCATCGCCTGCACCGACTTCTTGCACACCTCGGGGAACCTGCCCGCCTCGTTGACCATCCCGCCGCGCTGCCCGCCCATGCCCAGCGCGCACGTCTTGCACGCGTTGCGCGAGCGCAGGGCCCGCAGCATGCGGAGCGTCCCCCCCGCCGCCTGCGCCTTGCGCAGCGTGTACCAGATTGCGCCCCAGCCGCCACCGGAAGTCGGCTGCTTCATGGGGCGCCTCCAAGAGCTTGAAGCACGGCCTCCAGCCCCGCCAATGCTGCCCGCGTCGCCTCCGTCGAGTCATCCCCGCGCTTCATCTCGATCGTCAGGATCGGGATCTGCTGATCCACCCCGTAGTACGACCCAAGGGACCCCGGCGTCGGGTAGCCCATGTCCGGCACGATCCGCCAGCGCGGATCGATCTCTGCCGCGGCAGTCGCAAACACCGCCGCCGCCTCGGACGCCGGCCCGTCGTAGTTCACCAGCGGCCCCGAGCCGATCGAGTGGAACACGAAGATCAAGTCCGGCCCGAACGCGGCGATGTCTGCGTGAACGGCCTGCGTCTCGGGTTCGCTGAGCGGCGCCGGCCCGCCGCTGCGCGACGGCCGGAAGTTCCGCGCCGGCCAGTTGCGATTCAGGTCGACGCCCGCCGCGCTGCCGCGCCGGCCCGCCGCAGCGCCGTCCGGGTTCATGTCGCGCACGATTCGCACCGTCGCGCCGGACGCCAAGGCGCCGGCCAGGCCCGACGCCAGCGCCGCGATCACCGCCTGCCCCTCCGTCTCGGTCCCGTGCACGCCGCCGATGATGTAGAACCGCCGGGGCCCGTGCCCGAACGTGGCCGCCTCCAGGTCCCGCCCCTCCAGGCTCTGCCCGATCGACCGCCACGACTGATCCGACGCTCGCGCCGAAGCAGCCGGCGTCATCTGGCGGCTGGCGCCTCCCGATGCGCACCCGCCGGCAACCGCCAGCAGCGCGAGCAGCGCTGCGCGCCCCCGGCGGCTGGCCGACCCGGGGCCATCGCATTGTTCCGAGCGGACCATGTCCGCAAGCGTATCGCGACCTGCCGGCTCGCGCGCGCAGCAGCCCCGCGCGTGGCGCGGGGCTGCTGCTGTTGGGGGGAGACCGTCAGGTCGCGGGCTGCGCCACCGGCTCCGGGCGGCGCCTCGGGATCGGCAGGATCATCGGGACCCGCTTGCGATAGTCGGCGTAATCGAGCCCGTGGGCGTCGATCAGGTCGCGCTCCTCGAACTGAATCGCCACCAGGATGTACCCCGTCGTCACCACGGCGAAGACCAGGTGCGTCACCGTCATCGTGGGCGTCGCCCAGAAGGCGAACAGCCAGCCGAGATACAGCGGGTGGCGCACCACCCGGTACAGCCAGGGAAGCTGGAAGCGCAGCGGCGTGTACTTCTTGCCGCGGAAGTACAGCCACACCTGGCGCAGCCCGAACAGGTCGAAGTGATTGATCAGGAACGTCGAGACCAGCACCAGCAGCCAGCCGAAGCCGAACAGCCCGTACAGCGCCGCCCTGCCGGCCGGATCCTCCACATCCCAGATCACACCGCCCAGCGGGCGCCACTGCCAGAACAGAAGGATCAGCGCAGCGCTGGAGAACAGCACATACGTGCTCCGCTCCAGTGGCCGGGGCACGATCTTCGTCCACCGGCGCTTGAAGGCCGGCCGCGCCATCACGCTGTGCTGCACCGCGAACACGCTCAGCAGCCCCACGTTGATGAGCAGCGCCGGCCAGAACGGATCGACCGCGTCGCCATCGAGCGACTTGGGCACGAGCAGGTTGCCCACCCAGCCCGCCGCATACAGGAACGTGCCGAAGAAGATCGCGTAGCAGACCACGCCGTACAGCAGCCCGAGCGTGCGCTTGATCAGCGACGGCTCCGGCGGTGAGGCGGCCGGCGCCTCCCCGGCCACCGCCGAGCGGCACAGCACATCTTCGCGCACGCCCTCGATGGCCTGGATCGCCTCGGCCACCGCGTCAGCCGGCGTCCCAAGCTCCCGCAGCGTCGACGCCAGGTGCTCGCACATGATGTCGAAGTGCGAGTCGTCGAGGCCGTCGGCCACCGCGCCGCGGTGCGCCTCGGCCAGATCGACCCCGGAATACTCGCTCGGGCCGCCGAAGGCGTAGCGCAGGAACGCCTTCTGCTTGCGAATCAGCCGGCGCGTGCTCACCCGATCGAAATAGGAACGGATCCGCGCGTCCGCCTGCGCCTTCTGGTACAGGATCTCGACCGCCCGGTCCACTGTCCGGGCGCCCCCGAGGCGCTCATACAGCGATTGCGACATGGCTTGAACCTCCTGGCGGCCGAAGCTGCGGCCGCCCGCCACCGAGGCGCAGCCGGCGCCCGGGAGGCGCCATCCGCGGCGATTCCCGCTTCCCGTGGCGCCCGGCCCGGGCCCCCTGCGCCTCTCTGTGCGACACCTTGGGGAGACCAGCATGACCGCCGCAGAGACGCTCGCAGACGCCGCAGACGCCCTCTGGCGCTTTCAGGCCCGGGGCGACGTCCTTCTGGAGATGAGGGCTCGCGATCACATTGACCCCCGGCGCTGCGCTGCCGAGTTCGAACGGCTCTGGCAGGCCCTCGCAGCGCGGGTCGAGGCCCGGGAGGCGCCCTGTGGCTGCAACTGAGACGCCCGCCAAGCTCGCCCGTCCGCGGCTCCGACGCCGTGTAGAATCGCCTCAGGGCCCGGCAGCGGCCCCGTCTTCGGAGCCGCCCGTGACGGATGTCCGCGACGAGGTCACCCGCATCCTGCAGCAGATCGACCAGCGCGCCGGCGCCGCCGAGGAACTGCTCCCGCTGGTGTACGACCACCTCCGCGCCATCGCCCAGCGCCGCATGCGCGAGGAGCGGGCCAGCCACACCCTGCAGGCTACCGCCCTGGTCCACGAGGCCTTCCTGAAGCTCGTCGGCGGCAGCGACGGCCCCTCCTGGGAAAGCCGGGCCCACTTCTTCCGCGTCGCCGCCGAGGCCATGCGCCGCATCCTGATCGACCACGCCCGCAAGCGCAAGAGCGCCAAGCGCGGCGGGGGCGCCGCCCCCATCCCCATCAGCGTCGTCGACCTCGCCGCCGAGCACGACCCCGCCCAGATCCTCGCCCTCAACGAGGCCCTCGAGAGCCTCGAGCAGGAAGACGCCCGCGCAGCCGAGGTCGTCAAGCTCCGCTTCTTCGCCGGCCTCAGCGTCGAGGAGACCGCAGAGGCCATGGGCATTTCCGAGCGCACCTGCATGCGCGAGTGGGCCTTTGCCCGGGCCCGGCTCTTCCAGCTCCTCGGAACCCCCGACCAGTGATCGGTGATCAGCGCCGGCGGCGGGCCCGGCGCAGCCCCAGCCCGATGATCCGCTCCAGCAGCCCGCTGTAGTCCAGGCCCGCAGCCAGCGCCGCCTCCGCGAAGTCCTCCCCGAACGAAAGCTGCGGGTTCGGGTTCGACTCAATCACGTAGATCCGGCCCGTCCCGTCCATCCGCAGGTCCATGCGCGCATAGCCAGTCTGCTCCAGCACCCGGTAGGCCCGTTTGCACAGCCGCCAGATCGACTGCGCCTCGCCGGCGGTCAGGTCCGCCGGCCCGGTGTGCACCCCCACCCGCCGCTGGTAGCGCGTGTCCCACTTGAGCCGCTCGGTGGCGATCTGCGGCGCCCCCTCGCGCAGCTTCCGGAAGCTCAGCTCCCAGACCGGAAACGCCGTCAGCCGCTCGTTGCCCAGCAGGCCCACGTACAGCTCGCGCCCTTCGATGAACTGCTCGACGATGGCGTCGGCCCCGCGTCCATCGTGCAGATAGGCCACCCGCTCGGCCAGGGCCTCGTCGCTGTGCACCACCGACGCCTGGGCGATGCCGGCCGAGCCGTGCTCGGTCAGCGACTTGACGATCAGGGGGAAGTCAAGTCGCGCCGGCCGGCGGACCCGCCTGCCGCGGCGCACGATCGTGAAGTCCGGCGCGCCGATGCGGTGGTGGCGCAGGATCTTGCGCTGGCGGGCCTTGTCGTTGGAGAACATCATCCCCAGCGGCCCGCACCCGGTGTACGGCTGGCCGATCAGCTCAAGATACCCCAGCACGTACGGCACGAACTCCTCGCTGCCGGCGAACTTCTCCAGCAGGTTGAAAACGACGTGCGGGCGAAAGTCTCGGATCGCACTCTGGATCTGCACGAAGTCGCCATCGACACCCAGCAGCCGAACCTCGTGGCCATGCTCCTCCAGCGTCACGCGAACGTCGTACTCGGTCTTCCACGCCCCGATCTCGTGGTCGCGCAGGCCCGCGGTCGTGTCCGGCGGGACGTGCTCTTCCATCGTCAGCATGAGGATCCGTCGCGCCTTCACAGCCTGATCCGCCTCCCGCCCATCTGCAGGTGCTGCATCGTCTGCACCGTCAGCATCGCCGCGATCTCCAGCACCATGCGCTCTTCCGGCTGCTCCTGCGGCACGCGCAGATCATGCCGCTCGCACCCGTCGAGCATCTCGGTGTAGACATCGTTGATCGCGTACTGGTACTCCCCGGTCCAGCGCGACACGATCCGCAGCAGTTCCCGCCGCCGCCGGCGCAGCAGCGTCGTCGCCCGCATCCCCCCCGCCTCCGGCCCCGCGAACAGCTTCCGCAGATCGCGGCTGTACACATCCGCCTCGCTGCGCCCGTAGCCCTCCTGCCGCTGCCGGTAGTGCTCGCGCAGCGTGAGCCGCATCGAACTGATCGGGTCGATGGCTCGGCGCGGCCGGCGCAGCGGCGGCTCGCCGGCAATCTCCGCCATCAGCTCGTCGACATACTCCAGCTTGCGCAGGGCCGGCCACGCGGCGTACCGCCTCCGCCAGTTGTACCCCGGCGTCAGCCATACCGCGAACGTCTCGGCGAAGTCCTCATCCGGATGGGCCTGGGCGTAGTGATTGTCGATATGCAGCACGTACCTGCGGCTGTACGGGCGCGGCTGGTACGTCTCCGGATACGGCGCCGCGGCACTGCCGAACAGCTCGCGCCAGCGCCTGCGCCGGTGCAACTGATACGCGAACTGGATCGCATGCCCGGCCTCGTGGCGCAGGATCCGCATGCACTCGGCCTGCGACTCCCCCTCCGCCTCCAGCATCATCGCGCGCTCGAGCTGCACCAGCCGCCGGTGCGCCAGGTAGAACGGGATCGCGATCCCCGGAGACTCCTTGGGCGTGAACCACTCATCCGACAGCCACATCCGCGGCCGGAAGCGGATCTTCCGCGCTGTCATCTCCCGCCGAAGCTGCTCGATCCGGCGCAGCAGCCACGGTCGCTCCATGCGGAGCTGCAGATCGCACATGCGCATGTCCAGCAGACGCTGGTCATCCCAGCGGGCCCACTGCGGCTCTGCTCGGCTCGACCGGGCGCCCATCGGGCCCAGTCTATGACCACGGATCGCCGGACGCCGCTACTGCACCTGTGTCATGCTGGCAAACGCGCCGAGGCGCTGATCGATCTGCGCCCGGTCCAGGCTCGCCAGCCGGTCGAGGCTGAAGCTCTCGATCGCAAAGCTCGCCACCACTGTTCCGGCGCCGAGGCCCGCGCGAATCGCCGCCAGCGACGCCGGATCCAGCCGGCCGTCGGCGCTGCACGCCTCCGCGATCGAGCCCATCATGCCCCCGGCAAAGCTGTCGCCGGCGCCTGTCGGATCCACGACCTCCTCGGCCGGATACGCCGGGATCGCCCCCAGCCCGTCACGGTGCACGTAGATGCACCCGTGCTCCCCCTTCTTGACCACCACGAACTTCGGGCCCATCTCCAGGATCGACCGGGCCGCCGTCACCGTGTTGCGCTTGCCGGTGAACTGCTCGGCCTCCTCGAAGTTCAGCACCAGCCCGTCCACCTGCCCCAGCAGTTCGGTCAGCTCCGGCCGGGCGATGTCGATCCACAGGTTCATCGTGTCGGCGACCGCCAGCCGGCGCCTGGGGAACTGTTTGAGCAGATCAAGCTGCACCGCCGGATGCGTGTTGGCCAGGAAGACGAACTGACTGTCCCGGTACGCCTCCGGCGCCACCGGCGGCGCCTCCTCCAGCACGCCGAGATCCGTGTACAGCGTGTCCCGCTGGTTGATGTCCTCGTGATACTTGCCGCCCCAGCGGAAGGTCTTGGACCCCGCCCGGGTCTCCAGCCCCTGGGTATCGACACCCTTGAACCGGTCAAAGGTCTGGCGCAGCTCCTGCGGGAAGTCATCCCCCACCGCCGCGACGATCCGCACCGGCGTGAAGAAGCTCGCCGCCGCGGCAAAGTACGTGCAGCTTCCCCCCAGCACGTTCTCGCGGTGCCCGTGGTCAGGCGTGTAGACGGTATCGATCCCGACGGTTCCGGTGACAATCAATGGCATGCAGGCAGCATAGGCAACGGATCAGACGGAGACCGCCAGCGTGTCCGCAAGGTACGACTCGACTTCAGCGCCGCCACCGGACAGCATTGCGCGCACATACGCGTCCCGCTCGTGCGCCATGATCTGCATGTCCCACACGCAGAAGGAGCCGCGCCCGCGGGCGTCGATCCACTTCCCGTCTGTTCCGGCGCCGCAGATGAACACCTCCGTCATCAGCTCGTTGCCGTTGTCCCACCAGCAGAGGACGAGGTAGCCGATGCGCCGGCCCTGGCGATCCAGCCCCTGATGACGGATCAGGAAGCCCACGCCGGGCCGGCTCGTCGCAAACGCCGGCGCCGGCAGTGCGCGAAGCGCCATCGGCAGTCCCGCTTCGAACACACCCTCGTCGATCGTCTCGCCTGGCAGCGTGATGTCGTACAGCTTCAGGCGCCAGCCATCGCGATCGATGCGCCCGGATGGACGCACAGGTCGCGCCTCGTACTGTCGAGCCTGGAATACCACCGCGCGCCTCCGAGCCTTGCGTCATCGATCTCCTCGAGCATACCGCGCTCAGTCCCGCAGGGCCCGCCGCGGCGCCAGCAGCGTCCCGCACTCCGGACAGCGCGGATCCCGCAGCCCCGCCAGCGGGTAGCCAGATCGTCACCCGTCGCCGCCGCTGCGTCGCCTCCGCCCTCCGCCGGCGCTGCGCCTTGGTATCCTCGCGCAGCGTCATCCCGCCGGCCGCCCACTCGAAGATCTCCCACACCCACCATACGAGCCTGATGAAATCGATCAGCCACTGCATGGCCGCCGACGCTACTTGAAGAACTCGTCTGCGTGCTCGCGCACGAAGCGCAGCCGTTCCAGCATCAGTTGTTCGCCCAGACCAGAGTCGTAGAAGATGCTGTCAAGCTCGTTGTGAGCTTGCTCGATCGGCCCGGGCCCATCATCCTCATCGTCTTCGACCAGGATGTCGCCGAGTTCATCATGCGTTTCTGGCAGCACGCCTCCGGGCAGCGCCGCGATGGCCCGGTTGAGCAGGTCCACAAGTTGGGCCAGCCCTCGGGACTCGCAGAATGAGATCGCCTCCCGCGCAAAGACCGGCCCCTTGTTGAGCAGGAACTGGTTGAATCCGCCGTTGTTGACCTCACCTTCCAGCCACCACGACACGTAGAAGCCACGCTGGGCCGACGTCAGGTTGCTCAAGTCTCTCGCGATCTTGTTCGGATTGAACTGATCGCAAAGGTCACAGTCGACCTTGACGAGTTCGCTGACATCCGGCTTGTCAGCGTCAAGCAGGGCTTCGAGTTTCTTGAGCTGCCTCGCAGGAAGTTTCGTGTCCATCGCGCCTCCAGCATGAGTCCGATCCTGTCACCCCTTCGCCTTCGCCCACGAATCCTTCAGCGTCACCGTCCGGTTCACCACCAGCTTCTCGCCGGCGCTGTCCGGATCCACACAGAAGTACCCCTGCCGCTCGAACTGGAACCGCCGGATGCCGTCGCCCCACTCCGGCTCGCCCGCCGTCTCCAGCAGGGCCGGCTCCGCCTTCGCCCGCACGATCTCCAGCGAGTTCGGATTCAGGTTCTGCGTGAAGTCCCAGTCGGCGCCGGCCTCCTTGGGTTTGCGGTCCGGATTCTCCACGCTGAACAGCCGGTCGAACAGACGCGCCTCGACATCCACCGCGTGAGCGGCGCTGACCCAGTGCAGCGTGCCTTTGACCTTGCGCACGTTGCCCTCGGCATCCGGCGGCGGGTTGTCCCCGCCGCGGGTCTGCGGGTCGTAGGTGGCGCGCAGGGCGATGACATTGCCCGCGGCGTCCTTCTCCACGCCAGTGCACGTGATCCAGTAGCCGTAGCGCAGGCGCACCTCGGCGCCGGGGGCGAGCCGGAAGAACTTCCGCGGCGGGTCCTCCATGAAGTCATCCGCCTCGATGTAGATCTCCCCGCTGAAGGGGACCTTGCGCGTGCCGGCCGACCCATCCTCCGGGTTGTTCACGGCGTCGAGCCAGTCCACGCCGCCGCCATCGGGCCCGCCCGCCCAGTTCTCGATGATCACCTTCAGCGGGCGCAGCACCACCATGCGGCGCGGGGCCCGCCGGTTCAGGTCATCGCGCAGGGCGTTCTCCAGCCGCCCGACATCGATCACCGCGTTGAACTTCGTCACGCCGGTATCGGCACAGAAGCTCTTGATGGCCTCGGGCGTGTATCCGCCGCGCCGCAGCCCGCTGACCGTCGGCATGCGCGGATCATCCCAGCCGCGGACGTGCCTGTCCTTCACCAGCGTCAGCAGCTTGCGCTTGCTCATCACCGTGTAGTTCAGGCCAAGCCGGGCGAACTCGATCTGCTGCGGATGATGAATCCGCTTCCCCCACTCGCCAGCCCCGTCCCCAGTACGCCCGCGGTTGATCGCCTCAATGAACCAGTCGTACAGCGGGCGATGATCCTCGAACTCCAGCGTGCAGATCGAGTGCGTGATCCCCTCGATCGAATCCTCCAGCCCGTGGGCCCAGTCGTACATCGGGTAGATGTGCCAGGCGTCGCCGGTGCGGTGGTGCCGGGCGTTGACGATGCGGTACATCACCGGATCGCGCAGGTTGATGTTGCCGCTGGCCATGTCGATCTTCGCGCGCAGCACCTTCGATCCATCGGCAAACTCGCCGCGGCGCATCCGCTCGAACAGATCCAGGCTCTCGGCGACCGGCCGGTCGCGAAACGGCGATGGCGTCCCCGGCTCCGTCAGCGTCCCGCGGCTCTTGCGGATCTCCTCGGCCGACTGCTCATCGACGTAGGCCAGCCCCTTGCGGATCAGTTCCACCGCCCAGTCATGCATCCGCCCGAAGTAGTCGCTGGCGAACAGCACGCCCTCATGGTCTGGTGGCACAGGCGTCCCGCCTGTGCTCCCTGGCGCCTCTTTCCTCCCCGTCCACCGGAACCCCAGCCACCGCACATCGCGCACGATCGAGTCGACGTACTCCTGCTCCTCCTTCTCCGGGTTGGTGTCATCGAAGCGCAGGTTGCACTTGCCGCCATACTGCTCGGCCAGCCCGAAGTTGATCCACATGCTCTTGCAGTGGCCGATGTGCAGATACCCGTTGGGCTCCGGCGGGAAGCGCGTGCGCACCACCGACGAATCCCCCGGCGGCCCCCACTTTCCCGAGGCGACATCCTCCTCGACCTTCTGGCGGATGAAGTGCTTCGGCGCGGTCTCAATCTCGGACATGGCGGTCCTTTCCATCCGATCGTATCTGGTCCAAAACGACAACCGGCCCCATTGCGGGGCCGGCTGATTCGGGCTCTGGTGTCGCTCAGTTGCGAACCCCACCCGGGCCGGCCCCACGCTGGCTCTGCTGCTGGCCCTGGATTGGCGTCGCGGTCTTCATGATGGCGGGAGTATCGGCGCGATCCCGGCGCCAGTCAAGCAGGCGGCGTCGGAGCCCGGGGTAGACTACGCGCGTGGAATCCAAGCCCAAGCGATCTGCGACCTTGCGGCCCCTCTGGGCAGCGCTCCTGGCGATCACCCTCCCGCTGTGGCTTCCGTTCTACCTGGTCCTCGTCGTGCTCTTCTTCGCGGCCATGCTCACAGCCTGCGGCATGAGCGCCCTTACCCGCCGGTATCGGGATGCGCGCATGGCCCAGCGCACTCAGTTCGCCGGCCGGAAGATGTCCTGGGAGGATGTCGAACGCCGCGCTGCCAAAGGTGGCACGCTGATCGAGGACTGGACGACGGTTGGGTGGATCGCCGCGAGAGTGTGGTGGACCGACGATGTCGTCGCGGCGCTCCCGGATCCCTTCGAAGCCGACGATCCATGGCCGCTCGCCGCCGAACCGGCGTACCGCGCTGCCATCAAGATGTACGCATCGCCGGACTCGCCCCGGATCAGGCTCGTGGCGATCGCCCACGGTGGACGAGCATGCAGGAAACTCGAACAGCGCATCGCTCGACTCCGCGAGCGCTTCCCCGCCGCCGGGTACGTCAAGCTCTGCTCAGGCGCCGCGGCGTGTGCGGAGCGCCATCCGCCACCGGCCGTGGACCACCAGGCTTCCTTTTGAACACCGCGCCGGTTTCCCGGTGGCGCCTCCCCCGCCCCATCCGCTAATCTGCCCCCATGACCACCGCCGCCACGGCCCCCGCGCCCGCCGCTGCCCCCGGCAGCCTCCCCGCCGGGCCCGACGTCCTCTACGACGCCCTGTGCCAGCGCGACCCCGCCTTCGAAGGCCTCTTCTTCGCCTGCGTGAGGACCACCGGCATCTTCTGCCGGCCCACCTGCAGTGCCCGCAAGCCGCGCCGGGAGAACGTCGAGTTCGTCGCCACCGCTCAGCAGGCCCTGCTCGCCGGCTACCGCCCCTGCCGCATCTGCCACCCGCTGGCGATCCCGACGGACGCCCCCGACTGGCTCGCCGACCTGGTCGCCCGCATCCAGGCGCCTTTGGGTACCCCGGGTACCCCCCCACTCCGTGGGGGGCGAGCTGCCCCAGGCGCCGGCCCGCACGAAGACCCCCCACGGAGTGGGGGGCTACCCACGATCCGCGAGCGCGAGCTGCGCACCAAGGGCCTCGACCCCGACCACGTCCGCCGCCAGTTCAAACGCCACTGCGGCATGTCACTGAGCGCCTTCCAGCGGGCCGTGCGACTGGGCGCCGCCTTGCGGGCCATCCGCGAGGGAGCGACGCCCACTGCCGCGGCGATGGATGCCGGCTACGAA
>JBICIE010000002.1:0-4081 GCA_043101635.1 Phycisphaerales bacterium JB039 | reverse complement strand
CCGGCTTCTCCCCGCCCATCGGCGCCGGCGCCGCCACCCCGCCCGCCGTCGGCCTCAGCGTCCGCACGGACGACGCCGGGCGATGGATGGATGACAACGGCGGAGACTGGACGGACTTCGTCTCCGGCGCATCCGCCGCCAAGAGCGGCCGCCCCGTCGGCTGGGACCTGCCCGATCACGATGTCGCGATCATCGACGCGGCATCCCTCAGCGTCGACTACCAGCCGCGCCTCATGAACATCAACATGGCCCTCGCAGTCAACCCGGCAACCGGCGACATCGCCGTCGTCGGGACCGAGGCCACCAACGAGCTCCGCTACGAGCCCAACGTCAAGAGCACGTTCGTGCGCGCGCACCTGGCGCAGTTCACGCCCGGCGCCCCCGGCGCGACCATCACCGATCTGAACCCCCATCTCGATTACGCCGTCCGCTCCGTGCCGCAGGCCGAGCGCAACAGGTCCATCGGCGACCCGCGCGCCATCGTCTTCAACGCCGCCGGCACGAGGGCCTACATCTCCGGCATGGGCTCCAACAACGTCATCGTGCTCGACGCCACCGGCGCCCGCGCCGGCCTTTCGGACACCATCGAAGTCGGCGAAGGCCCCATCGGCCTCGCCCTCGATGAGCCCGCGCAGCGCCTGTTCGTCCACAACCGCTTCGAGGGCTCGGTCTCCATCGTCGATCTGGCAACTGAGACCGAAGTCCAGCGCATCAGCTACTTCGATCCCACGCCGGATGTCATCTCCGCCGGCCGGCGCCACTTCTACTCCACGCACGACACCAGCGGTCTCGGTCAGGTCTCCTGCGCCTCGTGCCATGTCGACGGGCGCATGGATCGACTCGCCTGGGATCTCGGCGATCCGACCGGCGCCGTCAAACCGCTCACCGGCCAGAACCTCGGCGCCGGCATCCCCGGCCTCACCCCGGGCACGACGCCCGTCGCCTTCCGCCCCCATCACCCCATGAAGGGGCCGATGACCACGCAGACGCTGCAGGACATCATCGGCCACGAGCCCCACCACTGGCGCGGCGACCGCGATGGCATCGAGGAGTTCAACGGCGCGTTCGTCGGTCTCAACGGCGATGATGTCATGCTCTCGCCGGCGGAGATGCAGGAGTTCGAGGACTTCCTCGCCACGCTCACCTTCCCGCCCAACCCGTTCCGCAACTTCGACAACTCGCTGCCGACCAGCCTGCCCCTCGATGGCCACTACACCCCCGGCCGATTTGGCCCCGCCGGCCTGCCCCTGCCGGCTGGCAACGCTCAGCGCGGCCTCACGCTCTACCGCGGCACGGGAACCGCCGGCCTCGATGGCGGACTCGGCTGCGTCACCTGCCACACGCTGCCCACCGGCATGTCGCCCGACATGACCTTCAGCGGCGGGCGCTTCGTGGACATCGCGCCCGGCCCGCTCGGCGAGCGACACCTCGCCCTTGTCAGCGTCGACGGTTCCACCAACCGCGCCTTCAAGACGCCGCAGCTTCGCAACCTCTACGAGAAGGTCGGCTTCGAGGCCACCCAGACCTCCAACCGCTCCGGCTTCGGCGTCCTTCACGATGGCAGCGTCGACTCCATCGCCCGCTTCGTCTCGGAACCCGCCTTCAGCGTCCGCAGCAACCAGGATGTCGCCGACCTCGTCGCCTTCCTGCTCGCCTTCTCCGGCTCGGGCCTGCCCGATGGCTCGGTCTTCGACATCCTCCGCCCGCCCGGCACGGACAGCCAGGACACCCACGCCGCGGTCGGACGTCAGACCACCATCATCGATGGCCGCGCCATCCCCAGCGCCCAGCAGGCCCTGCTTGCCAGCATGGTCAACCTCGCCAACGCCGGCGCGGTCGAGCTGGTCGTCAAGGGCGTGGTGGCGGGCGAGCCCCGTGGCTGGCACTACACCGGCAGCTTCACCTTCCAGTCCGACCGCACCGGCGAGACCACCACCACACTCGCGCTGCAGACGCTGGCCCGTCCCGGCTCCGAACTCACCTACACCGTCGTACCGGTGGGGACGGGCAACCGCATCGGCATCGACCGCGACGAAGACGGCTTCCTGGATGGCGACGAGCGCATCGTCTGCGCCGATCCCTCCGACCCCGCCAGCTACCCCGGCAGCCCCGGCAACGCCGACTGCGACCAGGATCTCGAACTCACCTTCTTCGACTTCCTCTGCTTCCAGAACGCCTTCGGCGCGTCAGACCCCGCCGCGGACTGCGATGGCGACGGCTCGCTGACCTTCTTCGACTTCCTCTGCTTCCAGAACGCCTTCGGAAGCTGCGGCGGATAAGTCGGCGCTGCAAAAGAGCCCCGAGCGCAAGCTCGGGTGGCCACAGTCCTCGGCGTGAGCCTGGCTTGTTCGACGATCGGGACCCTGAGCTCGCGCTCAGGGCTCTTTCCAAAGAAAAGGCGAGCCCGGCTCGCCTTTCTTCGTTCGGTTGTCAGGACCCCGCTACTCCCGCAGTTCGAAGTCCGCCAGCAGCGCGTCGGCCGCGGCGATCACCTTCTCCGGCGTCTCGTAGCTGTCGTCTGCGATCTCGGCCCGGATGCGCTCGACGAGATCCAGCCGCACCGGCTGCGGCGCCCGCATGCTCGCCAAAAGCCGCGCCTTCTCAGAAAGTTCCAGTCGATCCGCAGCCCGGCCCGGCCGGCGCGCCGTATCCACTTCCGGGCGCGACGGCCGGTCGTTTTCCGCCCGCGTGCGCGGGCCTGCCGAGAGGGGGGAGATTGGGCCTACATCGGACATGTGCCGGCGCCTCCTGGACGAACCGTAAGATGTGCTATCCACTCCGTCAGTCCCTCTCTCTCGCTTCTCGGCTCCGGTTGTCCCGCGGCCGCTCCTGCACTGCCCCGCGACAGGTGGAGTATCGTCGGGCGACTCTCGGAGCCTTGAAAGATTGACCCGCCCCCGTACACTCCGCAAGTTCCGAGAACTGCGCGAGTTACCGCGCACGTCCTCAGCTCCCCATCGCCGCCCCCACTGCCCAGAATCGCCCATGCCAAGCCCCATTCCAGTCGCCTGTTTCTCGTCCGTTGAGATTCTCCGATCGGCGCGCAGATTCCCGATCCCCCACTTTTTTGTATGCATTTTGATAGGTATTGCGTTCGGGTCCTGTCAGTCTCGCCCCAACACCCCGGATCCTGCCAGCTCCACCGAGGGTGAGGCCCTCTTCGGAGGCTCCGCCGAGGCCCGGCGCTCCAGCGGCCAGGCCGAGGCCTGGACCATCGTCGTCTATGGCTACCGCACCGAGACCCGGGCCGAAGACGCCCGGGCCGGACTCGACTGGATCACCCGCAACACCGGCATGACCGGCTTCCGCATCGAGGACCGCGGCGAGGCCACCGTCATCGCCTACGGGCACTACCGCGACCCCAAGGGCGCCGACGCCATCGCCGACTACGAGCGCCTCAGGCAGATCGAGGTCGATGGCGCCTATCCCTTCGCCGAGTCGCTCATCACGCCGCCGGAGTACGCCGGGCTCGGGAATCACCCCGAGTACGACCTCCGGCGCATCCGCGAGGCCTTCCCGGACGCGGTGTACTCGCTGCAGATCGGCTTCTACGGCTCGCCGGGCCAGCTCATCAGCGAGCTGCCCCCGGAAGCTCAGCAGGAGATCCGCGCCGCCGGCGAACAGGCGGCCGTCGCGCTGCGACGCGAGGGTGAACTCGCCTTCTACTACCACGGCCCGTCGGGCACCATGGTCACCGTCGGCGCCTTCGAGGAAGACGACATCGATCTGGCCCGCCAGTACGAGAGCCCGGCGGTCAAGGCCCTGCGCCAGCGCTTCCCGTACAACCTCGTCAACGGCCACGAACTGCGCCAGCGCCTCCGGCGCAGCGCCAGCGACGAAGAGGGCGTCTGGGTCACCCAGTCCAGCCGCCCGATCCTGATCCCCCGCTGAGCGAAGATGAGGGCGCCCGGGCCTGCCGACAGTCGCAGCGCGCCTGCGTGCGCGTGTTACGAACACCCCGCCGCGAACGCGTTCTGGAAACACAGGAAGTCGAAGAACGTCAGCGAGCCGTCACCGTCGCAATCGGCGCCGGGATCGCCCGCGGCGAACAGGTTCTGGAAGCAGAGGAAGTCGAAGAAGG
>JBICIE010000001.1:0-9009 GCA_043101635.1 Phycisphaerales bacterium JB039 | reverse complement strand
GTGCAGGACACCCCGGCCATGGCTCTGGTGGGCCTGCCGATGGCGGTGGCGGACGCCGAGCCGGCCGCCCGGGCTGCCGCGGCGTGGATCACGCCCCGCCCCGGGGGCGCCGGAGCGGTGCGGGACGCGATCGAGGCGATGATCGAAGCCAAGGGGCTCACGGAGCGAGCCATGCAGTTGATGAGTCAGCCGCGCTCGGCGTCCGCCACCGCCATCGGCAGGCCCACCAGAGCCATGGCCGGGGTGTCCTGCACATCATCGCCCAGAAAGGCCGCCCGGTCCGGCGCGACCCCGAGGCGCTCCAGCAACTGGCGCAGGGCGGCGCCCTTGTCCTCGACGCCCTGGACGATCTCCTCGATCCCCAGGGCCTTGGCCCGGGCCTCCAGGTCCGCCCCCCGCCGCCCGCTGAGGATCGCAATCCGCAGCCCCAGCCGCCGCCAGGCGCTGATCGCCAGCCCGTCGCGGACGCTGTACCGGCGCATCTGCCGCCCGGTGTCGTCGATCCAGATCGTGCCGTCGGTGAGCACCCCGTCGGCGTCCAGCACCAGCAGTTCGATCTGCTTGGCGCTGGCTGGCAGGGCTGCAGGCTGGGCCACGCGTCAGGTCTCCGGGCAGGCAGGCCGGCCAGGCGCTCGCGGGCGCGCCGGCGCGGTGGGGGCGGGTCGTGTAATCTTTAGTCGCAGGAGGTGTTGATGAAGGGTCAGCCAACAGGGAATCTGGCAGCGCGCTCCCCGTCGATTTCCCGGAGAGCCGCGGCTCTGCGGACCTCGGCGACCGTCGCCGTGGCCATGCGCGCCAAGGCCATGCAGCAGAAGGGCCTGGATGTCCTCGCCTTCGGCGCCGGGGAGCCCGATTTCGACACGCCGCCTCACATCATCGACCGCGCTGTCGAGGCCCTGCGGGCCGGCGCCACGCGCTATGGGCCATCGGCGGGGCTCCCCGCCAGCCGCGAGGCCATCGCCCGCAAGCTCGCCCGCGAGAACGGCCTGCCCGGCGTCACCGCCGACACCGTCGTCGTGACGGCCGGCGCCAAGACCGCCTACTTCCTCGTCCTGCACGCCCTGCTGGATCCGCCCGCCGCCGGCGAGCCGCCCATGGAGGCGCTGCTGCCGGTTCCCGCATGGGTCAGCTACGCCCCCATCATCGAGCTTGCCGGCGGGCGCGTGGTCGAACTGCCCACGACCGCCGCTGGCGGCTTCAAGATCACGCGCGACCAACTGCGCGACGCCATCGGCCCGCGGACCCGCGCGCTGGTGCTCAACACGCCCTCGAACCCCTGCGGCAGCATGTACACCCGCGATGAGCTGATCGCGCTTGCCGATGTCATCGCCGAGCGGGCCGACGCGGTCGCCCCGGATCTGGTCATCGTCACCGACGAAATCTATGAGAAGATCGCCTACCGCGCCGAGCACATCTCCATCGGTTCGCTGGCGCAGGTCGCCGAGCGGACCATCAGCATCAACGGTCTGAGCAAGGCCTACGCCATGACGGGATGGCGCGTCGGCTACGCCGCGGGCGTCGGTCCGTTCGGGCGGGCCATGGCCGAGGCGCTGGCGCGACTCCAGGTGCAGATGAACACCTGCATGGCCGGCTTCATCGAGGCCACGCTGCCGGTGGCGCTCGAAAACTCCGCCGAGCGCGTCGAGCAGATGCGCCAGGCCTTCCAGCGGCGCGCCAAGCTGACCTGCGATCTGCTCGAGCAGATCGACGGGATCACGGTGCGCCGCCCGGATGGCGCGATCTACGCCTTCCCGGACATCTCCAGCGCCATCGGGCGCACCAGCCCCGGCGGCCGGCCGATCGCCAGCGCGATGGACCTCGCCGAGGCGTTGCTGGAGGAGGAACTGGTCGCGATGGTTCCCGGCGACGAGTTCGGCGGGGTCGGCCCGAAGCACCTGCGCATCAGCTTCGCCTGCTCTGAAGAGCAGATCGAAGCCGGCATGGCCCGCTTGGCGCGCTTCATGACGGCCCTGCGCTAGCGAACCGACGGGCGCTCGCCTGTGGACGCCGCCGCGGCGCCGCAGCGCGTTCTGACTCACGAACATCGCGGAGCCCCCGAGCCCAGGGGCGGGCGGCCGGTTCGAACTCCACCTCGCGCATCAGCCTCCGGCCCGGATCGGCCGCGGCGGCGCCACGTCGTCGTCTTTGGCTTGCGCCTGCGACCGCGTCTCATCTGGCCCTGGCGCCGCTGCCATGCGCCCGGGAGAAAACCGGATGCGCCGGTCCCCAATAATGCTGCGCGGCAGCCGCCGCCGACGGGGCGGACTGCACGAGAAGGAGTTCGGCCATGGCGCGCGTGCTCATCTGGGATCTCCCCACTCGCCTCTTTCATTGGCTCTTCGCCGGCGGGTTCCTCGCCGCCGCCCTGATCGCGCTGGCCCTTGATGAGGATGGTCCGCTGTTCCCGTTCCACGCGATCATCGGCCTGACGCTCGCCATCATGATCGTGCTCCGAGTCGTGTGGGGCCTCGCCGGTTCGAGGTACGCCCGGTTCGGGTCGTTCCTCTTCGGCCCGCGCAGCGTCGCTGAGTACGTGATCGGCGTGGTGACCGGCGCCGGGCGGCGCCACATCGGGCACAACCCCGGCTCCGCCTACGCGATCCTCGCGATGCTGGCGATGACCCTCGCTCTGGCGGTCACCGGCATCATGATGGCGCAGGGCGCTGAGGACCTCAAGGAAGTGCACGAGGTCCTGGCCTGGGCGATGCTCGCGGTGATCGGCGCCCATGTGCTCGGCGTCGTGGTCTACACGATTCGGCGCCGCGAGAACATCACCGCCAGCATGATCCACGGCCGCAAGACCGCAGAAGAAGCTGCCGGAATCCGCTCCACTCATCCTGTCGCCGCGGCGGCGTTCCTGCTGCTCTCGGGCGCATGGGCCGCCGCCCTGCTCGCCAACTACGACGCCGCGAGCCAGTCCACCGTCGTTCCGCTGCTGGGCACGCTGCAGATCGGAGAGGCCGAACACGACGTCGAGGGCTCGCGGCGCCGCGGTCACGAAGAGCGCGACCACGACGATGATGACGACTGACCGCGCGCGCCCGAGGGAGCCCCCGAGCGCGAGCTCGGGCGGCCTGCTCCGATCAGTATCAGTCTTCCGGCCCCGGATACCGCCGCCGAACCTCGAGCGGCGGATCGATCAGCGCTCCACACTCCGGACACCAGTCCGATGTGCAGCCCGAGAGGTCATAGCGGCATTGCAGGCACTTCAGGTCGAGCCCGCGAACCTGAACGAGCGTCGCCGCGATCGACATCAACTGCACGGCCGCAACGACCGCGAACCACAGCGACCACAGGCACAGCAGCAGAGCCCCTGCGAGCAGGATCGAGGACACGACGAACGCCCAGCGCCGTGGCGTCGCCTTCTCTTCTCTGAGCACTGCCGCGATCAGGAGCGCCGCATTGACCAGCGCCAGCGCGGCGATGGCGGCGCCGGTCGCGCCGTTGCGCACCGATTCAGCCTGACTGATGTCGGCCTTGTACCCCGCGTAACCCACCAGCGCCGCCGGCGCCGCCACGAACAGGACATTGAGCGCGGCGGCCTCGAGCAGCAGCGCGGTAACCAGTCCTCGGCGAACCGGCAGGAACATGCGCTCATCCTACACACCGGACCGGATGTCACGGTCGCCGAAGAGCCTCCACGCGAGGCCCGGCGCCCAGCGCCCAGGGCCCGGCGCCTCGCCTATAGCCTCGCCGCCGCGAGACTCGCCAGTTCACTCCGCTCGCTGCGCGCCAGCGTCACGTGCCCGACCAGCCCCAGCCCCTTCATCTTCTCGACCGCGTAGCTCAGGCCGTTGGATGACTGGTCCAGGTACGGGTTGTCGATCTGCCCGATGTCGCCGGTGAGGACAAGTTTCGTGCCCTCGCCGACGCGGCTGGCGATGGTCTTGACCTCGTGCGGCGTCAGGTTCTGGGCCTCATCGACGATCATGAACTGGTGCGGGATGCTGCGCCCGCGGATGTAGGTGAGCGGCTCGAGGACGAGCTTGCCATCCATGATCATCTTGTCGATGCGCTGCATGTGCGTGTGGCTGTCGGCGCTCTGCATGTGCCCGCCGCGGGTGCTCAGCAGGTACTCCAGGTTGTCGAAGATCGGCTGCATCCACGCGGTGAGCTTCTCATCCTTGTCGCCGGGCAGGTAGCCGATGTCGCGCCCCATGGGCATGATCGGCCGGGCCACCAGCAGCTTCTCGTAGCGCTCCTCCTGGAACACCTTGTTCATGCCCGCGGCCAGCGCCAGCAGCGTCTTGCCCGTGCCGGCGGAGCCCAGCAGCGTGATCATCTGGATCTCATCATCCAGCAGCAGGTCCAGCGCCATCGTCTGCTGCACGTTGCGGGCCATGATGCCGAACACCGGCTTGCGCGGCGCCGACACCGGGATGATGTGCTGCGTGTCCGCCAGCCGCCGGCCGAGGCCGGTGTGGTTCTCATCTTCCATGTCCTGCAGCAGCACGAACTGGTTCGGCTCGAGCTGGCGCCGGTACTGCTCGCCATCGGGCGCCGTCGCGGTCAGGGCCTCGGCCAGCCGCTCCAGCGGCAGCATGCGCTCGTCGTACATCTCGTCGATCAGGCCGCCCGGCGTCTGCAGCGACAGGTAGCCGGTGTACAGCCGGTCGGCATCCACCTTCTGGTTCTCGAAGTCCTCGGTGCGGATGCCCAGGGCGTCGCTCTTGATCCGCGCGTTGAGGTCCTTGGAGACGAATACCGCCCGCATGCCCGCCTTGTGCAGCCGCCACGCCGTCGCGATGATGCTGTTGTCGCTGCTGTCGTCGCTCAGCGCCGCCGGACGCTCGCCCTCGGGCACGGCGATCCGGATCGTGCCGGTCGCCCCGTTGGGCCCGACCGACGCCCCCGCCCGCAGCGCCGCCGGGGCGCTGCCCCACGAGACGCCCTCGGTCAGCTTGCCGCGCGTCCGCAGGGCATCCAGATACCGGATCGTCTCGCGGGCGTTGCGCCCGATGTCATCCTCCTTGCGCTTGAGCTTGTCGAGTTCCTCGACCACCGCGAACGGAATGACGACGTGGTTCTCCTTGAAGACGAACAGAGCCCCGGGGTTGTGCAGCAGCACGTTCGTGTCCAGCACGAAGTGCTTCACTTCCTCGGCGGTCTCGTGGTCGCGCGCCTGATCAGGAGCCGCCGCCGGGGCGTCGAGCGTTCTCTGCATGTTCTCTCCACCGTGCATGGGGTTACCGGATCCACGCCGCTGTGATCACAATCGTCGCGATCGTCGCGGCAATCGACAGCTTGATGACAACGGCAACGAGCCACCCCGCGGCAGCGCCCGCCCCGACGCGCGACGCTGTCGCGATGGTGTGGTCTTCTCGAGTCAGTTGAAACAGCGTCGCGCCCAGCCCGGCGCCGATCGCCCCGCCTGCCAGCGTGCCCACCAGCGGAACCGGCAGCATGAACGTCCCGATGATGGCCCCCGGCAGTCCCCCGGCGATCGCCCCGATGTACGACCGGCGCGTCCCGCCGGCCCGCTTGGCGCCCAGCGCGCCGGCCACCGTGTCGGTGATATCCGCCAGCAGCGCCAGCCCGGCGATCACGCCGATGGTGACCCACGAGAACATCCACTCCCCCGCCGGCCACCAGCCCAGCCACCTGCCCAGCAGGTTCACGCCCACCGCGCCCGCCACCATCAGCCAGCTCGCCGGCAGGCCCAGAAAGATGAGCAGCGGCGCCACCAGGCAGATCAGCGTGACCAGGCTTGCGGCAACGATCGCGATCGACGGGCCCTCCTGGCCCGGGCTTCAGGCGTCCGCGCCTGTGCGCTCCGGGGTCGACCCTTCCGTTTGTTCGGATTCGCCGCCCGCAGGTTCGCCCGATTTAGCCGGCGCGGCGTCCTCCGCCCGCTCCGGAAACCGGATCCGCTCCATCTCCAGCACCCATTCCTCCAGCGGGGTGTAGCGGTACAGATCCAGCCGGACCTGCCGCCCACCGAGCTGCGCGTGCTCCTGGCGCACCTTCAGCGTCACCAGGAACTTGTGCCACTTGCGCTTGTCGAGGTCCTCCAGATCCTCCGGCTTGAGCGTCGCTCCCCCGGGCAGCGTCAGCGCCCGGGTCTCCGGATCCCACCGGTAGGTCTTCGACCCCACCTTCACGAACAGCGCGATCAGCCACCCCGCCAGCGCGAAGCCGCCCACGCAGATGGCCCACTGCAGCGGCAGGTCGTACGCCGCCAGCGCCTTGGGAGCGCTGCTGGTGTTCCACTTCTCCGTCAGGGCCCGCAGCCGGTCGGCCGCGCTGGGTCGCCCCTCCCGGCCGTAGGTCGTGTGCTTCGCATCCAGCCTCCCGATCGTCCGCAGCGACTGCAGCCAGCCCAGCTTGGCGTCGAGTTCCGGATTCTGCCCCAGCGACTCACCCGACATCGCTGACAGGTCTCGCAGTTCCGCCTCCGGATCCGCCGCCCCCGCCAGGCTCAGCCCCGCGCGGTCCTTCTCCGCCTGCAGATACTGCCACTCCATGTACTCGGCGTGCCGCTCGCCCCGCTGCGGGTACTTGATCGTCGCGTCGTACAGGCCCCACAGCCCGATCGCGATCAGCGCAATCGTGCCCAGGGTCATCTTCAGCAGCCAGCGGCGATGCAGCCGCGTCCTGGTCTGGCTCAGGGGATCCTCGGCCATACCCACTCCCGCGCCGCCGCGATCCGGCGCCGCCGACTCCTCATCTATCGACTATCGACGCGCTTGAGGGCAACCGTCCACCACATTCTCGCCCAGTGGCGCCCACTCGGGCGCGACATCAGGCCCGCAAAGCCCCCATCCCGCACCCGGCGCGTCGGAATCCGCACATCCGGCCGCCCCGTCCGCAGGGCCTGCTCCAGCCATAGCTCGTGCGCCCGCCGGTAGTGGGCGCCCAGATCTCCCGGTCTGTTGCGATTCCAGAGCATGCCGCCGATTGTAACAGGTCCCGCGCCCCCGGCTCAGCCGCCGGCGGCGCAATCGCCGCCGCCGGCCGCGTCGAGCGCCGCCAGCGCCGCCGCGGCGTCGAAGCTCCCCCAGGTCGCCGCCAACTCGACCGCCTCGCCCAGCAGCGCCAGGTACCGCGCCCCGGGGATCTCCACCGCCCCCAGCCGCTCCAGGTGCGGCGTGACGAACTGCACATCGTGCAGCGCGAAGCCCCGCCGCAGCAGGTGCCCCTGCAGATGCGCCAGGCACACCTTGCTGGCGTCCGTTCCCCCCTCCTCGGGCCGGCTGAACATGCTCTCACCGGCGAACAGGCCCCCGATCGCCACCCCGTACAGGCCGCCCACCAGCCGCTGCTCCTCGGGGCCCGCCAGCCACGCCTCCACCGTGTGCACGTGCCCCTGGCGTCCCAGGGCGAGGTACGCCTCCAGCAGCGGGGGGCTCAGCCAGGTCTCTTCCCGGCCCGGCGCCGGCTCGGCGCAGGCCCGCACCACCGCCTCGACCGCCGTGTCCGACCGGATCCGGAACCGCCCCGACCGGATCGCCGCCCGCAGCGACCGCGACAGCCTCAGCCCGTCCAGCGGCAGGATGGCCCGCGGATCCGGCCGGTACAGGCCCACCCGGTCCCCTTCGCCCATCGGGAAGGCCCCCTCGCGGTAGGCCGCCAGCAGGGCGCGGGAGATCTCGGCGTCGGTGGGTCGCATGGCTCAAGGGGGCCACGGAGCGTAGTGGGCTCAGCGCTGCGATATCATGAAAGCGCTGCCGGCCGATTCCCAGCAACCTTGCGACTGCCGGGGGCGGAGGACGGACGTATGGCGCAGGACATCGTCAACAAGCTGCTGGATGCCGATGTGCTCTTCTTCCTCATCGGCGGCCTGATCGCCATCGTCGCCATCGTCTTCGGCATGGCCACCTCCATGATCAAGGCCATGGCCCGGGAGCGTTCCCGGCGCGAGATCGCCGCCTACATCGCCGAGGGCTCCATGACACCCGAGCAGGGCGAGCGGCTCATGGCCGCCGGCGAGAGCCGCAAGAACGCCTGAGGAGATCGCAATGTCCGGACTCAACGATGGCATGCTCATCCCGCTCGCCGGCATGGCCGGCGGCTTCATCATCGCGATCGTCGCGATCACGATGTGCGCGGCCAAATCCATCGCCCGCAGCCGGGCCCAGGAGGCCTCGCGCCGCGAGATCGCCGCCTACATCGCCGAGGGCTCGATGACGCCGGAAGAGGGCGCCCGCCTGCTGGAGGCCGGGACGCAGGACAAGAACAGACGCGGCTGCCTGTAGCAGCAGCCAAGGGGGTTCACCGTGGTCGAGTCGTCATACCTTTTCAGTCCCGATGACACGTTAAAGCTGGTCGCGGTCGCCGGCGGGCTGCTGCTCGGGGCTTTCTTCATCGGGATGATCCTGCTCATATGCTGGTGGGATACCCGGCGCAAGGTGCGCCAGACCGAGGAATTCGAAAGCTCCCGGCGCGAGATCGCCGCCTACGTCGCCGAGGGCTCCATCGCCCCCGATGATGCCGCCAAGCTGCTGGCGACAGGCCGCTCCCTGCGCCACCGCATCGTCGACGGTCTATAGGGGGGATCGTCATGGACGCCTTTGCCGAAGCCATCAGCAACCCCTGGGTCGTCGGCGCCGTCGCCGGCGCCATCGTCATCATCCTCGCGGTGCTGTTCGAGGAGCGGCGCAAGACCGTCAGCGTGCGCGAGCGCGAGCGCACCCGGCGCGAGATCGCCGCCTACGTCGCCGAGGGCTCCATGACCCCCGAGGATGGCGCCCGCCTGCTCAGCGCCGGCAAGAAGCTCAAGCCCTCCGACGACGCCGGCGACGACGCCTGAGCGGACCATCGCCCCCGAGCACGCGCCGACGGCCGCGTGAGGCCGGCGGGCCCGCTACTCGATCCCCCGGTACCAGGCGTCCATAAAGATCACCGTGTCTACGGGGGTGATGGTGTCGCTGGCATCCAGGTCGGCGCTGGGGTCCTTGGCGTCGTAGGCCTGCACGAAGTCGAACAGGTCGTAGGCGTCGATGGCGCTGTCGCCGTTGAAGTCGCCGTTGCCGCCGCAGCTGAAATCGTAATAGATCAGCCAGGTCTGGC